>DATARH010000237.1:0-7026 GCA_036264235.1 Allostellaceae bacterium
CCCGCGGACGATCAGCTCGCGATGGCTGCCGCGCTCGACGATCCGGCCGCTGTCGAGCACCAGGATCTGGTCGGCGTCGACCACGGTCGAGAGGCGGTGCGCGATGACCAGCGTCGTGTGGTTGGCCGCCACTTCGGCGAGGCTCGCCTGGATCTCGCGCTCGGTCTTGGTGTCGAGCGCCGAGGTCGCCTCGTCGAAGATCAGGATGCGCGGCGCCTTGAGGATGACCCGGGCGATCGCGACCCGCTGTTTTTCGCCGCCCGACAGTTTGAGGCCGCGCTCGCCGACCATCGTCTCGTAGCCGTCGGGGAGGCCCGCGACGAAATCATGGATATGCGCCCGCCGCGCGGCTTCCTCGACCTCCTCGCGGCTGGCGCCGGGTCGGCCGTAGGCGATGTTGTAATAGACCGTGTCGTTGAACAGCACCGTGTCCTGCGGCACGACCCCGATCGCGCGGCGCAGGCTGTCCTGCGTCACCGCGCGGATGTCCTGGCCGTCGATCTCGATCGCGCCGCCGTCGATGTCGTAGAAGCGGAACAAGAGGCGCGCGATTGTCGATTTGCCGGCGCCGGTCGGGCCGACGATCGCCAATTTGGCGCCGGGTTCGACCCGGAAATCGACGTCCTGCAGGATCGGCCGGCGCGGGTCGTAGCGGAAATCGACGCTACGGAATGCGACCTCGCCGCTGCCGACGGCCAGCGCCGGCGCGCCGGGCGCGTCGACGATCTCCGGCTCGACCTGCATCAGCGCGGTCATCTGTTCGAGATCGGTCAGCGACTGCTTGATGTTGCGGTAGACGACACCGAGAAAGCCGAGCGGCATGTAGAGCTGGATCAGATAGGTGTTGACCAGCACGAAATCGCCGACGGTCATGCGACCACCGGCGACGCCATAGCCGGCAAGGATCATCACGGCGACGAGGCCGAGCGCGATGATCGCGCCCTGGCCGATATTGAGAGCGGCGAGTGTCGTCTCGCTCTTCACCGCGGCGCGCTCATAGGCCTGCAGCGACCGATCGAAGCGCTGCGCCTCATGATTCTCGTTGGCGAAATATTTGACGGTCTCGTAATTGAGCAGGCTGTCGATCGCCTTGGTATTGGCCTCGCTGTCGCGCTCGTTCATCTCGCGGCGGAAGCGCACCCGCCAATCGGTGACCGAAAAGGTGTAAGTGATATAGACGAGGATCGTCCCGAAGGTGATCGCGGCAAATTCCCAGTTGTAGAGCCGCCACAGGATGCCACAGACGACCAGCATCTCGAACAACGTCGGGACGATGTTGAACAACAGAAACGACAGCAGAAACTCGATCGCCCGCGTGCCGCGCTCGACCGCGCGGCCGAGCGCGCCGGTGCGCCGGTCGAGGTGGTAGCGCAGCGACAGGCTGTGGATGTGGCGGAACACCAACAGGGCGACGCGCCGCACCGCGCGCTGACCGACCTTGGCGAAAATCGCGTCGCGCAGCTCGTTGAAGCCGAGCGCCAGCACCCGGGCAACGCCGTAGCCGAGGATCAGTGCCACCGGAACGGTAGCGACCGACGGCGTGCCTAACGCATCGACCGCCTGCTTGTAGAACAGCGGCACCGTGATGTTGATCAGCTTGCCGGCGAACAGAAAGCCGACCGCCAGCACCACGCGGACCCGCAATTCGAGCGACTCGCGCGGCCACAGATACGGCCCCAGCGAACTCAGCGCACGCAACCCGTCGATCAGACGCGCGCCGGTCGGCGCTTCGCCCGCGACCCGCGACGGCATCCGCCCTCTTGGGCTCACTCGAGCGGACTCATCATGCCGGCGGGCTTACCGGATCGGGCCGAGGCGAAGGCCGCGGCAACCGAATGGCGACGGCGAGGCTGAGAGCAACGAGCACGGCGCCCCACAGGAACGGACTGTTGCGGCCGAGCCCGGCAAACAGCGAGCCGGCGATGAGCGGCCCCAGCACGCGCGACAGGCTGCCGACCGATTGCGCGACGCCGAGCACGCTGCCTTGCTCATCCGCGCCGGCGCGGCGGGAAATGAGGCTATTCAGGGTCGGCTGCATCGCCCCCATGCCGAGCGCCAGCGCCGCCACAGCCAGGCCGAGCGGCGGTACGGCATGGGCGAAGGGCAGCAGCAAGAGCCCGACGCCGATCAGCCCGAGCCCGGCGATCATCAGCCGTTCCTCGCCGAAGCGGCGGGTCAGCGGCCCGATCAGCCCGCCCTGCATCACCGCCGACAAGACCCCAACAAAGGTGAAAACATAACCCACTTGTTCCGGCCCCCAGCCGAACTGGCGCATTGCCCACAGCGCGAATGTCGCCTCCATGCCGGCGAAGGCGAGGAGCACCAGAAAGAAGATCGCCAGCAGCCGCGACAGCACCGGCCGCGCAAGCGCCTCGACCAGCACCGCGATGCGGCCGCGGCGCGGGGTGTCGACAGCCGCCGCGGTGCGGCTCTCCTTGAGCACGAAGAGTACCCCGAGCAAAGCCACCAGCGACAGCCCGGCGGCGATAAAGCCGGGCGTGCGCAGATCGGCGGTCGCCAGATCGTTACCGGCGACGATGCCGCCGATCGCCGGTCCGATGATGAAGCCGAGCCCAAAGGCGGCGCCGATCATCCCCATGCCGCGGGCCCGCTTCTCGGGCGGCGTTACGTCGGCGATATAGGCCTGCGCCGCGGCAATGTTTCCGGCGCAAGCGCCGGACAAGGCGCGGGCCGCGAACAGCATCCACAACGCATCGGCCAAGCCCAACCAGAGGTAGGACAAAACCGAGGCGGCGAGGCTCACCATCAGCACCGGCCGGCGGCCGATTCGGTCCGACAGGCGTCCCCATATTGGCGACGCCAGCATCTGCATCAGCGAGAATACCGCCAGCAAAACCGTGACCTGCTGCGGCGAGGCGCCAAAGCGCTCGCCATAGAACGGCAACAGCGGGATCACCAGGCCGAAACCGACGAGGTCGATAAAAACGATGAGGAACAGGATCGGCATGGATTCTCGTGATATCGCGGGGCCGGTCCCGAGAACAAGGGGCGAGGTGCCGCGCGACCGCCGTGCCGCGGCGCCGGCGCATCGAGTTTCGAGCACGCCTTGTGGTTGATTTGCCGAGCTTGAACCGATCAGCGGTTGCAAGTACAGACCGATTTAACCCGGCTTTAAGACGTGACCCCTATTGTCCGGTCTGCCAACTTTGCGCGATGGGAGTACAAAATGCAGTTGCTTCACTTCTTGCTGACCGCCTCCGTGCTGCGTGACCGCAGCGGCGCGACCGCCATCGAATACGGCTTGATCGCGGCGTTGATCGCGGTCGCGGCCGTGGCGACAATGACGACCGTGGGGACCAATCTCTCCTCGATCTTCGGCACGGTCGGCAGCAGCCTGTAACTTTCTGGAGGCCGGCGCCCCGGCGCCTGCCTGCGGCAAGCACGTTAAGCGCGCCTACGGCGTCAGCCGGTCCGGCGCGTTTTTCGTTTGATCGGCCCGGCAAATCCGGCTGCAATCACCGCCGCTCGCAACCGGGAGAAATCGCATGAAGCTCGGGAAGCTCGGCGTCTGGGCGGCGATGGACGTGCTGACGGCGGCTGAAGGCGCGGCATTCGCCAAGCGCGTCGAGGGCTGGGGTTATGCGGCCCTGTGGCTGCCCGAGAGCCGCGGCCGCAATGTGCTGGCGCATTCGGCCTGGCTGCTCGCCAATACCGAGCGCCTGATCGTCGCGCCCGGCATCGCCAACATCTATGCGCGCGACCCGATGGCAATGGTGAACGGCCAGCGCGGTCTCAATGAACAATCCGGCGGCCGCTTTCTGCTCGGGCTCGGCGTGTCGCACCGGCCCTCCGTCGAGGGCATCCGCGGCCATGTCTATGCCAAACCGGTGGCGACGATGCGCCACTATCTCGAGGCAATGAAGGCAGCCCCCTACGCAGCGCCGCAACCACCCGAGCCGCCGCTGACGATCCTTGCCGCGCTCGGCCCACGGATGCTGGCGCTGTCGGCCGAGCATGCTGACGGCGCCCACCCCTACAACGTGACGCCGGAACACACCGCTGAGGCGCGGCGCATCCTCGGACCGGGCAAATTGTTGTGCCCAGAAATCTGGGTGCTGCTCGAAACCGACGCCGCCAAGGCGCGGGCGCTGGGACGGCAAGCGCTCGCGCCCTACATGCAGCTGGAAAATTACGCCAACAATTGGCGCCGGCTCGGCTTTGGCGATGCCGATCTCGGTGGCGGCGGGTCCGACCGCTTCATCGACGCCAATATTGCGTGGGGCGATGAGGGCGCGATCCGGCGGGTCGTCGAGCAGCATTGGGACGCCGGCGCCGATCACGTCTGCATCCAGTCGATCAATCCCGACGGGTCGCGCCGCCCGGACGAGAAGGTGCTGGCGTTGTTGGCTCCGGGCCGGGCTTGACGCCGCGGATACCCCGCCCGACATTGGTTTTCGGGCGGCGGTTTTCGGGCGGCGCGTCCCGGGTCCCACCCCACCGCAAGAGCAAGAGCATGTACACGGAAACCACGCGCTCGATCAAAATCACGGTCCGGCCGGTTTATCTGGAAGAGCATTCGTCGCCGGCGGACGACCATTACGTCTGGGCCTATCACGTCCGCATCGAGAACGGCGGCGACGAGACCGTGCAGTTGCGCAACCGGCACTGGAAGATCATCGACAGCGTCGGCCGGCTGCAGGAAGTGCGCGGGCCCGGGGTGGTGGGCGAGCAGCCGGTGCTCAAGCCCGGCCAGAGCTTCGAATACACCAGCAGCTGTCCGCTGCCGACCTCGTCCGGCTTCATGGTCGGCGATTACGAAATGGAGAGCGACGGTGGCGAGCGCTTTCTCGTCCGCATTCCCGCCTTTTCGCTCGACAGCCCCGGTGTGGCGGCGCGGCCGGGCAGCCCGCAGCAGCCGCTGCGCCTCAACTGATCCCATTGCCGCGGCGGCCGCTGCGAGGGGCCGGCGAGAAAGAGAGAGACATGTCGATTGCCGAACATCAGCCGCGCGCCGCTGCAGCGAAACCGCAACCGAAACAGCAGCTGGTCCGGGTGCGCCGGCCCTCCCGTGACGAGGCACTCGAAGCGGTCCGCACCCTGATCCGCTGGGCCGGCGACGACCCCGACCGCGAGGGCCTGCTCGGCACTCCCGACCGCGTCGTTCGCTCCTACCAGGAATTCTTCAGCGGCTACGAGGACGACCCAGTGGCGCTCTTGCAGCGCACCTTCGAGGAGACCGACGGCTACGACGAGATCGTCGTGCTGAAGGACATCCGCTTCGAGTCGCATTGCGAGCACCACATCGCGCCGATCATCGGCAAGGTGCATGTCGCCTACCTGCCGAACAACCGCGTCGTCGGCATCTCGAAGCTTGCCCGACTCGTCGAGGTCTATGCCAAGCGGCTGCAGATCCAGGAGAAAATGACGGCGCAGATCGCCAACACCCTCGACGAAGTGCTGCAGCCGAAGGGCGTCGCGGTTGTGATCGAGGCGGCGCACCAATGCATGACCACGCGCGGCGTGCACAAGCCGGGAGTCAGCATGGTGACGAGCCGGATGCTCGGCACTTTCCGCACCGACCCGCTGTCCCGGCGCGAGGTGCTGGCGATGATCGGCACCCCCGGAGGCGGGAGTGGCGAACACGTTTGACGCCGGGTTCGCCGCCTCCAGATCGGATCGGACGCTGCAAATCCTCGAGCGCCTGATCGCTTTCGACACGACCTCGACCCGCTCGAATCTCGAGCTGATCCGCTGGGTCGCGGACTACCTCAAGGGACACGGCATCGACAGCCGGCTGTCGGGCGACAGCGAGGGCAAGGCCAATCTGTTTGCGACGGTCGGTCCTGCGGAACGCGGCGGCGTGATCCTGTCGGGACACACCGATACGGTGCCGGTCGAGGGCCAGCCCTGGGACAGCGACCCGTTCCGGCTGACCGAGCGGGGCGAGCGGCTGCAGGCGCGCGGCAGCGCCGATATGAAGGGCTTTATCGCGCTGTCACTGGCGCTGGTACCCGAGGCGGTGGCGCGGCCGCTCAAGGTGCCGCTGCACTTCGCCCTCAGCCATGACGAAGAGACCGGCTGTCTCGGCGCGCCGGCGCTGATCCGCTCGCTGCCGCACGACATCGCACGGCCGGCGCTGGCGATCATCGGCGAGCCGACCTCGATGCAGGTCGCCAACCGGCAGAAGGGCTGCAACTTCTTCCGCACGCGGGTCAGCGGGCTCGAAGGCCATTCGAGCGCACCCGATCGCGGCGTCAATGCGATCGTCGCCGCCTCGGAGATCATCGCCGAGATCGCGCGTCTCGCCGACGAGGCGCGGGCACGCGGCCATCCCGACAGCGGGTTCGAGCCGCCGCACACGACGATGAGCGTCGGCACAATCGCCGGCGGCACGGCGGTCAACATCATCGCCCGCGACTGCGTCTTCGACTGGGATTTGCGCAATGTGCCCGAAGACGACGCGGTGGCGTTGAAGGCGCGCATCGAGCGCTTTATCGAGACCGACCTGTTGCCGCGGATGCGGGCGAGGTATCCCGGCGCCGCGGTCGAGACCGAGACGATCACCGCGGTGCCGCCGCTGGTGCCGGATGCGGGGTCGCCGGCCGAGGCGCTGGCGCGGCGGCTGACCGGCGCCAACACAACGACCACTGTGTCCTTCGCGACGGAGGCCGGCCTCTTTCAACAGGCCGGCATCCCGGCGATTGTCTGCGGCCCCGGCTCGATCGAGGTGGCACACCGGCCAAACGAATACATCACCCGCGCCGAACTCGCCGCCGGCGCCCAATTCCTCGACCGCCTGCTCGCCTGGGCCGAGCGCGGCGAGTAGCAGTCCGACTGAGTTTCAGTGCCCTGCGGCTGGCCGATGACTATTCGGCCGGACAGCGGGTGATCGGCGACGTGTAGCGCGTCCAGTCTTCGCTGCGGCCGAACAGCGTAATGCCGATGTACCCGCGCAGACTGAGCAAGCCATTGGGTTTCAGGGTCATTTCCCCGCTATAGGTATTCCCCGAGTCCGGGTCGTAAGCCGAGCCGCCGGTCCAATGGTCCGTGCCCTCCGGCCGAAAG
>DATARH010000279.1:0-22164 GCA_036264235.1 Allostellaceae bacterium
TGCCGATTTCAGCGCCGCGGCGAACGCATCGACATCGCCGCGCGACAGCGACACGGCGGTAACCGGGATGCGCTGGTCCGGACCGCGTTCTCGACGACCGTGCGCGAGGCCGGCGATCTCTCGGCTGGCGTCTTCGACAAGGACGGTAACATGCTGGCCCAGGCAGTCACCGGCACACCCGGTCACGTCAATTCGATGGCCATCGCGGTACGGCATTTCCTCGACGCGTTCCCGCTGCACACGATGAAGCCGGGCGACCACTACATCACCAATGATCCGTGGCTGACCTGCGGCCATCTCCATGATCTGACCGTGGTCAGCCCGACCTTCCTGCGCGGCGAACCGGTCGGTCTGTTCGCCAGCACCGTCCATGTTGTCGACATCGGCGGCCTCGGGATGGGGCCGGACGGCCGGCAGGTGTTCGAGGAGGGGTTGTCGATCCCGCTGATGCCGCTGGCCCGCGAAGGCCGCATGAATGACGATCTGATGAGCATCGTCCGCGCCAATGTCCGCGAGCCGTTGCAGGTCGAAGGCGATGTCTACGCGCTCGCCGCCTGCAACGACGAGGGCAGCCGCCGCCTCGTCGAGATGATGGACGAATTCGGCATCGGCAATCTCGACCGGCTCGGGACGCACATCATCGAGGCCTCGCGCGAGGCGACGCTCGAGGAAATCCGCAAGCTGAAGGCAGGCAAATACCGCAACAGCGTCGATATGGACGGGTTCGAGCGGCCGCTGCACCTCGAAGCCGAGATGACGATCGGCGATGACGGCATCCATGTCGATTTCGCCGGGACCTCGCCGGCCAGTTCGCGCGGCATCAACGTCGTCTTGAACTACACGCTCGCCTACACCGCGTTCGGCGTGAAATGCCTGGTCGCGCCGGAAGTACCTAACAATGCCGGCTCGCTGGCCCCGATCACCGTCAGCGCGCCGGATGGCTGCGTGCTGAATGCGAAGCGGCCGCGCGCGGTCGCCTCGCGCCACACGGTCGGGCACATGCTGCCGGATGTGGTGTTCGGCTGCCTGCATCAGGTCATGGAGGGCGGCGTCCCGGCCGAAGGCGCCTCGTCGCTGTGGATCCCGCAGATCTACGGCGGTGCCGATGTGCTCGACGAGCTTGGCGCCGAAGGCGACCGTCCGCGGCCGGAGGTGCGGCCGTTCAGCACCGCGATCTTCCATTGCGGCGGCGCCGGCGCACGCCCGGGTAAGGATGGGCTTGACGTGACCGCCTTTCCGTCCGGCGTGCGCACGATCCCGGTCGAGGCGACGGAGGCGGTTGCGCCGGTTATGTTCCGCCGCCGCGAATTCCGCGAAGGGTCCGGCGGCGTTGGCCGGCAGCGCGGCGGCCTCGGCCAGATCATCGAATTGGGCGGCGCCGACGGCACCCCGATCGCGATGCTGTGCAATTTCGAACGCATCAACCACCCCGCCCGTGGCCGCGAAGGCGGCGGCGCGGGTGCGCCGGGACGCGTTTCGCTCGCGATTGGCGGCAAGCTCGGTGCCAAAGGCCGGCAAAGCATCCCCGGCGGCGACTACATCCGGCTCGAGACGCCGGGCGGCGGCG
This sequence comes from Allostellaceae bacterium, assembly GCA_036264235.1. Classification (GTDB taxonomy): domain Bacteria; phylum Pseudomonadota; class Alphaproteobacteria; order ATCC43930; family CGMCC-115725; genus DATARH01. The sequence continues at coordinate 1,568 of DATARH010000279.1, forward strand.
GCTTCGGCAATCCCGCCGAACGCGATCCCGACCAAGTCGCGTCCGATGTTGCCGACGGACTGATCTCGCCGGAGATTGCCGAGCGCGATTACCGCGTCGTCCTAGCGCCTGGCGGCGTTAACCGCGAGGCCACGGCAAGATTACGGGCGGGCTGAACGCCGCGTGCCTGCTGTTGCGCTGCCCGAGTGGCATAGTCTCTTCGGCCTGCTCGGGAGCGCCGCCGCGACCTTGATCGGGGCGATGTTCGTCGTTGCCTCGCTTGGCCGCGGTTTGCTGACGCCCGAGCGGTCCGCCGCCACCCGCGTGTTCTTGACCGCGACGGTGGCGCACTTGTCGGCGGTGCTGTTCAGCAGCACCGTAATGCTGGTCCCGGCGCTCGATATTGAATCGCTCGGTATGGCGATGGGCTTAGGGGGCCTGGCCGGGCTTGTCTATTCCGGCGGGATTCTACTGCGCATCGGCCGGCACGAGGTCGATCGCGCCGACAAGGTGTGGTACGCGGTCCTGCCCTTTGCCGGCTATGGCGTGATGGTCGGGGCCGCGGCCGTCACCCTGTCGCACCCGTCGGCGGACCTGCGGCTGCTAGCACTCGGACTGGGTTTGCTGCTGGCCGTTGCGATCCGTAATTCCTGGGACATGATTGTCTTCCTTGTCGCTCGTCCCAGGACCGAGGGCTGACGGCCTTCGCTCTTCACAAAGGCGGGGGCGCGGGTCATAAGTGCGCGCCCGGCAAACAGCATGGCTCTTAAGCACGGATGAAGGTCGCCGTCGTCAAGGAGAGGCGCCCGCATGAGCGGCGCGTCGCGGCCACTCCCGATAGCGTCAAATCGATGGTCGGCGCGATGGGCCTGGAAGTCGCGGTTGAGGCCGGCGCCGGGGCCGAAGCATCGTTCACCGATGCGGCGTATACCGGTGCGGGTGCAACCGTGGTCGCCGATGCGGCGGCGGCGTTAAGCGGCGCCGATCTCGTGCTCAAGGTGCAGCGGCCGATCCTCGGTGAAGACGGCATCGACGAACTAAAGCTGATGAAGCCCGGCGCGGCCTTGGTTGGGCTGTTGCGGCCGCTCGAACACCCGATCGACGTCGAGGCCTACGCGACGGCGGGCGTCGCGGCCTTCGCAATGGAGTTGCTGCCGCGCATCACCCGCGCCCAGACGATGGACGTGCTGTCGTCGCAGGCGAATCTCGCCGGCTACAAGGCGGTGCTTGACGCGGCCGGCGAATTCGGCCGTGCGTTTCCGATGATGATGACCGCTGCCGGTACGATCAAGGCGGCGCGGCTGCTGGTGATGGGGGCCGGGGTAGCCGGCCTGCAGGCGATCGCCACCGCCCGCCGGCTCGGCGCGATTGTCTCGGCGACTGATGTGCGAGCCGCGGCGAAGGAGCAGGTCGAGAGCCTCGGCGCCAGCTTCATCAGCGTCGATGAGGAGGCGGCGCAATCGGCCGAGACGGCCGGCGGCTATGCGCGCGAAATGGACGAGGACTACCAGCGCCGGCAACGCGAACGAATCACCGAGGCGCTGCGCCGCACCGACATTGTGATCTGCACCGCTCTGATCCCGGGCCGCAAGGCACCGGTGCTGTTGACCAGGGACATGGTTGCCGAGATGGCGCCCGGCTCGGTCGTCGTCGATCTGGCGGTCGAGGCCGGCGGCAACGTCGAGGGCAGCCGCGCCGGCAGGACTGTCAGGACCGCAAACGGCGTATCGATCGTTGGGCACCCGAATATGCCGTCGCGCATCGCTGTCGATGCGAGCCAACTCTATGCCCGCAACCTGCTGGCGTTCATCGGGCTGATCGTCGGCAAGGAGACCGGGCTGCGCATCGACCGGTCGGACGAGATCGTCAATGCCGCGCTGCTGACGCTTGACGGCGCCGTCGTCAACCCGGCGCTGGTGCCGCCGGCGCCGGTCGCCGAGCCGGCCCCTTCGGAACCGACCGGCTAGGGAGAGGACATGGCCGATCCCGCATCGCTCGCCCAGCGCGCCGGCGAGCTCGCCGGCGATGCCGGGGCGCTCGCCCGAAATCTTGATAATCTGGCGCAGCAGCTGACGCTGGCGGCACACCCAGTGTCGCACGCCGGAACGCCGTTCGTCTTCGAGCTGACGGTGTTCGCGCTAGCCGTCTTCGTCGGTTATTACGTCGTGTGGCGGGTGACGCCGGCGCTGCATTCGCCACTGATGAGTGTCACCAACGCAATATCGAGCGTCATCATCGTCGGCGCACTGATCGCGGCGGGCCCGGCCGGACTGAGCTTCGCCAAGGTGATGGGCTTCGTCGCGGTGACGCTGGCAGCGGTCAACATCTTCGGCGGGTTCATCGTTACGCAGCGGATGCTGCAAATGTTCCAGCGCAAGAAATAGCGGGCGCCAGTCCGATGACCGACAGCGTTTCGGCGCTCCTTTATCTGGTCGCCTCGATCTGTTTCATCATGGCGCTGCGGGGCCTCTCTTCACCCGAGACGGCTCGAGGCGGGAACCTCTTCGGCATTGTCGGAATGGCGATCGCCATCCTGACGACACTGGCAATGCCACAAGTCGTCAGCTACTGGCTGATCCTGCTGGGGATCGTCATCGGCGGCGCGGTCGGCGCCTATATCGCGCGGCAGATTCAGATGACGGCGCTGCCGCAGCTGGTCGCCGCGTTTCACAGCCTCGTCGGCCTTGCTGCGGTCTGCGTCGCCACCGCGGCTTTCGGCGAGCCTGAAGCCTACGGCATTGGCGTGCGCGGTGCGATCGAACCCGCCAGTCTCGTAGAGATGGCGATCGGGCTGACCATCGGCGCGATCACCTTCACCGGTTCGGTCGTCGCTTTCGCCAAATTGCAGGGGCTGGTCTCCGGCCGGCCGTTGATCTTTGCCGGGCAGCATTTTCTCAACGCGGCGCTTGGCGCGATCCTGATCCTGTTGATTGCGCTCTTCACGGTCAGTGAAGCGAACTGGGTCTTCGCGCTTTTGGTGCTGCTGTCACTGGCCTTCGGCTTCCTGCTGATCCTGCCGATCGGCGGTGCCGACATGCCGGTCGTGATCTCGATGCTCAACTCGTATTCGGGCTGGGCCGCCTGCGGCATCGGCTTCACGCTGTCGAACAGCCTCTTGATCATCACTGGGGCCCTGGTCGGCTCATCGGGTGCGATCCTCAGCTATGTCATGTGCAAGGGGATGAACCGCTCGATCTTCAACGTGATCCTCGGCGGTTTCGGCACCGAAGGTGGCGCGGCGCCAACCGCCGCGGTTGGCGACCGTCTGGTGAAATCCGGCAGCGCCGAGGATGCCGCGTTCATCCTGAAAAATGCCGGTTCGGTCATTATCGTGCCCGGTTACGGCATGGCAGTGGCGCAGGCACAGCACGCGCTGCGTGAGATGGCGGACCTGCTGAAGAAGGACGGCGTGAAAGTCAGCTATGCGATCCACCCGGTTGCCGGCCGCATGCCGGGCCATATGAACGTGCTCCTGGCCGAAGCCAACGTCTCGTACGACGAAGTCTTCGAGCTCGATGAGATCAATCGCGACTTCCCCTCGACCGATGTCGCCTTTGTGATCGGCGCCAACGACGTCACCAACCCGGCCGCCAAGACGGATCCGACCTCGGCAATCTACGGCATGCCGATCCTTGATGTTGAGCGGGCGAAAACGGTGCTGTTCGTCAAGCGTTCGATGGCCTCTGGCTATGCTGGTGTCGAGAACGAGCTGTTCTACCGCGACAACACGATGATGCTGTTCGGCGACGCAAAAAAGATGTGCGAGGAGATCGTCAAGGCGCTGGAGTAGCACCGCCGCCGCTCGCTCCCGCTCTGGTCGCGCCTCGCGCGATGTTGCACGAACGCTAGCGCGGCTGTACTAGGCCCGGCTGAGCCGCGGCGAAGCCGGTCTCCGGCACCGCGGCGGCAATGGCGGTCGGCCGCACCGGCGGCAGCGCATCGCGCAATTTGAGCGCCCAGTAGCAGCTCAGGTCGAGCGCCGCCAAACCGACCGCCAACACGAACAGAAACGCGTTCATGTCCCGCGCGGCGCGGTCGATGCGCGCGGCGAAACCCAGTCGCCCCTCACGGCGTTCTGACGAAGGATCTTGCATGCCTCCTCACGACAAACCGTTTGGTTTTGCTAGCTAAACACCGTGACGCGCTGATCGGCCCGGAACGCCGGCCGGACGGGGTTGACCGCAACCGTTAATCATGCTCTGGCATCGCTTATGGCGAGTACGACCGATTTCCCCCCCTTCGGGATCACGATCTGCGGCATTCCCGAGATCGAGGCGCACAGTGCGGCCGGCATCACTCACATTCTGTCGATCCACGATCCTGACCTTGCCGACCCGCCGGAATTCGCCGGTTTTCCGCGGCACCGCAGGCTCTCTTTGCGCTTCCACGACATTATCGAGCCGCAGCCTCAGCAGGTCGCGCCGAGCGCCGAGGATGTCGAACGCCTGCTCGAATTCGGCGCCGAGCTTGGCGGTGCGCCGAACGACCACCTGCTGATCCACTGCCATGCCGGGGTGTCGCGCTCGACCGCGGCGGCGGCGCTGATCCTGGCCCAGGCTGCGCCCGAGCGACCCGCGCGCGAGGTGTTTGCGGCGATCGTCCGGATGCGGCCGCGCGCCTGGCCGAATTTGCGTATGCTCGAATTCGGTGACGAGATCCTCGGCCGTGGCGGCGAGATCGTCGCCGCAGTCCCCGCGGTCTACCGCAACCTCCTCGACCGCCGGCCGGAGCTGGAAGAGGCGATGATCGTCGGTGGCCGCCTGCGGGAGGTGATGGCGGCGATCGCGTCGCCCCCCGCCTAGCCGGACAGCTACTCCGCCGCGGCGCGGACGGGCGCCTCGCGCAACACCGCGGCGGCTTCCTTGGCGACCCGGGTGCCGTCGAAGAAGCGCGGGTTCTGCGTCCCCCACAGCCGCACCGAGTTGGTGAAGGTGAAATCGCGGAAATCGTCGGCGGTAATGAACCCTTCCTCGACCAGCTCGTAGGCCTCCGGCACCGGCATCAGCATGTCTGGCACGTCGAAATGGCCGATATCGGACGAGAAGATCGCGTTTATGCGGGCACCGAACGGGTTGGCCTTGCCGAAGGCGGTCACGTTCATCCGGTCGTCGGCCTCGCAGCCGAAGAAGAACGGGTTGGCGTAGAGGTCGATCCAGTCGCCTTTCTGGCTGATCTTGCAGGCTGCGTAATCGTCGAGCACCGGCACGTTGCCGGTCATTTCGTCCTCTTCCTTCATCGGCCAGCCGTCGCGCCGGTCGAGTTCGGCGGCGTAATCGGCATAGCCGTATTTGTCGACCATCTGGCGTAGCAGTTTCCGGTCGAGCTTCTTCGGGTCCATATAGGCGATGCCTTTGGCGCCGCGCCGCTCCCAATGCTCGATCAGATCGGCGAAGAGCTGGCAGCCCCAGCCGACGCCCCCTTCGAGGAAGCCGAACCGCAGATCGGGGAAGCGGCGGGTGACCCCGCCCAAAAACAGCGCCTTCGCGACGGCGTGGCCGGCGGCGGCGAAATGGCCGATATGGTTGTAGGTGAAGTTCGACGGGTTGTTGCGCAGGCCGAAACTGCGGCCGCCGGTGTGGAAGGTCGGGGCAATACCGAGCTCACGGCATTTCTGCCAGACCGCGTCGTAATTGTGGTCGCTGTCGAGGCCGAACTGATCGTAGAAGACGGCGTGGCGCGCGACCAGCGGGTCGAGGCCTTTGGCGACCCAATCCTTGGTCACTTGCAGCGGCCGGGCGATGCCGCTACCGAACATCCCGACCTTGGACCCGAGCTGCTTGGTGCAGAATTCGAGCTCCTCGATCGCCTCCTCGGGCGTGTGCATCGGAATGACGGCGGCCGGGGTCAGCCGGTCTTCAAGACCCTTGAAGAACTCGGCGGTCACGATATTGAAGCCGCGGATCACGGCACGGCGGGTCGCGTGGTCGGCGATGCGCGGGATGCCGAGCCCGGCAGTCGGGTAAACGATTCCGAAATCGATGCCGAGCTCGTCGAGCCGGTCATACAGCATCTTCGGCATCATCGCGGTGGCGCGGTCGCGGGTATTGGTTGACTGCCGGCCCCAATAGCCTTCCATCGCGGTGCCGCGGCGCTTGCGCTCCTTGATCGTCAGCGACAGCGAGTCGGGGATACGCCGCTGCGAGGCGAGGAAACCGTCGGCTCCCTTATCGCCAACCGCCTTGCGCATGCGCTCGGCAAAGACCGGGGTGTATTCGACCCAGTGGCCATCGCCGTCGATGATCGGGTGCTTGAGGCCGGCGCGGACCTGTGCGGGGCTCATATGGGCGCTCATGATATCCTCCCGGGAGCGGCGGCGGCCGCCAGTTTATGCGAGGTAAAAAGCGTAGGACCCGGCCGACCCCAAGTCAAACGGCCCATCGCCGGCTCGGTGGACCCATCCCGCCCGGGGAGAGTTCCTTAAAATTTGAGCAATTAAGACACGCTTAAGAGTGGCCGCAGCAATTTGCGGGCGTTAGCCTTACGCGCAAGATCGGGCGTCACTCTAACTTAGATCAATCAAGATGCCGCTGAAGATGCTGTTCACGCCAACCGAACGAGAGCGGCTCGGCGTATTGGTGAACAACATCAGCTTTTATGCGACCCAGCTGATCAATCAAACCGGGCCCGAGTTGACCAGGCGGGCGCTGACCAATCTCGCCGTGGTGAAGAAGGAAAACGAGGCGCTGCTCAAGCGCCTCGACGAAATCGCGCGCGAACACAATGACGAGAGCCCACTGCGATTGATCGAAGACCTGACCAGAGTGCCGGGCGATGTGGCGCAAATGCTCGCGCTGGTGCGGCGCTGTCTGCTGGCATCGACGTTCCTCGGACATTGCATCGCGCAACCAAACCAAGCCGAGATCCCGGCGGAAGCACTGGATCGCGAAAAGCGGCTGCATTAAAGGGCCGGCCGCAGTCCCGTGCGACGACCACACTCCGAAAACCCCCACCCGACCTCGCCTGGCGTCGGCGGACCTTCCCCGGGTGCGCGGGAGGATCAGCAGGGCGCCCCCCAAGGACGGGCGGCGCCCCGGCGCGGTCACACGCCGGCGTATTCCGCGGCCTCCTCGGAAATGTCCTTGTTGGTGTAATCCGGCAGCATAAGGGTCGCGCCGATGCTGATCACGGCGCAGATCACGACGTAGATGCCGATCGGGACGGTCGAGTTGTAGGTCGCAAACAGCCAAGTCGAGATGAACGGCGCCGGGCCGCCGGCGATGATCGAGGCCAATTGATAGCCGATCGAGGCACCGCTGTAGCGCAGTCGCGGCGTGAACGCCTCGGCGATCAGCGCCGCCTCCGGCCCGTACATCGTCATCACCGGGATGAAGGACAGCGCGACCGCGATGAAGATCAGGGTCGGCGAGCGGGTGTCGAGCATCGCGAAATAGACGAAGGTGAAGACCGCGACGAAGACGCAGCCGATGATGTACATCTGCCGCCGTCCGATCACGTCGGACAGCCAGCCGGCGACCGTCACCCACATGAAACCGAGCGCGGTCGTGGTGATCAGGCCAATCAGCAGCAGATCGCGCGAGGCGCCGAGCACCTGCGTGCCGTAGGTGAAGATGAAGGCGTTGAAGATATAGCCCGGCGACTGCTCGGCGAGGCGCAACAGAGCCGTCAGCACGATCTCCTTCGGCTGCTTGCGGAACACCTCAAGCGTCGGCGCCCGCGCCACCCGGTTCTCGTTGATAATGCGCTGGAACACCGGCGTCTCGAGGATGCCGAGACGGATCCACAACCCGACGCCGACCATCACGATGCTGAGCAGAAACGGAATGCGCCAGCCCCAGACCAGGAACTGGTCGCCGGAGATCCAGCTGAACGCCAGTACCGCCAGATTGGCCAGGAACAGCCCGGCTGGCGCGCCGAATTGCGGCCAGGAGGCGATGAAGCCGCGGTTCTTGTTGGTGCGCGCCCATTCCATCGCAAGCAGCACCGAACCGCCCCATTCGCCGCCGACGCCGATGCCCTGGATCAGGCGCAGGAAGGTCAGGATCACGGCGCCCCAGAGGCCGATCGAATCGTAGCCGGGGACGAGGCCGACCGCGGCGGTGGCGATGCCGGTCATCAACAGCGTCACGATCAGGGTCGCCTTGCGACCGATGCGGTCACCCCAATGGCCAAAGATCGCCGCGCCGATTGGCCGCGCGACAAAGCCGATGAAGAAGACGCCGAATGCCTTCAACGTGTCGATCAGGGGGTCGCTGCCGGAAAAGAACACCTTTCCGAAAACAAGGCCGGTCATCGTGCTGTAGATCAGAAAATCATACCACTCGATGGTCGTGCCGACGGTGCTTGCGACGACGGCGCGGCGCAGATGTGCGCGATGTTCCGCTTCGGTCAGCGGCGCGGCAGCGGCGGTGGTTTCTAACGTGGCCATCAGGCGTTCTCTCCCCACTGTACGATCGCCCGCAAAGGTTCTCTTTGTTCGACGCAACCCGGCGGCGAGCTCTGCCTCGGCCGAGACGCCCTAAGATTTAAGCGGAAGCGGGACGCGTTGAGAAGCCTGGAAGGTGAGGGTAGTGGTTCACGCGACACCGGCCAGCCGAGTGGGCTGGAATCGCCTTCCGGAAATGCGAAAGGGGCCGCCTCGCGGCGGCCCCTCGCACTCGCCCGGATATCGAGCGTCAGACGTTGACGATATCGACCTCCAACGGGCCGAGGATCCCCAGCAGCTGCTGCTGCAGCGGCTTCGGCACATTCAGCGAGTCCATCGCCCGGACGAGGTCCTCGACCAGCGCGTTAAAGGCACGCTTGGTGACATGCATGCGGTGATGCACGACGCGCATCGGCGGGCCTTGATAGACGCACGGGCCGCCTGTCGCCTGGCAAACCTGGTCGACCAGGCCCTGCTTCAGCCGCGGGATGTTCGCACGCGCGAAGTAGCGGTTGATCCGCCGATCATGCGCGACATTGTCGACCAGCCGATCGACGACAGCGACGATCGCCGGCTGTCCGCCGAGTTGCTGGTATAGCGTCGGTGGCGGCGGCGGAGCGGCGGCGACGGGCGGCGGAGGTGCCGGAGGCGGCGCCATGTTGGCGCAGGCCGCCAAGCCGAACGCAAGTCCGATGGCGACTAGTTTGATCGTGAAAGAGGGTTTCATTCGTCTCCCCAATGTTGCGCGTGGAATTGATGACGGCGGAATAACCCAGCACAGGCTTTAGACCGCCAGTAGAATACGTGGCGCCGTCCATGCGCGCAATCGGCTAGTGGGCAAAACTAGCGATTGGACAGCCGCGGGAGAGATTTCTCGCCGCCTCGTTCGCTGCGTATGAGCGCGCGCTTCGACGAGGACGCCGGCGACAATCCGCCGCCGCTCGGCCGGGACGAGGCCGGTGAGCCGGCGTTGCGGGCGATCGCCGCCGTTGTCATCGCCGCGGGCATCATCGCCGGGCTTTATTTCGGCAGCGTCATCCTCGAACCGTTCGCGCTTGCAGTGCTCCTGAGCCTGATGCTGGCGCCGGCGGTGCGGGCGCTGCGGCCTTATATCGGCCGGGTGCCGGCAGTCGTCGCGGCGGTGCTGGTTGCGTTTGTCGTGATCCTCGGCGTCGCCGCCTCGGTCGGCGACGAAGTCTTCACGCTGGCGCAGAACCTGCCGAAATACGAATACAACATCGCCGCCAAAATCCGCTCGCTGAACGGTCTACCGGGTGGCGGCATTATCAGCCGGGTCACCCAGGTCTTTCAGGATCTGAGCAACGAGTTTTCAGCTTCGTCGCATTCTCTGGCCCCGCCATCCGGCACCGGCGCCGCGTCAGGGCCGCCGGTGCCGGTCGAGATCAAGCAGCCGCAGGCGGCGCCGTTGCAGGTATTGCGGGACGTGGTCGGGCCGTTGCTGCCGGTCCTTGCCGCCGCCGGTCTCGTTGGCCTGTTCGCGATCCTCATCCTGCTCCAGCGCGAGGATTTGCGCGGCCGGCTGCTGCGCCTCGCCGGGGTTGGCGACCTCGAACGCACGACCGCGGCGATGAACGAGGCCGCCGCGCGGGTCAGCGCCTATCTGTTGATGCAGCTCGCGGTCGGGATCGGCTATGGCGCCGCGATCGGCATTGGCCTCGCGGTGATCGGCATCCCGAATGCGCCGCTCTGGGCGGTGCTCGGCATCGTGACGCGGTTCATTCCCTATATCGGCGGGCCGTTGACGGCGATCGTGCCATGCATGCTGGCGATCGCGGTCGATCCCGGCTGGAGCAAGCTCTTATGGACGGTGGCGCTGTTCGCGGTGGTTGAGACGTTCACCGCCAACATCGCAGAGCCCTGGATCTACGCACGCAGCACCGGCCTGTCGGCGGTCGCGATTGTCGCCGCGGCGGCGTTCTGGACGTGGCTGTGGGGCACCGTCGGGCTGCTGCTGGCGACGCCGCTGACGGTGTGCCTCGTCGTACTTGGCCGTTATGTGCCGCATTTGCGGTTTCTCGACGTGCTGCTTGGCAACCAGCCGGTGCTGTCGCCGCAGGAGCGGTTTTATCAGCGCCTCTTGGCTCGCGACCCCGAGGAAGCGACCGAAGAGGCCGAGGCCTATGCCCGCGAGCACTCGCTCGACGCGTTTTTCGACGAAGTCGCGATCCCGGCGCTGGCAATGGCACAGGCCGACAGCGATCGCGGCGCGTTGCCGGCGCCGCGCCGGGCGGCCATCGCGGCGGGACTCGCGACCGTGCTCGATAATCTTGCCGAGGACGGCCAGGCGGAGGAGGACCGGCGCCGCGAGCCGATCGTCTGCCTGGCCGGCCGCAACGAGCTCGACCTCGCCGCCGCCTGGCTGTTGCAGCACCTGTTGCGGCGGCGCGGCCATCCGGTTCAGGTGTTCTCGCCGGACGCGCTGACGACGTTCAACCTCGATCGGCTGCCATTGAAGAACGCGCCGGTCGTCTGCCTGTCGCTGCTCAGCGCTCGCTCGTCAGCGCGCGTGCAATACCTGGTCCGCCGGGTGCGGCGGCGGGCCCGGCACGCCCGGCTGCTAGTCGGTTTCTGGGGCCAGGACCATGCGAAACTGGCCGGCGCCGATCCGGCCGTGACCGCGATCGCCGATGCGATCGCCACCTCGCTCGCGGAGGCCGTTGCCGAGATCGAGACGGCGATCCCCGGCCAACCGCCGATGCTGGCGCGGCAGAGCGCGTAGCTAGCGGCCCTTCAGCACCGGCTTGCGGCGCTCGCGCCAGGCCTGATGCGCCTCTTTCTTGTCCTCGGTCAGTTCGAGCGCCATGAAGCGGTAGAGGTCGGCATTGGCTGCCTCGCGCAGCGACGAGTCCATGCCGAAACTGACTGCCTCCTTGGCGAGCCGCGCGGCGAGCGGCGGCATCGACGCGACATGCTCTGCCACCTCGATCGCCTTCGCCATCAGCTCGTCGTGCGGTACCAGCCATTGCGCGAGGCCGCAGCGATAGGCCTCTTCGGCCTTCAGCGGGAATCCCATCGCGACGCGCATCGCCATGCCGCGGCCGATCCAGCGGGCAAGGCGCACCGTGCCGCCCTGCGCCGGCAGGATGCCGAGCCCGACTTGCGGCAGACGCCATTCGGCGCGCTCGGAGGCGACGATCAGGTCGCAGCAATAAGTGACGATGCAGCCGATGCCGACCGCGTAACCATTGACCGCCGCGACCAGCGGCTTGGCGAAATCCGACAGCAGGTTCATCGCCTGGTGGCGCCTCCGCTTCGGCAAGGCCTCGATCGCATCAGCGATCGAGGCGCTGGTGTGCGTCTTCGGGTTCTTGAGATCGGCGCCGGCGCTGAACGCACCGCCGGCATCGTCGCCGGTCAGGATCACGACACGGATGTCGCGGTCGTCCTCGAGCTGCGGCAACAGCTCCTTCAGACCCTCGTTGTAATCCTCGCCCCAGGCATTGCGCGCCTGTGGCCGCGACAGGGTGACGATGCCGAGATGGCCGCGCTTGTCGTAGAGCAGGGGCATGATCTTTTCCTTGCAACTAAAGCGGCATCAGGAAGTCGCGTACGAGCGCATTCACTCGCTCCGGCTGTTCCAGTTCTGGGAGGTGGCCGCACCCGTCCAATGTCACCAGCCGCGTCTGCGGTACCGCTTCGGCCAAGCGCGCGGCATTGGTGGCGGCTGGGGTGACGCGGTCGTCGCTGCCCTGGATCAGCAACAGCGGCATCGTTAATCCAGAACCGAGCGGCAGCGCATCGCCACAGAGAATAAAGCGTGCCGCCTGCAGGAACCCTTTCGGGTTGGTGGCGCGCAGCGCGTGCTGCACGGTGGCTGTGGTTTCGGCGGAGGCGCGCGGTCCGAGCAGCGCGGCGACGCGCTCGCCGAACGCGAAGCCACCCTGCGCCACTTGTGCGGCGCGGGCCGCGAGCAATTGCTCGCGCTCTGCCTGCGACAGGTTCTGCGCGATCGACGTGCCGGTGAAGATGGCACGCGCAATCCGGCCTGTTTGGCGAGCGGCGAAATCCTGCACCACCCGGGTGCCGAAGGAGTTTGCCAGAACCTCGAACCGACCGATGTCGAGCGCCGCGAGAAAATCGGCGAGCGCGTCGCCGTAAGCGCCGCGTGCCGGCGCGTCAATGCAGAGATTGTCTGTAAGCATGTAGCCCGGCGCATTCCAGCCGATCACCCGAAACCGGTCGGCGAGCCCTTCGTATTGGAACCGCCAACCCATCGAATTGCTGCCGACGCCGTGCAGCAGCAGCAACGGCGGCGCGTTCGGCGGCCCGGCTTCCATATAGCTGAAGCGGTCACCTTCATACCGGTGCCGCGCCATTGACGGAATCGCCGCAAAACGCAATTCCGGCAGTGTCACTAGATGACTCCGTCGCGCTCGAGACCGGCGATTTCCTCGGCAGACAAGCCGAGCCAAGCGCCATAGATTTCCGCATTGTGCTGGCGCAGCTTCGGGCTCGGCCTCATTGGCACCGGCTCTGCACCGTGAAAGCGTAACGGCGAGCTCGGCACCGTGATGCGGCCGATCTCGTCATGCTCGATCTCGTGAAGGAAGCCGCGCTCATGCATGTGGCGGTCGTGCATGACCTCGTCGACCTCGCGCACCGGCGCCAGCGGAATGCGGTGGCGTTTGGCAACCGCGAAGATATCCATTTTGTCGAGCGTACGCGTCCAACCCGCGATCGCGTTGTCGGTTGCCTCGCGATGCACGACCCGGGCCGCGTTGTCCTTGAAGCGCGGGTCGTCGCGCATGTCCTCGCGTCCCATCGCCTTCAACAGGCTGTGCCAGTGCTCCTCGACGGCGAGATTCATCGCGACGTAACCGTCTTTTGCCGGATAGACATTGATCGGCACCCGTCCGTGGCTGGCGTTGCCAGTGCGCTCCGGTCTCTTGCCTGTGTCGTGATAGGCGTGCAGTTGCGAGGTGATCGTCGCGTAGGCGGCCTCCTGCATCGCTACCTCGACCAAGCGACCGATACCGGTGCGCTCGCGCTCGAAAAGGGCGGTGACAACCGCGGCGTAAAGGTGAATGCCGCTGATGAAGTCGACGATCGCCGGACCGGATTTGAGCGGCGGCCCATCGGGAAAACCGGTCGAGGCGATCAGCCCGCCGACCGCCTGGATCGTCAAATCCATTGCCAGGTTGTCGCGATCGGGACCGGTGATCCCGTAGCCGGAGCCGGTGGCGTAGACAAGGCGCGGGTTGATCTCGTGCAGCACGCCCCAGCCGACACCGAGGCGGTCCATCACGCCGGGGGCGAAGTTCTCCAACAGCACGTCGCCCTTTGTCACCATCCGGAACAGGAGGTCGCGGCCGCGCTCGTGCTTCAGGTTCAGCGTGATCGCGCGCTTGTTCGAGTTCAGCATCGCGATCGGAAAGGTTGTGCTCTTGCTGCGTGGGGCTCGTCGCCGCAGCGGCTCACCCTGCGGCGGTTCGATCTTGATCACGTCGGCACCGGCCTGCGCCATCAGCAGCGTTGCGTATGGGCCCTGATACACTTGGCCGAAATCGAGGACCGTAATCCCGGCGAGCGGCCGGTTGGCGGGGGCCATGCGCGCCGTCACCGCCCTTTGAAGCCCCGCGGCGGGCGTTTTTCCGTAAAGGCGCGGGCGGCCTCCTGGAAATCCTCGGTGAGGTAGAGCTTGAACGGCTCGGCGATGAACTGCGCCTCGCGGGTCAAGCGCTGCATGTACCAGCGACGGGTGCGGACCGTCGTGCGTACCGCCAGCGGCGGGTTCTTGGCAACTTCGAGCGCCAACTCACGGGCCACGTCGAGATGCTTGTCCGGCGGTGCCAGACGATTGACGATGCCGGCCTTGAAAGCTTCCTCGGCGGTGAAGAAGCGTCCGGTCAGCGCCACCTCGTCGCCGAAGGCGCCGGCGGCGCGGTACTGGAACAAGGCCCAATAGCGCGACGCGCCGAGACCGCGGCTGGTTTCGGTCAGTTGGAAGCGCGTGCCCTCGGCGGCGACGATCAGGTCACATTCGAGCGTCAGTCCGAGCGCCAGCCCCAGAACATAACCATGCACCGCCGCGATGACCGGCTTCCAATTGACGGAGCGGGTTAGGAGGTCGGCGGAATTGGTGCCCCAGCCCTGCGGGCCGCCCAATTTTTCGAATTCGTCGCGGCTGCGCAATTGGCGTTGACGGACATCGGCCCCCGAAGAAAAAGCACGGCCGCGGCCGTTGAGGATCGCGACCTCGGCATCGGGATCGAGATCGAAGCGGCGCAGCGCCTCGGCGAGGCCGGCGACGACCTCGTCGCTGACCGCGTTCAGCTTGTCCGGCCGATTGATCGTGATCGTCGCGACGCGGTTGTCGCAGGAATAGAGGACGAGGTCCTGATCCGCGCTGTCGTTCACCGCTTCCTCCCGAACCGCGTTGGTCGGGGTTAGCTTTGCGGCGGCGGGTGCGGGTGTCAACGCGCCCGCAGAAAAAGCCCCGCCCAGATCCCGGAGGACCAGGGGCGGGGCCAGGCGACCCGCCAATCCGGTGAGGGTGCCGGATCGTCAGATCACATGAAAAACGTACAGCAGGATGATCACCGGGATCGGGATCCCGAGCAGCCACAAGAGAACGCCGCGCATCGGTTCGTTCCTTCTTGAATTCGGCCCTTCTTGAATTCGGCGCCGTGTTCGGGTGGGGCTATTTCTCGGTCAGGTTGCGGACCGCATCCTTGGCGTGCCCGACCGCGTCGCGCACCTTGCCCTCGGCGCGATCGGCCGTGCCTTCGGCCTCGAGGTCGCGGTCGCCGGTTATCTGGCCGGCCTTTTCCTTGATCGTCCCGGTGGCCTTCTTCAGGCCGCCTTCGATTCGCTGCTTGTCCATTACAGCTCTCCTAATATTACCAACTCTCGATAAAAACAAATCGGCGCCTCTGCCGGTTCCGGTAGAGAATAAATCCAGGTTTCTCGCAGATTAACCCGATACGGGAATGTTGCAGGCCGGGTGATGTTTATTCGCTGTGGCGCTGCTCTAATACGGGTGGCGAGATTTAACGGCAATGGAGAACGTCATGCCTGTTTTGCTTCTTCCGGTTCTATGGGTGGGTGGAACAGTACTGGTTCTGGGCGGCGGCGCGTTCGCTCTGCACGCGTTCCACGTCTGGTAAAGGGCGTAATCGAGACTAGGCCCGGGCTGGTCCCGGCAAGTCCGCAAGCCAGCGCCGGTCCCGGACCGACGGCCGCCGTTCGAGCCGCGACCGGAGCCGGGCGCCGGCGCTGTCGTACTGCTCCGATTTGAGGCAGGCGAGGATGTAGGTGTCCTCGAACAATTCGCGCTGCGCATGGCTGCCGCCGACCCGCGGCAGCTCGGCAAGTGCGGCGCCGAGGATGTCCGCCGCCGCCTGGTAATCGCCGCGCGCGAAGGCAGCACTGCCGGCGCACAAATCGGCAATCACCCGCCCTTGCGGCAGCTTGCCGGCGGCTTCCCGTGCACGGGCTTCTATTATGCGGCGCTCGGCCGCGTCATACGCACCGCTGGCTGCTGCGGCGAGGGCGGCATGCAGATCGGCGAAATGCAGCGCCGCATGCGGGAAGTGGCGCTCGCCAAATTCGTGCAGCTCGTCCCAATCGCCGGCAATCGGCGGGCTCTCGCCGTAGATTTGCCAGCGCCACAGAAATGAGGCGGCGTCGAACAGCGTGAAGAACGGCGGCGCCTGCGATGCTCCGGGACGGATCGCATCATCGTAAAGCGCCCGCGCCGTATCCGGCCTGCCGCGCGCCATTTCGAACAGCGAGCGATGCCAGGTCAGGTGACAATGCAACTGGCTGGTCCGGTCATATTGCAGCAGCCACGCCGCGATGAACTCGGCGCCGCGCTCGGCGTCCCCGGCCTCGAAATAGCCATGCGCGCGGGCATGCGCGGCGTAGGCGTTGCGGGGATTGCCGGCGAGCGCCTGCTCGACTTCGTCCACTCCGGTCGCGATATCGCCCACCTCGATTCTCGCCCAGCCGAGATAGGTCAGGAACCACCACTCCTCGCCCCAATGCGGCGCCAGCCGCATTAGCAGGTCGAGTTGTGCCTCGTGATGGTCGAGCCGGCCGCTGAAGCCGAGGAGCCCAAAGACGCCGAGCGCCAGTGATAGCGGCAGCGCGTCACGGGGAGTGTCCGTGACAAGCGCTTCGAGACGGCGCATCGCCCCGGGTGCATCGCCGTCGACCGCAAGGCCGATCGCCTCGATGTGGCTCTGCTCGCGCGGTGTGAGGCGGCCGGCAAGCGCGCGGGCCTGCGCCGCCGCAGCTCGCGCCTCCGAGGCGCGGGTCTGCACCTGCAGCAGCCGCGCCCGCGCGATGTGGGCGAGCGCAAAATCGGGGTCGGCGGCGAGTGCTCGATCGAGCAGCGCCTCGGCACCGGTATTGGCCGACAGGATCAGATCGACCGCCGCGACATAATCCGCGACTGCTTGTTCCGACGCGGCGGTGACAGGCAGCCCGAACCGGTCTCGAAAGCTCATAATCTGCTCCGCTATCCGTTTGGCCAATTGCGCTGCCACACAGCCGCGAGGCGCGGCTCAGCATCGGTGCGCAGCGCGATCGCGTGCAGACGCGGGCAGGATTCTGCGAACCAGGCCCGCCGCGGCCGCCAGCGCGTCATCACCGCAATGTAGATGTCGAGCGCCGAGAAGCGCGCGCCGAAAAACCACGGCTCGCCGGCCGCGTCGTCCACCTGCCGCCACAGCCGCTGCGCATAGCCGTCGACATTGGCGCGAAAGCCCCGCTGCGCCTCCGAACCGGGGACGAAACGGGCGGGATCGTCGGCGTAGGTGAAAGTCGGATAGAGATTGGCGACGAGAAAGACCAGCCAGCGCAGGAAGGCCGGGCGGGCGCTCTCGCCGGGAGCCGGAACCAGTTCGTGGCTGCCGGTGACATCGGCCAGGTGCAGCGTGATCGCGGCGCTTTCAGTCATTACCTGCCGGTCGGGGAGGATCAGCGCCGGCACCTGGGTCAGCGGGTTTGCCGGTGCCAATTTCGCGCGCGCCTCGGCCGATTTGAACAGGTCCTCGACCTCTTCAAGCGCGAACGGAAGCCCGTACCAGGCGAGCTGCGCCTCGACGAGTGCCGAGCCCCAGCCGGGCCGCGCGAACAGCTTGTACATGATCCCCTCCGCGATATTGCAAGGATAGCGGGATGGCGCGTCGCTGCCTATTCCGCGCCGTCTGGTTTTGTCATCGCCTCCGGGCGGACCCAGGCATCGAATTCGGCCTCGGTGATGTGACCGAGCTTCAGTGCCGCCTCGCGCAAAGTCGTGTCGTGACGATGGGCGTAGAGCGCGATCTCGGCGCTCTTTTCGTAGCCGATATGCGGCGAGAGCGCCGTCACCAGCATCAGCGAGTCTTCGAGGTGCGCGCGGATGCGTGCTTTGTTCGCCTCGATGCCGGCGACGCAGCGCTGCGCGAAAGAGCGGCAGCCCTCGGCCAGCAGCTCGGCGGACTCCAGCACATTGTGCATGATGATCGGCTTGTAGGCATTGAGCTGGAAATTGCCCTGGCTGCCGGCGAAGGCGACAGTCAAATCGTTGCCGAACACCTGCGCCGCGACCATCGTCAGCGCCTCGTTCTGTGTCGGGTTGACCTTGCCCGGCATGATTGAGGAGCCGGGCTCGTTTTCTGGCAGCGAGAATTCGCCGAGGCCGGCGCGCGGTCCGCTGGCGTACCAGCGGATGTCGTTGGCGATCTTCATCAGGGCGCCCGCGAGAGTGCGCATCGCCGCGCTCGCCGCCACCATCGCATCATGCGCCGAGCCGACCGCGAACAGATTGCCGGACTGGCGGAACGGACGGCCGGTTTCTTCGGCGATGTATTGCGCCGTGAGAGCGCCGAACTTCGCCGGCGCGTTGAGCCCGGTGCCGACCGCGGTGCCGCCGAGCGGCAATTCGTAGAGCCCGTCGAGCGCGGCACGCACGCCGGCAGCCGCCTGGTCGAGTTGCGCCACCCAGCCGGAAAACAGCTGGCCGAGCGTCAGCGGCGTTGCATCCATCAAATGGGTGCGGCCGATGATGACGAGATCGGCGAGCGCGCGGCCGCGCGCATCGAGCGCCTCGCGCAGTTCGGCAAGTGCCGGCAGCAGCTCCCTCTCGATCGCCTCGACGGCGGCGATGTGCATGACCGCCGGAAACGCGTCATTCGATGATTGGCTGCGGTTGACATCGTCGTTCGGGTGGATCGCGGCATGGTTGCCGGGCTTGCCGCCGGCGAGTACCGCGGCCCGGTTGGCGATCACCTCGTTGGCGTTCATGTTCGACTGCGTGCCGGAGCCGGTCTGAAACACCACCAGCGGGAATTCGCCATCATGCTTGCCACTGACGATCTCCTCGGCGGCGCGGGCGATCAGCTCGACCTTCTCGGGCGACAATTCACCGAGCGCGCCGTTGGCGCGCGCCGCCGCCTTCTTCAGCAGCCCGAAGCTGCGGATCACCGGCCGGCCCCAGACAAAGCGGCCGCGGCCGATCGGGAAGTTCTCGAGCGAGCGCTGCGTCTGCGCGCCCCAAAGCCGGTCGGCCGGGACCTCGATCTCGCCGAGGCTGTCGCGCTCACGCCGGGTCTTGGCCATGCTCACGCCCTGTTAACGCTACAACCCGATAGCCTATCTACGCCAGTTTTCGGACGAGGGGCCGGCTCTATCCTGTGTTTCGCGCTTCGCTTGTCGATTCGTATTCGCCACCGACACTGCTGATGGAGTTGTCAGTTCAAAATACGCGGCAACCTCACCCATTGGGAAATTCACCACTCTACCAACGCAAAGCGGATATCTCGTGTCAGCTGGTTGGGGGTTCGGGCCGCGCCCGAAAAACCAAAATCGACGGGTGCGAAGCAGGAGAACGCCCCGTAGGAGGGCGCGTTATATGATCCGATTGTGGCGAAGTTGCTTGCAGCGCTAATTTTTCCCCTGCGAACGTAGAAGCGGGGAGAATTAGGCTGCCGGCTTTGCGGCGTTTACACTTCTTGCTATCGAGGGATCGAGGTCGTGAACATCCTTCTGCTCGGTGACGTGATGGGCCGGGCCGGGCGCGATGCGGTCGCTGCGCACCTGCCGCAGTTGCGACGCGCGCTCGACATCGATGTCGCGATCGTCAATGCCGAGAACGCCGCGCACGGCTTCGGCCTGACCGAGAAATTGTGCGGCGAGCTCTACGAAGCGGGCGCCGACATGCTGACCACCGGTAACCATGTCTGGGACCAGCGCGAGCTGATCCAATACATCGACCGCGATCCGCGGCTGCTGCGGCCGGCCAACTTCCCCGAGGGGACGCCCGGCGCCGGGTACCGGCCGCACCGGCTCGATGACGGCCGCACGCTGCTCGCCGTCAACCTGATGGGCCGCTTGTTCATGGATATCCTGGACGACCCCTTCGCCCGGCTGAACGCGATCCTGGCGCAATACACGCTCGGCCAGACGGCTGATGCGATCGTCGTCGATTTTCACGGCGAGGCGACCAGCGAGAAGATGGCGTTCGGCCATTTCGCGGACGGCAGGGTGTCGGCGGTGATCGGCACCCATACGCATGTCCCGACCGCCGACGCGCAGATCCTGCCGGGCGGTACCGGCTACATCAGCGATCTCGGGATGTGCGGCGACTACGATTCGGTGATCGGGATGCAGAAGGCACCTTCGGTGCGCCGCTTCGTGACGCGGATGCCGGGCGAGAAGCCGCAACCGGCCGAAGGAGAGGCGACGGTCTGTGGTGTTTTCGTCGTGACCGACGACGCGACCGGTCTCGCCCGCCGAATCGAACCGGTTCGGGTCGGCGGCCGACTCGCGGCCTATGTGCCAAAACCCTGAACCCGGCCGCGGCCGGAGGCGCCCCAATCCTGCCATATTGGCTTGTTAGGCCGCGCTCTTATAAGGGGATCACGGCCACGGCAGACGCGTCGGCCTGCATGGTGACGAGGAGCCGCATACATGGCTGGCCATTCGCAATTCAAGAACATCATGTACCGCAAGGGCGCGCAGGACAAAAAGCGCGCCAAGGTCTTTACCAAGCTGATCCGAGAATTGACCACAGCCGCCCGCACCGGTCTGTCCGATCCCAACGCGAACCCGCGGCTTCGCGCGGCGATCCTGGCCGCCCGCCAGGCCAACATGCCGAAAGACACAGTCGAGCGCGCGATCAAGCGCGGCTCAGGCGGCGAGGCCGGCGAGGCCTATGAAGAGGTGCGCTACGAAGGCTATGGCCCGGGCGGCGTTGCGGTCATCGTCGAGGCGCTGACCGACAACCGCA
>DATARH010000298.1:0-5726 GCA_036264235.1 Allostellaceae bacterium
GCAAGAACCTGCTGCTGATAACGGGCGAGGCGCGGCTGCCATGGCTTGACCGCGACGAGCTGCGGAAAGCAGTCGAGCTGGCGCAGGCCGAGTACGTGCAGCCGCGAATAGAGACTGGCATCGGCGCAGCCGCCCGGACTCATGCCGCCGCCGATCGCGCCCGGCGCCTCGGCCTTTTGTCTGAGAGCCGCGTCGAGCGGTAGGTTCACGCAGCACGGCAGGTCGATGGCGCGCACGATTACACCGACCCGTCCACCCGGCCGGGTCACCCGCACCAACTCGGCCAACATCCGGTCGGCGTCTCCCTCCTCGATTACGGTGCAGGCGAGCGCGACATCAACCGATGCATCCGGCAGCGGCAGCGTCTCGGCGCGTCCTTCCCCGAACTCGATCAGATGATCCAGCCCCTCGCGCCGCGCCAACTCGCGCGCCACCCCGAGGAAATACGGATTCATATCGCGGCCGGTCAATCGGTTGGCGCCGGCGGTGCGGCGAGCGAGTTCGCGCATCACGACACCCGAGCCGCAGCCGACTTCCAGCACCGCCTCGCCTGGCCGGATCGCGACAGCATCGAGCACGGCCCGCACCACGCGCATGTAGCCGGAACGGCCGCGCTCCTCGAGGCTGCCGATGCTGCCGAGCAGCGCGCCGCCGAGGGTGATCGTGCAGAACCGGGCCGCCAGCGCCGGGATCAGCGGCTCCCATTGCAACGGCGCCAGTTCGAGCGGGAACAGCACCAGCGGCGGCCCGGCGCCGCGGATGCGATAGGAGATGCCGGCGACCTCTCCCTCCGCCTCGGCAGGCGCATGCAACGGCGGCAGGGTTTCGCGAGCCGCAACCAAATCGCTGATCGCGGCGCCGATCTCGTCGCCGCGCTCGGCCGCGAGATCGGACCAGGTCAGACCGGCGTAATCCGACAGCACCAAACGTTGGGCCTGCGGCAAGTCCGGCAGGCTGGCCTGGACACGGCGGCTGCCTGGCCCGTGCTCGCCGGTGATCACCAGAAGCCGCGAACCGAACCGCTGCAGCGTTGCCGGGTCGATCGCAGCCGGGCAGACGAGCGTCAGCGAAGCGATCCGCTCGGGATGGCTCGCCGCGAAACCTTCCCAATCGGTCGAGCTGCGCGCCGCGACATGCGCACCGGTAACGCCGAGCGTCGCGAACAACGCCGCCAGCCGCTCTTCCAGCGGCAGGTTCGGGTCGGCCGTTGATTCAGGTGCCATTCGCCGAGATCACCTTGCCAGCAATCCCGACGCTAACACGAGTTTTTGCCTCTAGGCTTCAGGGCCGGTCGCCGAGGTGGATCGACGTGGCGGGTTGCCCCCGGCTTTCACCGGGGACCCGCCCTAACGAGGTCGGTTTCAGTATTCCTTGTACTGCAGGAACTTGCCGGTCATCGTCACCTTGACGCGGTCGCCTTTCGGATCGGGCTGGCGCTCGATCGCCATATCGAAATCGATGGCGCTCATGATGCCGTCGCCGAATTCCTCCTGGATCAGCTCCTTCCAGGTCGTGCCATAGACCTGCACCAGTTCGTAGAATCGGTAGATCAGCGGGTCGGTCGGCACCGCACTCGGCAGCGCGCCGCGATAGGGGATTTCCTGCAGCAGCAGTTTCTCTTCCTCGCCGAGGTCGAACAGCGCAGCGGCGCGCTCGGCCTGCTCCGGCCGCAGCTTCATTTGGCCGAGCAGCGCCGCGGTCAAATAGACCGGCGAACCGCCACCGATCTCGCCGGTCACAGTTTTCCAGCTCAATTTTTTGCGGCGCTTGGCGGCGAGGATTTTTTCGGTCAGTTCGGTGCGGGTCATCGGATGCTCCTTGGTTAGAGGCGCAAGCCGTCGAGCAACGTGCGTGCCAACGCGAAATAAAAGCCCCTCCCCGGCAGTGCCGGAGAGGGGCAAATGCGCGCGGGCGCTCAGACCGTTTGCAGGATTTTTTCCTGGGTGATGTCGGGTGCCATGATCTGGTGCCAGTCGGCGTCGCGCGGCAGCACCTCCTCGCCGGCGCGGATATGGTAGTAGCTGGCGCCGGTGCCGTCCGGATCGCCGCCGGCCTCGACCGCCTTCACCGCCTGCCGCAGCATGCGGCGGGCCTGGCCGATTGCCTTGTCGGCGGGCCCGAGATGCTCCTTCGAGCGGTCGACGATCGGCCCCATGCTTTCCTGCAGCGCGCGGTCCTGCTGGTTGATGCCGTCGATCCCGGTGAAGCTCTCGGTGCGCTGCACCTCGCGGTCGATGCCGTAGTCGTTCGATCGGTTCTGCTTCGACCGGAAGGTCTTCTGGTCGACAAAATCGGGGCCGTTGCCGATGCCGTATTCGCGCCGATCTTCCTCGGTCAGCGGCGCCTCGGTCGTCGAGTACATCCAGTTGTAGACCATGCAATTGTAGTCATCCATCGGGACCCAGATGTGCCCCGCATCGGTCGGCAACCCCGATTCCGAGCGCGATGGGCGGATCTGATGGAACGGCATCACGAAATGATAGGTGCGGATGTGCACCTCACTGTCGCCGAGCGGCCGGATGCCGGCGTAGAGATAGCCGTAATCAGTAACGTCGACGACGAGCTTTGGCGCCGCGCCGCGGACGAACGGGTTGGACGGCTTGATGCCGCCACGCGTCGAGTTGTCGGTCAGGAGGCGATGCATGATCGGCGCGTGCGAGGTGTCGATGCCGCCTTCCAAGGCCTGCAGCCAGTTGCATTCCTCGATCACCTTGGAGACATGCCGGCGCTCTTCCGGCACCTGGGTCCAGGCGAATTTCGGCGCCGGCGGCATCTTCTCGGCCGGGGCGAGATAGGCCCAGACGATGCCGCCGAGCTCGACCGTGGGATAGGCGGTGATGTGGATGTGCTGTTTGAACTGATGCTCCGGCGGTTCATTCATCTGGTCGAGGCAGTTGCCTTCGACGTCGAATTTCCAGCCGTGATAGGCGCAGCGGAGGCCGCATTCCTCGTTGCGCCCGAACCACAGCGAAACGCGGCGGTGCGGACAGAATTCGTCAATCAAGCCGATGCGGCCGTCGCTGTCGCGAAAGGCGATCAAGTCCTCGCCGAGGAGCTTTACGCGGACCGGCGGGCAGTCGGGTTCGGCGACCTCGCTCGCAAGGCAGGCCGGTATCCAATAGCGCCGCATCGCATTGCCCATCGGGGTGCCGGCGCCGACGCGGGTGATCAGTTCGTTTTCTTTCGGTGGCAGCATGCGGTTCCTCCTTGTCTGCCCGGTGAATTTCACCGGGGCCGCAGCGGCGGCAGCAATTCTGAGGCCATCATATTAGCGCAGCGCGACGCGTTGGCGAGTGCTGGTTGAACTCAGGCGATCAGACCTCGCCTTCGGCCTTCAGCATGCGCAGAGCGGTGCGCAGCGCATTGGTCGTGTCGGTCAGCTCCGCCTCGCCATGGGTGCAAGAGATGACGCCGCCGGGGTGACTGTTGAAATCGACGCCGTTCAGCATCATCGCCAATCGCAATTTGTGCACGAGTCCGGCGTTCTTGGTTCCCTTGAAGTGCTTTGGCGCGAGGCCGAGCGGCTCAAATTTGGTCGGAGTGACGTCGATACCTTCCGGGTTGGTGAAGATTTCGATCGACGAGAAGGTGCCGTAGGCGGCCCACGGCACCCGCTCCTCCTCGAAGATCTCGTTAAGCCGCTGGCGCAGCGCGTCGCCATAGGCGTTGGCGCGGTCGCAGGCGTCGGTCTCACCGACGATTTTTAGCGTCGCGATACCGGCCGCGGCCGAGAGTGGGTTGGCGTTGAAGGTGCCGGGGTGGTTGATCTTTTCCTTGCCGCCGGCGGCGGTCACCTCGAAGTCGAGCAGGTCGAGGATGTCCTTGCGGCCGGTCACCGCGCCACCCGGCAATCCGCCGGCGAGGATTTTCGCCAAAGTCGTCAGGTCGGGCTTGATGCCATAGGCCTTCTGCGCCCCGCCGGACGACACGCGGAAGCCGTTCACGACCTCGTCGAAGATCAAGAGGACTCCATGCTCGGCGGTCAAGCGCCGCAGCGCCTTCAAGAAGCTCGGGTCGATCGGCAGGCGGCCGCCATTGGCGCCGGTCGGCTCGATGATCGCGGCGGCGATATCCTTATGCTGATCGAGCAGCCGCGCCAGCATCGCCTCGTCGTTCTGGTCGCACAGCACGACATTGCCGGCGACCGCGTCGAGCACGCCGGTCGTCGCGGTGCCGTCGAAATGGCTCGAATGGCCGGTCGTCATATGATCGTGCCAGCCGTGGAAATGGTAATTGAAGCGGATCAGCTTCGGTTTCCCAGTGAAGGCGCGGGCGAGGCGTACCGCCATCAGCGTCGCCTCGGTGCCGGAATTGGTGAAGCGCACGCGCTCAGCCGACGGGATCAGGCGCTTGACCCATTTCGCCCATTCGATTTCGAGCGGATGGCTGGCGCCGTAATGGGTGCCGCGGTCGAGCTGGGCATGCACCGCCGCCATCACCTCCGGATGGCAATGCCCCAGCAGCATCGCGCCGTGACCGCCGAAATAATCGACATAGCAGCGGCCGTCGACGTCCCATTTGCGCGGCCCCTGGGCGCGATCGATGTAGAGGCCGTAGGGCTCGATGTAGCGCGAATCGTGGGTGATGCCGGAGGGGAACAGATCGGCCGCCTCGGCGGCTCGGGCAGCCGAGCCCGGAGTCGCGGCGCGGTAGGCGGCGATAATCTGCGAGTTGGTCGTCAGCGTATCGGGCATCGGCATCGGCTCCGGCTGGGTTCCGCGGAAACTTGTAGGCCGCCGCCTCGCCGCGGCCAAGCACTCTCGGCACGATTGCGCCTATCATCGGTGGGGAAGGAGACCCGGCGATGACCAACGCCTATGCCGACGAAATGCGCGCCCGCTTCGGCCTCGATCTCGATCTCGGCGCCGAGGGCGAGGTGCCGGAGGATGCGTGGCTGCGCCAGGTGCTGATGCGGCGCACGCAGCGGCGCTACGATCAGCGGCCGGTGCCGGATGGGCTTGTCCGGCTGCTCTTGGCAGCGGCGGCGTCGGCCTCGTCGAAATCCGATTTCCAGCAGGCGTCGGTCTTATGGCTGCGCGAACGGGCACGGCGCGACCGGCTGGCGACCCTGTTTCCAGACATGGCGTGGATCGGCACGGCGCCGGTATTTCTTGTTTTCCTCGGCGACGCGCGGCGATTGGAACGGATTGGTGAGCTACGCGGCCACCCGGTTGTGAACGGTGCGCTGGAAGGCTTCTTCAGCGCCACGGTCGATGCCGCGCTTGCACTGCAGACCTGTGTGCTGGCGGCCGAGAGGCTCGGTCTCGGCACCTGCCCGATCAGCGTGTTGCGCAACAGGATCACCGAGGTCGGCAACATCCTCGAGCTGCCTGACGAGGTCTTCCCGGTCGCCGGGCTATGTCTCGGCTACCCGGCACAGGCGGGGTTCATCAGCATGCGGCTGCCGCTCGACGCAACCCTCCATATTGATCGGTACGACGACAGCAGATTTGCCGAGAAGGTCGATGGCTATGACCGGCGCCGCGACGCACGCCACTCGATCGGGGACCGACAGCGCGACCCCGCCCGGTTCGGCACGGCTGAGTTCTATGGCTGGTCGGAGGACAAGGCGCGACAGGCGATGACGCCGGAGGGCACGGGCTTTGCAGCCTATCTGAACGCGCGCGGCTTCTCCTTCGACGATCCGGCATAGGGCGCCGCCGAGGGAACTAGCCCGGCAGCGTCGCGGTTTCGCTGGCACGAGGCGACGCCGGTGTATTGATGCC
>DATARH010000032.1:0-52836 GCA_036264235.1 Allostellaceae bacterium
TCGCCGTATTCGTGGCGCAGCACGCGGTATAAGAGGTCGAAGGCGGTGATCGCCCGCGCGTTGCCGATATGCGCTTCGTCGTAGACGGTCGGGCCGCAGACATACATCCGCACCCGCTCGGGATCGAGCGGCTCGAAAGCCTCCTTGCGGCGGGTCAGCGAATTATAGAGTACGAGCGACATTGAACCCGCGAGTCTGGCCATCCGATCGGGAAAGGACTGGTACTAGATTGCCCTGCAACGGTCCACGACAAGAGCCGGCCGCGAACCAGCCGAGCGCGCTGTCGCTGCTGCTGTCGCGGCAATTCGGGCCGCTGTTCGCGACGCAATTCCTGTCGGCCTTCAACGACAATGCGCTGAAGAACGCGCTGGTGCTGATGATCGCCTACCGGCCGGAGACCGCCGGCGGGATGTCGCCGGGGCTGCTGATCCCGGTCGCCGGCGGGCTCTTCATCCTGCCGTTCTTCCTCTGCTCGGCGACGGCCGGGGAGCTCGCCGATGTGCACGACAAGGCGTGGCTCATCCGCCTCATCAAGCTGATCGAAATCCCGGTGATGCTGGTGGCGGCCGGGTTCGTGATCGCCGGCCATGCCGGTTGGCTCCTAGCGCTGCTGCTCGCGATGGGGGTGCAGGCGGCGTTTTTCGGCCCGCTCAAATACGCGATCCTGCCGGACCTGCTGCCGCGCGAGCAGCTCCTGCTCGGCAATGCTCTGATCGAGGCCGGCACCTTTCTCGCGATCCTCCTCGGCACGATCGCCGGCATGCTGATCGCGACGGCGCATGGCGGCGCCAGCGTCGCAGCGCTGATCGTCGCGGTCGCGCTCGCCGCCTGGGGCATCAGCCGCGCCATCCCGCCGACCAAACCGGCGGCGCCGGGCCTACGGCCGAACTGGAACATCGCGACCGCGACCGGCCGGCTGATCGCCGAAGCGGCACGGCAGCGGGTGCCGTTCCGGGCGATGCTGGCGATCTCGTGGTTCTGGCTCGCCGGCGCGATCTACCTGTCGCAATTCCCGAGCTATGTCCGGTTCGTGCTCGGCAGCGAAGAGGCGGTGGTGACGCTGTTCCTGACCGTGTTCTCGGTCGGGATCGGGGTGGGCTCGCTGCTGTGTAACCGACTGCTGCGCGGCCGGATCAGCGCTAGGACGGTGCCGTGGGGCGCGCTCGGGATCGCGCTGTTCTCGATCGATTTGTGGGCGGCGAGCCCGACCGGCGTCGTCACGGCCGAGCCCGGGACGATCGGCGCCTTTCTCGGCAGTTTAGGGCACTGGCGAATCCTCACCGACCTTTTCGGGATCGCGGTGTCCGGCGGCATCTTCATCGTGCCGCTCTACGCGCTGCTGCAGACCGAAAGCGACCCCGAGCGCCGCGCCCGCACGATCGCCGGCAACAACGTGATCAACGCGGCGGCGATGGTGCTGTCGGCGGTGATCACGATCGCGCTGGTCGCGGTCGGGGTCAGCGTCCCGGGGCTGTTTCTGCTGACCGGCCTGGCGACGCTGCCGGTCGCGGCGCTGTCGCGGCGGATCGCTCAGCCGCGGCGCGACGCGGCCGCGCGGACCAGCGCCACCGGCAAGGCGGCGATCTCGTAGGTCGCGGCCGCGATCGCCGCGCCTGGCGACGGGGCGGGCACACCGGCGGCGCCGACGATCTTCAATCCGGCGAAGCGGAACAGCAGCCGCGCCCGCGGCAGATGCAGCCGATGACTGACCAGCACAACCCGCCGGAGGCCGCTTTGGCGCAGCAGCCGGGCGCTGGCGAAGGCGTTCTCCGCGGTGTTTTGGGAACGGGTCTCGACCAGGATCGCGGGGTCCGGGACGCCCGCCGCGAGCGCAAGCTCCCGCATCACCTCGGCCTCGGATTGTGGACGCGGCCCGCCGCCGGACAGCAGCAGCAGCGGCGCGACTTTGTCCTGATAGAGCCGGACCGCCAACTCGACCCGTCGGCGCAGCGCAGGGCTCGGCGCACCGTCCGGCCGCAGCCGGCAGCCGAGCACGACGATCGCGTCGGCGGTCGGCAGGACTATGCCTTCACCTTGGCGTCGGCGCCCTCGATGCGCTGGGCCAGCGCGGCGGCGAGGAAGCGGTCGATATCGCCGTCGAGCACCGCGCCGGTGTTGCCGATCTCGACGCCGGTGCGCAAATCCTTGACCATCTGGTAGGGCTGCAGGACGTAGGACCGGATCTGGTGACCCCAGCCGATATCGGTCTTCGAGGCGTTCATCGCCTCGGTCGCCGCCTCGCGCCTCTGCAACTCCTGCTCATAGAGGCGGGCGCGCAGCATCGCCAAGGCATGGGCCCGGTTCTGGTGCTGCGAGCGCTCGCTCTGGCACGCGACGACGACCGGTTCCGAGCCCGGCGCCGTGTAGGTCAGGCGGATCGCGCTGTCGGTCTTGTTGACGTGCTGGCCGCCGGCGCCCGAAGCGCGATAGGTATCGACGCGCAGGTACTTGTCCTGGATCTCGATGTCGATCTTCTCGTCGATCACCGGATAGACCCAGGCCGAAGCAAAGCTGGTGTGGCGGCGGGCGGCCGAGTCGAACGGCGAGATGCGCACCAGCCGGTGCACCCCGCTTTCGGTTTTCAGCCAGCCATAGGCATCGACACCGGCGACTTTGACCGTCGCCGATTTGAGGCCAGCGCCCTCGCCGGCGCTCTCTTCGAGCCACTCGACCTTGTAGCCATGCGCCTCGGCCCAGCGGACATACATGCGCAACAGCATCTCGGCCCAATCCTGCGCCTCGGTGCCGCCGGCGCCGGCATGGACCTCGAGATAGCAGTCGTTGCCGTCGGCCTCGCCCGACAGCAGGCTCTCGAGCTCGCGCTTCTGCGCCTCGTCGCGCAGCTTTTCGAGGCTCCGCTCGGCCTCGGCGACGATCTGCTCGTCGCCCTCGCTGTCGCCGAGCTCGATCAGCTCCAGCGCTTCATCGACCTCGCGCTCGATGCGGCGGTAGCCCTCGACCGAGCGCTCCAGCTTGGTGCGCTCGCGCAGGATCTGCTGCGCGGCCCCGCTGTCGTCCCACAGTTTCGGGTCCTCGGCCTTGCGGTTCAGTTCTTCGAGGCGGGCATTTGCGGCATCCCAGTCAAAGATGCCTCCTCAGCAGCGCCAGCGACTTCCTGATGTCGTCGGCGACCGCCTGGGTTTCGGCCTTCATCGGCAATTACCTATGGTGAATGCGGCCTCTGATATAGGAACCGCGGGCGCGCTCGTCTAATCGCCGTTTTCTAATAAAGGCCGCCGGTGCCGGAGGCCGGGGTGGCACGCGCCGGCAGGGCACCGGGCTCGCCAGGGCCCTGAGCCATCGCGTCGGCCGGCATGCCGCGAAGCCCGAGGTCGCGGTTCTTACCGGGCTCGGTGTTCGGCTGGTAGGCCTCCCAAATTCCCGGCTCGCCACCGGTCGCCGGCAGTCCGGTTGCGGGATTGACGCGGTACATCCGCAGCCCGGGCGGGGTGCGGAATTCGGTCGCCGGCGCATCCTTCAGCGCCACCAGCATGAAGTCGCGGAAGACCGGCGCGGCGACGACCGCGGCCTGCTCGCCGGTGCCGAGGCTGACCGGATCGTCATAACCGATGAAGACCCCGGCGGCGAGATCGGGCGTAAAGCCGACGAACCAGGCATCCTGCCAGTCGCTGGTCGTGCCGGTCTTGCCGGCGATCGGCTTGCCGACCGCCTTGACGGCGGCACCGGTGCCGCGCTGCACGACCCCTTGCAGCATCTGCACCAGCTGGTAATCGGCGACGGGGTCGGCGATCTGCTCGCTATCGTCGGGCACCGACGGGACCGACTGCTTTTTCCAATCGACGTTGCCGCAGCCGTCGCAGGGCCGCTGATCGGCCCGGAAGATCGTCTTGCCGTAGCGGTCCTGGATGCGATCGATCAGCGTCGGGGTGATCCGCTTGCCGCCGTTGTCGATCATCGCATAGGCCGTGGTCAGCCGCAGCGGCGTGGTCTCGCCGGCGCCGAGCGCCATCGAATACATCCGCGGCATGTGGTCCATGATGCCGAAGGTCTCGACGGTCTCGCCGATCGCTTCCATGCCGATCGCGGCTGCGACATGCGCGGTGGCGGCATTACGCGAATGCTCGAGCGCGACCCGCAGCGGGATCGTGCCCATGAAATTGTGCTCGTAATTGACCGGCGACCACATCGGCAGGCCGGGCCCCTGCGGCAGCGAGATCGGCCCGTCCTCGACCAGGGTCGAGGGCGTGAAGCCATGCTGGAGCGCGGTCAGATAGACGAATGGCTTGATCGCCGAGCCTGGCTGCCGCTTGGCCTGGGTGGCGCGATTGAATTGGCTGATCTCGAAGCTGAAGCCGCCGCTCAACGCCAGCACACGCCCGGTGTGCGGGTCGATCACGACGAGGGCGCCGCCGACTTCGGGAATCTGACACAGGTTGAAGAGGTGCTCGGTGCGCGGGGCGAGACTGACGGTCTTGACCGATGCGTTGGTCTTCGCCGCCTCGGAGAGCGGTTCCACCAGCACGAGATCGCCGGGTTTGACGACATCGCCTGCGTTGCGCGGGAAGGCGCCGAGCGAGCTGTCGTCGCGCAACGGCCGGGCCCAGCGCATCTGTGCGAACGGGATGCGGCCGGTATCGCCATCCTTCAGTCCGATCGCGGCGCCCTCGCCATCGGTGCGCAGGACCACCGCGAGCTGCCATCCGGCTGTGGCCGCGCCGGCCGGCAGCGGCTCCTTCTCCAGATGCGCCAGCCAGTTGCCGCCGGCCTCGATATGCCCGACCGCGCCGCGCCAGCCGCCGCGCGAGCGATCATAAGTGACGAGGCCATCGCGCAAGGCCTTGTCGGCCGCCGCCTGGAGCCGCGCATCAACGCTGGTCCGCACCGACAGACCGCCGCGGTACAGCATCTCTTCGCCATAGCGGGCCAGCAGCTCGCGGCGGACCTCCTCGGCGAAATAGGGCGCGTTGACGACCTCGGTCTCCTCCCGACGCCGCAGCGCGAAGGGCTCGACCTTTGCCGCGGCAACATCGGTAGCGCCGGCCACGCCGTCCTCGGCCATGCGGTCGAGCACCCAATCGCGCCGCGCCTTCGCCG
Source organism: Allostellaceae bacterium (assembly GCA_036264235.1). Lineage (GTDB taxonomy): Bacteria > Pseudomonadota > Alphaproteobacteria > ATCC43930 > CGMCC-115725 > DATARH01. Next base: position 5,056 of record DATARH010000032.1, read on the forward strand.
CCTGCGGAAAGCGGATCGGGTTGTAATTGTTCGGCGCCTTCGGCAAGCCGGCGAGATAGGCCGCCTCGCCGATGCTGAGTTCGTCGAGCGACTTGTTGAAGTAGGTCTGTGCCGCCGCTACCACGCCGTAGGCGCCGGAGCCGAGATATATCTCGTTCAGATAGAGTTCGAGAATGCGATCCTTCGATAGCGCCTCCTCGATGCGAGTGGCGAGCAGGATCTCCTTGACCTTGCGCTCGATCGACACCTCGTTCGACAGCAGCATGTTCTTGGCGACCTGCTGCGTGATGGTCGAGGCGCCGACCGGGCGGCGGCTGCTGCGCCAACGACCGACATCGGTCAGCGCGGCGCGCAGGATCGAGATCGGATCGACGCCGTGGTGGCTATAGAAATTTTTGTCCTCGGACGCCAGGAAGGCCTCGATCACGCGCTTTGGGATCGCGGCGATCGGGACATAGACGCGGCGCTCGGTCGCATATTCGGCGAGGAGCCGGCCATCGCCGCCGTGGACGCGGGTGGTGATCGGCGGTTCGTAACGCGCCAGTTGCTGATAATCGGGCAGGTCGCGCCCGAAATACCACAGCGTCAGCCCGGCGACGGCGCCACCGCCGACCGCAAGGATCACGGCGCAAACAAAGAGAAAGCGAACGAGCTTGATCATCTTGCGCACCGGCGCGGCCCCCCTTCGCCCGCGACCGCGAAAAGCGGCCCTCGATCCGCGCGGCGGGGCAGCTTATGCGATAACACCGTGGCTAATCCAAGGCCGTTTTCGTCGCGTTCGCGCGAACGCCGATTCCCGCGATATCCCTAGTGGCTCCGCCCGGTCCGCTTCGCCAAAGCCCCGCCCGAACCGCCGCGCCCGGACGAAACGATTGTGATCTCGGCCCGCGGCCATTACATTGCGGTTGCGAAATCCGCCAGCCGGACGGGTCTGTCCGGCGACGTTGCGACGCAACCCCGCACCGCCGGCATTTTCTCCGCCGCCAGCCGGGCCGCAGCGCCGAGCGGTGCAAATTGGATCAACTAGAAGCCGGCGTGCCGCGCTGCGCCATGAAACGATTTCCAGGACGCAAGTGATCACAGGCACTCCCGGACCTTCCCAAAAAAGGATCGCGCCGCCAGCCGCATTGCGGCGGCCGCAGCCGCGCGCCCCGGAGTTCTGCCCGAATGGCCAAGCGCATGCTTATCGATGCCGCCCACCCCGAGGAGACCAGGGTGGTCGTGCTCAACGGCAATCGGCTCGAAGAATTCGACTTCGAGTCGTCAACTAAGAAGCAAGTAAAAGGAAATATCTATCTCGCCAAAATAACCCGGGTCGAGCCGTCGCTGCAGGCGGCGTTCGTCGATTACGGCGGCAACCGGCATGGCTTCCTGGCGTTCAGCGAAATCCACCCGGACTACTATCGCATCCCGGTCGGCGACCGCACACGGGATGGCGGCGAGCAGCCGACCAGCGAGACGGTTGCGGAACCCGCCGGCGGCGACGAAGGCGTGCCGCTGGCCGAGGCGCTGCCAGAACCGGTCACCGTCCCGGATACGACCGCCGAGGAAGAGGCCGCCGAGAGCACCCCATCGGACGAAGGCGGAAACGACGCGGCGGACCATGCGGCCGAACACGCGTTCGACGCCGACGAGAACAGGACGCAGCCCGAGTCGTCGAGGGACTTCGTCGAGGTCGAACGGTCGCCGTCGCCGGAACCGCCGGCCGCCATGGCTGTCCCGGAGTACGAGCCGCACACACCATCAGAAACTCATGCCGGCGATCACCCTGAACCCTATGCCCTAGCGCTCGCTTCGGCCGAGGAGACGGTCGTTGCCGGCGATGTCATCGAGGCCGAGCCCGGGATCGGAGGAACCGAAGACTACGCCACGCCCGCCGCGGTCGAGACGGTCGAAACGATCGGCGGCGACGAGGCCGAAGAAGACGACGAGGACGAGGACGAAGCCGAGGCGCAAATCCGGCGCACCCGCTCGCTGCGGCATTACAAGATTCAGGAGGTCATCAAGCGCCGCCAGATCATGCTGGTGCAGGTGACCAAGGAGGAGCGCGGCAACAAGGGCGCGGCGCTGACGACCTATCTGTCGCTGGCCGGCCGCTATTGCGTGTTGATGCCCAACACCGCGCGCGGCGGCGGCGTATCGCGCAAGATCACCAGCGTCACCGACCGGCGACGGCTGAAGGAAATCCTCGAAGAGCTCGAAATTCCGGAGGGTATGGGCGTCATCGTGCGCACCGCCGGCGCAGAGCGCTCAAAGGCCGAGATCAAGCGCGATTACGAATACCTGCTGCGGCTGTGGAACGAGATCCGCGACCTGACGCTGAAATCGACAGCGCCGGCGCTGATCTACGAAGAAGGCAACCTGATCAAGCGGTCGATCCGCGACCTCTATACCCGCGATATCGACGAAGTGCAGGTCGAAGGCGAGGAAGGCTACAAGACCGCAAAGGCGTTCATGCGGACGCTGATCCCGAGCCACGCCAAGCGGGTCCAGCCCTACCGCGACCCGCAGATCGGGCTGTTGCATCGGTTCCAGGTCGAGAGCCAGATCGACGCGATCCACTCGCCGGTCGCGCAGTTGCGATCCGGCGGCTACATCGTCATCAACCAGACCGAGGCGCTGGTCGCGATCGACGTCAATTCGGGGCGTTCGACGCGCGAGCGCAATATCGAAGAGACGGCGCTCCGCACCAATCTCGAAGCCGCCGACGAGGTCGCCCGCCAATTGCGCCTGCGCGACCTGGCCGGGCTGATCGTGATCGATTTCATCGATATGGAGGAGCACCGCAACCAGGTCGCGGTCGAGCGCCGGCTCAAGGAGGCGCTGAAAAACGACCGGGCCCGCATCCAGGTCGGGCGGATCAGCCCGTTCGGGCTTCTCGAAATGTCACGGCAGCGGCTGCGGCCCTCACTCGCTGAGGCATCGACACAACCCTGCCCGCATTGCGGCGGCACCGGCTTTATTCGCTCGGTGGAATCGACCGCGCTTTATGTGTTGCGGTCGATCGAGGAGGAAGGCATCCGCCGGCGCTCGGCCGAAATCTGCGTCTACGTGCCGACGACGGTCGCGCTTTACATCCTCAACCAGAAGCGCGAGTCGCTGACCCAAATCGAGGCGCGCTACGCGATCACGGTGATGATCGCCCGCGACGATTTGCTGATCCCGCCGAATTTCCGGCTCGAACGGCTGCGCGCCTACGGCGCCGGCGAGGCGCCGCCGCCGCCGTCGATACGAGCGCCGACCATCGAGGAAGCGGAAGAGGAAGAGGTCGAGGCGGACGAGGAGGTCGAGGCGCCCGAGGCCGTTCGCGGCGGAGCGGCCGAAGCCGAGGCTGGCGGGGGCGAAGACGAAGGCGGTCGCCGACGGCGCCGCCGTCGCCGCGGCCGCCGCGACGAGGGTCGCGAGCGTCGCCCGGCGGCGGCTCACGCCGAGGCCGAGACCGCGGCGGAACCGGAGCGAACCGCAGCCGAGGACGGCGAGCACCGCCGCACCGAGGACGGCGAGCATCGCCGCGAGGAGAGCGACTCCGAGCGCCGCCGGCGGCGGCGCGGCCGGCGCGGCGGCCGCACCCGCGGTCGGCGCGACGGCGCGGAAAACGGCGCGCCGATCGCAGCGGCGGCCGAAACGATCGAAATCCTGCCGGGGCCGGGCCACGCCGCGCCAGAGCCACCGGAATTCGAGGCGCCGCAATTCGAGACGGCGGTGCCCTGGTCGAGCGAAACCGGCCTCGAAGCCGCCAGTCTGGCGCCGCTTGCCGGCGACAGCGCCGCGCCCGAGCCTCATCCGGCCGCCGCCGAGCCTGCCGCGATCGCCGCGGCCGAGCCGGAACCGGCGCCGGCACCAGTCGGCGAGGCTGAGCCTGGCATCCCCTTTGTCAGCGAGACCGAGCGGGTCCTGGAGCAGGCCGAACGGAGCGCCGGCAATGGCGGCGAGCACAGGACGAGCGAGCTGCCCCGGCATGTCTCCAGCGTCCCCGAAGATGTACGGGACGTCACCGACAAGCCGGTCAACCCGAAACGGGGTTGGTGGCAGCGGCTAACCCAGTCGTGAGCCGGGCGCATCCTGCCGGTCCTCGCCAGTGTTGAGAAAAGCCGCGCCGCGTCTGCCCAGCATGCTGCGCATCGCCGCCGCGCTCGCCGCCGGGCTGGTTTGCCACCAAGCGCTGGCCGCGGCGCCGATTGTACTGCGCGACACCGAGATCGAGGGCGACATCCGCACCATGGTCGCGCCGGTCTGGCGCGCCGCCGGGCTCGAGCCGAACGATGTCGGCATCTATCTGGTCCAGGACGACCAGATCAACTCGTTCGTCGCCGGCGGCCAAGCGGTGTTCATCAACACCGGACTGATCCTCGGCTGCGACACCCCGAACGAGCTGATCGGCGTCATCGCCCACGAAACCGGCCACATCGCTGGCGGCCATGTGATCCGCTCGGCCGATGCGATGCACAAGGCGAGCATCGAGAGCCTGATCGCGTTGGCGGCGGCGGCGCTCGTCTCGGCTGCCGGGCGCAGCGCCGCCCCGATGATCGCCGCTGCCGGGGTCGGGCAGCAGTCATTCTTGCGCTTTTCGATCTCTCAGGAGGCAACCGCCGACCACGCTGCGATGAAGTACCTCGAGGCAACCGGCCAATCCGCCCGCGGCCTGTTGAAGCTGTTCGAGAAGCTGCAGAGCCAGGAGTTGATGACCGGCGACCGCGAGGACAGCTGGGCACGGACGCATCCGCTGACCGCCGAACGGGTCGAATACCTGCGCCACCAGGTCGAGACGTCGCGCTATTCGAACGTGCCGGACCCGCCCGCGGTTGTCGAGCTGATGAAGGCGACAAAGGTCAAGCTGCACGCGTTTCTCGACGAGCCGCGGGCGACCTTGGCGGCCTACCCGGAGAGCGACCGGTCGATGCTGGCGCGCTATGCGCGGGCGATCGCCTATTACCGGATACCGAAGCTGGAGATGGCCCTCAGCGCCATCGACGGGCTGATCAAGGACTATCCAAACGATCCATATTTCCGCGAGCTCAAGGGCCAGATGCTATTCGAGAACGGCCGGATAAAGGACGCGGTGCAACCGTATGAGCAGGCGGTGAAGCTGGCGCCGAAATCGGCGCTGCTGCGGATTTCACTGTCGCAGGTCTATATCGAGAGCGGCGAGCCGGGGCTGAACAAACGGGCGATCGCATATCTGAACGACGCCAGCCGGTCGGAGGCGCGCGAAAGCGAAGTCTGGCATTTTCTCGCGGTCGCCTATGGCCGCGACAACCAGATGGGCATGGCGGCGCTGTCGCTTGCGGAAGAGGCGCTGGCCGGCGGCAAGAAGAAGGATGCGACGCAGCAGGCGGTACGGGCAAAGCAGCTGCTGCAGAAGGGGTCGGCATCGTATCTGCGGGCCGACGAAATCGGCCGCCAGGCCGAGCAACTCGACAACTGACCGCGCGCGAGCGGCGTCGACACAGGAGTGTTTTCCGATGGGTTTGCGTTTCCGTTTGCCGGCTGCCGCGATGGTGGCGCTGGCGCTCACGGCCTTGATGCCGTTGTCCCAGGCGCGAGCCGACAGCTTCTCGCCCGACCAGCGCAAGGAACTGGAGCGGATCATCCACGACTATCTTGTCAGCCACCCGGATGTCATGCTCGATGTGCTGCAGGCGGCCGAAGCCAAGATCAAAAGCGACTCGCACGACAAGGCGGCCCAGTCGCTGGTCGAGCACAAGAGCGAGCTGCTGAACGACCCGAATTCGCCGGTCGCCGGCAACCCGCAAGGCGATGTGACGCTGGTCGAGTTTTTCGATTACCGCTGCCCCTACTGCAAGCAGGTCGAGCCGTCGCTCGAGGCGCTACTCGGCGAGGACCGCAAACTGCGCCTCGTTTACAAGGAACTGCCGGTGCTCGGGCCGGATTCGATGGTCGCCTCGCGCGTCGCGCTTGCCGCGCGCAAGCAAGGCAAATACGACGCCTTTCACCGGGACATGATGGCGCTGAAGGGGCAGATCAACGAGGCGGCGATCTTCAAGGTCGCGGGGTCGGTCGGGCTCGATGTCGAGCGGCTGAAGCGGGACATGAACGCACCGGAGATCGGCCGCATGCTGAAGGACAATACCAGCCTCGCCGAGGCGCTTCAGATCCGCGGCACCCCCGGTTTCGTGATCGGCAACGAGATCATCCCCGGAGCGGTCGATCTCGGCACGCTGAAAGAAATGATCGCCGACGCGCGACAGCAAAAATAGCGGCCCGCGCGCGCTGTCAGATGCGGAAAACGCCCCCGGAATCGACCTCCGGGGGCGTTTGCGGTTTGGCGATCGGAAGCGAGTCTAGGCGCGGACCGGAATTCCCTTTTCCTCGAGCAGCTGCTTCAGCTCGCCGGTCTCGAACATCTCGCGAATGATGTCGCAGCCGCCGACGAACTCGCCGCTGACGTAAAGCTGCGGCACGGTCGGCCATTGCGAGAAATCCTTGATGCCCTGCCGCACCGACGGGTCGGCGAGCACGTCGATGCCTTTGAACTTGACGCCCAAATGGCTGAGGATCTGCACGACCGTGGCCGAGAACCCGCATTGCGGGAAGACCGGCGTGCCCTTCATGAAGAGGACGACCGGAGCGTCAGTGATCTCGTGGTGGATGCGGTCGTGTACGGTCTTGTCCATGTTCTGTGATCCTCGTTGCTAAAAGGCCCGAGCCTAAAGGTCAGTCCTCGGGCGGGTTGGTGTGGAGCGCCAGCGCGTGCAGCTCGTTGCCCATGCGGCCGCGCAGCGCCTGGTAGACCATTTGATGCTGCTGCACCCGACTCTTGCCGCGGAACGCGCCGGAGACGACATGGGCCGCATAATGGTCGCCGTCGCCGCGCAAATCCTCGATCGAGATCTGCGCATCGGGCAGGCTCTCCTTGATCAGCCGCTCGATCATCGCCGCGTCCATCGGCATCAGCCGGTCCCCGCTTTTCCGGTCCCCATAAAGCCCGGCAACCAAGCCTCGTTGGCAGCTTTCAGTTCCGCGACCGATATGGCATCGGTGCCGGGGAGTGTCAACGCGGCCCCGGAGACCGTGGCTATGCGTTGCGCGTATATACCCGCATTTTTTGCAGACGCAAGGAAAAGCTCCGGCGTCGCGGTCTCGACGAGGTAGCGCGCCTGGTCCTCGCCGAACCAGAAGGCGTACGGCGGCAGTCCGGCGGGAGCGGCTGCGAGCGCCGCGCCGCGACCGCCGGCCATCGCCATCTCGGCGATCGCGACCAGCAGCCCGCCATCCGAGATGTCGTGACAGGCGGCGACCCGGCCGGCGGCAATCTCGGCGCGCACGAAATCGCCGTTGCGGCGCTCGGCGGCGAGGTCGACCGGCGGCGGCGGACCGTCGTCGCGGCCCTCGATATGGCGCAGGTAAAGCGAGGCGCCCAAATGGCCTGTCGTCTCGCCGATCAGGATCAGCGCATTGCCGTCGGATTTCAGTGACAGATCGACAGCTTTGGCGGCATCGGCAATCAGCCCGACCCCGCCGATCACCGGCGTCGGCAGGATCGCGGCGCCGCTGGTCTCGTTGTAGAGCGACACATTGCCGGACACGACCGGGTAGTCGAGTGCGCTGCAGGCGGCGCGCATGCCTTCGACGACGCCGGCGAATTCGCCCATGATCTCCGGCTTTTCCGGGTTGCCGAAATTCATATTGTCGGTCAGCGCCAGCGGCTGCGCCCCGACGGCGCTGAGATTGCGCCAGCTTTCGGCGACCGCCTGCATGCCGCCGCGCACCGGGTCGGCGCGGCAGTAGCGGGGCGTCGCGTCGGTGCTGAGGGCCAGCGCCTTGCCGGCGTCCGACAGGCGGATCACGGCGGCGTCGCCGCCCGGGCGCTTCACCGTGTTGCCCATTACCAAATAATCGTATTGCTCCCAAATCCAGCGCTTCGAGGCGAGATCGGGACAGGCAACAAGGCGCTTGAGGGATTGCAGCGGGTCGCGCGCCGGCAGCGAAGCGGGGTCGATCTCGGGACGCGGCTCGCAGCGGGTCCAGGACCGCTGATAGAGCGGCGCCTCGCTGACCAGCGGCCCGACCGGGATTTCGGCGGCAGTTTCGCCGTGCATCCGCAGCACCAGACGGCCGGTCTCGGTGACGCGGCCGATCACCGCGAAATCCAATTCCCATTTCTCGAAGACGCGGCGTGCCTCGACCTCGCTGCCCGGCGCCAGGATCATCAGCATCCGCTCCTGGCTCTCGCTCAGCATGATCTCGTAGGGGCTCATGCGCTCCTCGCGCACCGGCACGCGGTCTAGGTCGAGCTCGATGCCGAGACCGCCCTTCCCGGCCATCTCGACCGCCGACGAAGTCAGCCCGGCCGCGCCCATATCCTGGATCGCGACGATCGCATCGCCGGCCATCAGCTCGAGGCAGGCTTCGATCAGAAGCTTTTCGGTGAACGGGTCGCCGACCTGCACGGTCGGCCGCTTCTCCTCGGAATCGGCGTCGAACTCGGCCGAGGCCATCGTCGCGCCATGGATGCCGTCGCGGCCGGTCTTGGCGCCGACATAGATCACCAGGTTCCCCGGCCCGGCGGCGGCCGAATAGAAGATGCGGTCGGCGCGGGCGAGCCCGACGCACATCGCGTTGACCAAGATGTTGCCGTTATAGGCCGGGTCGAAGCGGCACTCGCCGCCGACCGTCGGCACGCCGACGCAATTGCCGTAGCCGCCGATCCCGGCGACGACGCCGCCGACCAGATGGCGCGTCTTCGGGTGGTCCGGGCTGCCGAAGCTCAGCGAATTGAGCAGCGCGACCGGGCGCGCGCCCATCGTGAACACGTCGCGCAGGATGCCGCCGACCCCGGTCGCCGCACCCTGATACGGCTCGATGAATGAGGGGTGGTTGTGGCTCTCGATCTTGAAGACGACCGCGTCACCATCGCCGATATCGACGACCCCGGCATTCTCGCCGGGTCCGCAGATCACCCGCGGTCCCTCGGTCGGCAGCGTCTTGAGCCAGACCTTCGAGGATTTGTACGAGCAGTGCTCGCTCCACATCGCCGAGAAGATGCCGAGCTCTGTCAGGTTCGGGGTGCGGCCGAGGATCGCCACGGCGCGGTCGAATTCGTCTCGGCTGAGCCCCATCTCGGCGGCGAGGTCCGGGGTGACGTTGGAGCCGATTGTCACTGGCATCCGCTTTCCAGCCGTAGGGCGGGTGCAGCGCAGCGCAACCCGCCATTTGTTCGCCGGCCAGCACGGCGGGTTCCGCTTCGCTTCACCCGCCCTACACTCGATACGATGCCCGGCAGACGCATCACCGTCGGTCTCCTGTGGTGTCGAACGCAGCGAGGATGCGGGCGAAGCGTGCCTCGATTGCCGGTCGGAACTCGGGATGGGTGAAGGCGTAGAGCTCGTCGTCGCGGATCGCGGTCAGCACGCGGGCGGCAACCACCTGCGGGTCGATGCCGGCGCGGACCAGCTCGGCGGCCGCGGCGCTGCGAGCAGATGCCGGATGAGCGCCGTAGCGCGGCTGTCGATTGCGGGGCGACTCGGCGATGCCGGTGCGGACGAAGCCGGGGCACAATACGGTGACGCCGATGCCGTGCGGCTGCAATTCGGCGCGCAACCCCTCTGAGATCGCGACGACGGCGTATTTGCTGGCGCTGTAGGGCGACAAACCCATGCCGCCATCGCTCAAGAGGCCGGCCATCGAGGCGGTGTTGACGATGTGGCCGCCCTCGCCGTGGCCGCGGATATGCGGCAGAAACGCGCGCAGACCGTGGATGACGCCCATCAGATTGACATCGAGGACCCAGCGCCAGCTGTCGAGCGAGATCGTGTCGACGCCGCTGCCGCCGGCGACACCGGCGTTGTTGCAAAGAATGTGGATATTGCCGAAGGCGGCGATCGCCTGTTCGGCAGCGCGGTCCACCGAAGCGGAATCGGCGACGTCGCAGATTGTGCCGCGGATGTCAGGCCCGATCGGTTCGAGGCTGGCGACCGCATCGGCGAGCGCGCCTTCCTCGATGTCGGCGAGCACGACGCGGCAACCCGCTTCGGCGAGGGCGCGGCTGAGTGCCAGACCGATGCCGCTGGCCCCGCCGGTGACAAACGCCGCCTTGCCGGTGAAGTCGGGCGTCATGCGGGCGGGACGGCCGCGGTCCGGAAGCCGGTCACTGCAACGCGCTGACGAGGCCGAGGAAGAGGCCCTGGCCGTCGGTGCCGCCGAGCAGCGGGTCGGTGGCGTTTTCCGGATGCGGCATCAGCCCCAAGACGGTGCGGCTCTCGTTGAAAATGCCGGCGATCGCGCGGGCCGAGCCGTTGACGTTCTCCGCGTCGGCCAGATCGCCAGTGGGGCTGCAATAGCGGAAGGCGATGCGGCCCTCGCCTTCGAGCCGGTCGAGCGTGTCGGGATCGGCGGTGTAGTTGCCGTCGTGGTGCGCAGTCGGCACCCGGATTGTCTGGCCGGCGGCATAGCCGCAGGTGAAGATCGTCTGGTTGTTCTCGACACGCAGATGCACATCGCGGCAAATGAAGGCCAGCGTGCGATTGGTCAGCAGCGCGCCGGGCAGCATGCCGGCCTCGGTCAGCACCTGAAAACCGTTGCAGATGCCGAGCACCGGCGTACCGCGCTCGGCCCGCTCGCGCACCTCCCGCATGATCGGCGAATGCGCCGCCATCGCGCCGCAGCGCAGATAATCGCCATAGGCAAAGCCGCCGGGCAGCACGATCAGATCAGTCTCGGGCAACTCCGCCTCGCGGTGCCAGACGCGCCGTGGCTCCTTACCGGTGGCGCGCTTCAGCGCCATCGCGACGTCGTGCTCGCGGTTCGAGCCCGGAAAAATGACGATGGCGGCTTTCATCGGCGCGTCATCCGCTGCGGCGGGATGAGGCTCACATACGCTGCGCGCCGCAGTGGTTCAAGGCGGCCCAGCGAGGCTCGGCAATCAGCCCGGATCTACTTTGTTTTCGACTGCTTTTCGGTCAGCACGATCGCGGTCGCGACGCCGAGGAGCAGCAGCGCCTGAAGCCCGAGTCGCGGAACCTCGAAACTGCGGAACACACAGAACACGCCAAGGCCGCCGAACAGCGTCGAGAGCGACGACAACACGCTTTCCAGAATCGCCAGCGAAAGCATCGTTACTGCCTCAACGTCCCGGGTACGGTCGAACCTCCAGGAGAACGGGTCTATTGTCCATCAAATTGATGGTTAATTTGACCCGCATTGCCCGTGTCGCGCCGCTTTCTTAAACGTGAACCGGGCGCCTCAGCTTTTGGTTTCCTGGTCTAGGAAATCAGGCACTTCGGCGGGTCGCCGTGAGCCGACGGCACCGGGTCGGGCGCCTCGACTGCGACACCTTCACCACGGTCGCCGCCGGTGATGCGGATGTTGGTGCCGGCGGGCGGCGCGTCGGGATCGCCGCCGGTCGCGAGCGCATCGCCGGTGACAGTCTCGTGCCGCTCCGGCCAGAGAAAACGGAAGCGTTCGAGCGTGCGGCCGGAGCCGCCCGGCGCGTACACCGCCTGCGACAACAGAAAGGTGCGGCCGGCGACGACCGGGCCCACCGGCTCGCCCGATTGGCCCCAGACGACGGCCTCGCCGCGCAGCCACGCATTCAACGCCGCGGTGTCGTCATGCTGCCCGTCGCCCCAGAGGACCAGTGAGCTGGGCGCGCATTTCGCGGGGTCGGCCGCGAACGCGGGCGCGGCGAAAAGGACCAACCCCAAGAGCAGGCAAACTGCGGCGCCAAGGCCGGCGATTTGCAGCCCCTCGCCCGCACTGCGGGAAAGGGTGGCCGACGCGAAGCGGAGGCCGGGTGAGGGCTCGGGTAACGGAATTGAAAGCGTCACCGCCCTCACCCGCCTTCGGCCTCAGGTACCCTCTCCCGCAGTGCGGGAGAGGGGCTTTCCTGGGGCGATTGCGGTGCATCAGCCGAGCTCGATCGCATAATCCTCGATCACCGGGTTGGCGAGCAGTTGCCGGCACATCGCCTCGACCCGCGCCTGCGCCGCAGCGAGATCGGTGTCGGCGAGTTCGAGCTCGATCAGCTTGCCCTGGCGAACCTCGCCGACCCCCTCGAAGCCAAGCGAATGCAGCGCGTTGCCGATCGCCTTGCCCTGCGGGTCAAGGACGCCGGATTTGAGCCGGACATGAACCCGCGCCTTCATTGCCCCACCAGCATTGTTCCGACCGTCATCGCGTGGTCGTCATTATAATCCGGGGACCGCGCAAATCGGGCGGGCCGCCGACCGGCAGGATGCCGAGGCGGCGGGCGACTTCCTGATAGCCCTCCTCGACCCGGCCGAGGTCCTGGCGGAAGCGGTCCTTGTCCATCTTTTCGTTGGTGCGCGCGTCCCACAGGCGGCAATTGTCGGGGCTGATCTCGTCGGCGACGACGATGCGCATGTCGTCCTCGGAATAGAGCCGGCCGAATTCGAGCTTGAAGTCGACGAGTCGGATGCCGATGCCGAGGAAGAGCCCGTTGAGGAAATCGTTCACCCGGAGCGCGATCTGAACCATCTCATCGAGGTCGTGGGTGCTGGCCCAGCCGAAGGCGGTGATGTGCTCCTCGGTGACCAGCGGGTCGGCCAATTCGTCCTTCTTCAGATAGTACTCGATGATCGAGCGCGGCAGCAGCGTCCCCTCGGCAATGCCGAGCCGGTTGGCGAAATCGCCGGCCGCCAGATTGCGCACGACGACCGCGATCGGGATGATCTCGACCTCGCGGACCAGTTGCTCGCGCATGTTGAGGCGGCGGACGAAATGCGTCGGGATGCCGATATCGGCGAGGCGCAGCATCAGGAATTCGCTGATGCGGTTGTTGAGCACGCCCTTGCCGGTGATCGTGCCGCGCTTCTGGTTGTTGAAGGCGCTGGCGTCGTCCTTGAAGTACTGCACGATGGTGCCGGGTTCCGGCCCTTCGAACAGCACCTTGGCCTTGCCTTCGTAGATTTGACGGCGCCGCGACATGGCCGGTTCGCCCTCCGTGAGCCTGCCTGATATAGCAAGCGCGACCGGCGGCAACAATGTTGACCCGGGGCCGGCACCCGCGGTCAGCGCGGCGCCACATCGCTCCACGGGCTGGGGTCCGGCAGCCAGCTGGCGAAGCGGAACACCGGCCGCCGCTCCGCGGTGGGCCGCGCCGGCAGGGCGATCAGCGCGCTCGACACGGTGGCGAAGCCGCGCGGCGTGCGGAAGCGCAGCGCGGCCTCGGGTGTGCCGGCCGGCGGCCGGTCGTCGGACAGCAGCGCCTCCCAGGCGCCCCAGCTGCCCTCCTCATCGGGCGCCGGTGCGGCGCTGAACGGGATCAGTGCGAAGGCGAGCCGCGGCGTCGCAAAATCGTCGAGATCGCCGGCCGCGATCAGCGACAATCCGTCGCCGATCGGGTGCGCCTCGATGTCGCCCTCGCCGGCATGGCGCAGCCAAAAGGCATCGCGATTGTCGGCGACGATTAGGTTGAAGCTACGGTAGGCGGCCGGATCGAGGTGGCTCAGCGCGGCGGCGGCGGCGACCGCATCGGCATGGTCGAGCGCCTCCAGCACGAGTTCGCCGCGGGAGCGCTGCCCCGGCACCGGACCGAGCGAACCGTGCCGGTTCAGCACCGCGGCGGCGACGCCCCAATCGTTGAGACCGAGCCAGGAGCCGCCGGCGAGCAGGTCCTTGCCGGCGGTGACTTCGGGCCGGTCGGGCCAGTGGCGGCCCGGCGGCAGGGCCGGGCGGTCGATCATCTCGTCGCGATTGGCGCCGATTACGACCGGCCATTCGTGCCCAGGCCGGCGCAGAAGCACGAGGGTGCACATTCAGGCTATCGCGTTCCGCCGCGCCGGCCGTGCTAAGGTCGGGGCAGCACGACAGCCCTTTATGAGATCGGATACGAGCGCCATGGATGCCTTCGAGGAACGCGAAAAGGAATTCGAGGCCCGCTTCAAGCACGACCAGGAACTGCAGTTCAAGGTCAAGGCGCGGCGCAACCGGCTGCTCGGGCTGTGGGCAGCCGAAAAGATGGGGCTGACCGGCGAGGCGGCCGACCGCTATGCGCGCGAGGTCGTCGATGCGCAATTCGGCGGCGGCGAAAAGCACGTCGTCGCCAAGGTCACCGCCGATGTCGCCGCCAAGGCGCAAAACGTGACCGCGGCGCAGGTCAAGTTCCAGCTCGACCACCTCGAAGCCGCGGCCAAGCAGCAGATCATGCAGGAGTGAGGCCGCCCCTCACCCTAAGCTTCGCCTCGGGCACCCTCTCCGCGGTGCGGGAGAGGGGCTAAGTCGACGAGCCAAGCGTGTACTGAAAAGCCTCTTCGAAAATACGGGAGAGGGCCGAGGCTTAAACCGGCCTGTCGCCCTTGACGGTGACACGGTGGCCGGAGCGGGTGTGCGGCCAGTAATCCCACATCGCGTGGTGCTGGACGCAGCGGTTGTCCCAGAACGCGATCGAGTTGGCCTGCCAGCGGAAGCGGCACTGGAACAGCGGGTTGGCCATGTGCTCGTAAAGGTAGCGCAGGATGCCGTCGCTCTCGTCGCGAGGGATGCCGTTGATGTAGCGGGTGAAGCCCTTGTTGACGTAGAGCGCCTTCCTGCCGGTCACCGGATGGGTGCGGACCACCGGGTGGTCGGCCTGCGGGTAGGTCTCCTTGTCCTTGACGCCGTAATTGGCGTACTGGCCGCGGTAGTGCTCGCCATTGTGCCGCGCCGTCAGCCCGTCGAGATAGGTCTTCATCCGCTCCGATAAGGCTTCGTACGTGGCGTACATGTTGGCGAACAGGGTGTCGCCGCCGCGCGGCGGGCATTCGCGGATATAGAGGATCGAGCCCATCGGCGGCTCGGGGTCGCAGGACACGTCGGAGTGCCAGCCCTCGCCATTGGCGCGGAATGAGTCCTTGTCGGCGTGGATCACCATCAACTCGGGATGGTCGCCGGCCGAGGGCGCCGCCGGGTGGATGTGCAATTCGCCGAATTTGCGGCCGAAGTCGAGGTGCTGTTCCGGGGTCAGATGCTGATCGCGGAAGAAAATCACCAGGTTTTCGGCCAGCGCCCGGTGAATCTCGTCCATCTGCCGGTTGCTGGTTTCGCGCAGATCGACGCCGCCGATCTCGCCGCCGATAATCGGCGTCAGCTTGTCCACGGTGATCGCTTCATAGGGCGAATCGTCGGGCGTGTATTTGATCCGTGGGCCGCTGAAGCTGCGCAGCGAGCTTTCCATGTCCATTCCTCCCGAGGGCCGATTACTCGCCGAAGACGCGGCGGAAGATCGTGTCGACCTGCTTCAGATGATAGGCGGTGTCGAACGAGGCGTCGATTGCCTGCGGTGACAGATAGCGGGTGATCTCCGGGTCGGATTTGAGCAAGTCGGCGAAGCGGCCCTCACCGCGCCAAGACGCCATGGCATGTTTCTGGACGAGGCGGTACGCGTCCTCGCGGCTCATCCCGGCCTGGGTCAGCGCCAACAGGAAGCGCTGCGAGTCGACGAGGCCGCCCAATGAGTCGAGATTGGCCTGCATCCGGTCCGGGTAGACGATCAGCCGGTCGACCACGCCGGTCAGCCGCGCCAAGGCGAAATCGAGGGTGGTGGTCGTGTCGGGCGCGATAAAGCGCTCGACCGAGGAATGCGAGATGTCGCGCTCGTGCCAGGTGACGACGTTTTCGAGCGCCGGGATCACCGCCGAGCGGATCACCCGCGCCAGGCCGGTCAGGTTTTCCGACAACACCGGGTTCTTCTTGTGCGGCATCGCCGACGAACCCTTCTGGCCCTCGGCGAAATACTCGGCCGCCTCGCGCAGTTCGGTGCGCTGCAGGTGACGGATCTCGGTCGCGAGGCGCTCGATTGCGGCAGCGGTCAGCGCCAGCGTCGCGAAAAACGCGGCATGGCGATCGCGCGGGATGATCTGGGTCGAGACCGGTTCGGGGCTCAGGCCGAGCTTCTCGGCGACATACTCTTCGACGCGCGGATCGATGTTGGCGAAGGTGCCGACCGCGCCGGAAATCTGGCAGGTCGCTATTTCCTTGCGGGCGGCGACGAGCCGGTCGCGGTTGCGGGCGAATTCGGCGTAGTGGCCGGCGAGCTTCATGCCGAAGGTCGTCGGTTCGGCATGGACGCCGTGGCTGCGCGCGATCGTCGGCGTGTATTTGTGTTCGAGCGCGCGCCGCTTCAGCGCGGCGAGCAGCCCGTCGAGATCGGCGAGCAAGAGATCGGCGGCCTGGGTCAATTGCACCGCGAGGCAGGTGTCGAGCACGTCGCTCGACGTCATGCCCTGATGGACGAAGCGCGCTTCCGGTCCGACATGCTCGGAAACGCTGGTCAGGAACGCGATCGTCTCGTGATGGACCTCGTGCTCGATCTCGGCGATGCGCTGGAGATCGAAGCCGCCGCGCTGGCGCACCGCCTTGGCGGCGCTCTCCGGGATCACGCCTATTTGGGCCTGCGCCTCGCAGGCGAGGGTTTCGATCTCGAGCTGGATGCGGAAATAGTTCTCCCGCTCCCAGATCTTGGCCATTTGCGGCCGGCTGTAGCGCGGGATCATGCCGGGATTGCCTCCGCCGCGAGCGGCGCGTCGTCTCGCCCCGCATCGTAGCCGAGTGCGGTCAGCGCGGCGAGCATGTGCGGCGGCACCGGCGCGGTCACCTGGATCGGCGCTCGGGACGGGTAAAGCGGCAACGCGATGGCGCGGGCATGCAGCAGCATCGCGCGTGTCTCGTTCGGGTCGCCATAGACCGGATCGCCGACCACGGGGCAGCCTAAGGTCGCGCAATGCACCCGAATCTGGTGGGTGCGGCCGGTGCGCGGCTTCAGTTCGAGCCAGCTCCGGCCGCCGCCGCTCGCCAGCACCCGATAGTCCGTCACGGCGCGCTGGCCGGCCGGGTCGACCAGCATGCGCCATCCGGTGCCGCGGGCGGTCTTGACGAGACCGGTCTCGATGCGGCCGTCCGGCTCTTTCGGGATGCCGATAACGACCGCCCAGTAGGTCTTCTCGACCTTGCCCTCGGAAAACAGGCGGCCGAGGCGGCGCAGTGCCTTCGGATGGCGGCCGAGCACGAGACAGCCGCTGGTGTCGCGGTCGAGCCGGTGCGCCAAGGCCGGCGGGTTGGGGAAGCCGAAGCGCAGCAGCGGAAACCAGTGTTCGAGATGCGGGCCGCGGGCCGGCCCCGGATGCACCGCGATGCCCGCCGGCTTGTCGAGAACCAGGACCAGTCCGTCGCGATAGAGGATGCGCTCTGCCAGTTCATGCGGGCGGAGCGGCGGCGGGCGGATCGAGTCGGTGCTCATTGCTGAAGAATATGGGGCCGCTCCGTCGTGACGCGAGCCGAAAGCGGTGGCCACCGGCCGATCGCTGGCGCTAGCGTGAGGGCATCGGACGGCCACCCTGCGGAGCGTATCCGATGATCATAAGACGCGCCGCGGCGGAGGACGCAGCCGAGGCCTGTATCCTGTTGCGCCGGTCGATCGCGGAGCTATGTCAGCTCGATCACGGCGGAGACGAGGCGTTGCTCGGCCGATGGCTGTCGAACAAGACGGTCGAAAACCTGGGCCGCTGGATTGCCGAAAGCCATTTCTTGGTCGCCGAGGAGGACGGTCGGCTGCTGGGATGCGCCGCGATGAACGGCGATGGCAAGATCACTTTGAACTACGTCGCGCCGGAGGCCCGCTTCCGCGGCGTCAGCAAGGCGCTGGTCGCGGCTCTGGAAGCAACGGCGAAGAAACTCGGGCTCGCCGAATGCCGTTTGGAGAGCACACAAACGGCGTTACCGTTCTACCGACGGCTCGGGTATGTGGACGCCGAGGAGAGTTATATCCTGCCGCTGACCGGCACGCCGGCGAGCGTGCTGCGCAAGCGGCTCTGAACGAGGAGGCTGCCCGATGAGCGCTGCCGAGCATCCGTTCACCATCGAGACTCTGAGTTTTGGCGATGACGGCACGGTGCCGAACAACCGGCTGCCGCTGGTGGTCTATCGCGGCGCGCTCGGCACGGAGGCGGACCCGGCGAGTCGCTGCGAGAAGATGTTTGCCGCCAATGGCTGGCCCGATTCGTGGCGCAACGGCATCTACGCGCACCACCACTACCACAGCACCGCGCACGAGGTGCTCGGCATCGCCAAGGGCTCGGCGCGGGTTCGGCTCGGCGGCGAGCAGGGACAGACCGTCGAGTTGCGGACCGGCGACGTCGTCGTCATCCCGGCCGGCGTCGCACACAAGCGCGAAGCCGCCAGCGCCGACCTGCTGGTGATCGGCTCCTATCCGAATGGGCAGGACCCGGACATCTGCCGCGCCGAGCCCGGAGCGCACGACAAGGCGGCCGGCAACATCGCGCGCGTGCCGCTGCCCGGCGCCGACCCGGTGACCGGCCGGGCCGACCCGCTGCTCAAAGTGTGGAAACAAGCGTGATGCCGTAGGGCGGGTGGAGCGCAGCGAAACCCGCCAGCTCCGCGTCGGTTCGGCGGGTTGGCACCCGCCCTACGAGGAAATTCGGCGGGTTGGCACCCGGCCCGCAAATTGCCTCAGCTTTCCGGTACGGTCTCCTTGACGATGGTTTTTTTCTCCCGCCTTTGCTCGACGACGACTGGAGCCGGCGGCGGCAGCGGCGGCAGCACGCCGCTCATGCAGCGCCCTTTATAGACGATCTCGCCGCCATTGCCGAACGGGCCGGCGACGTTGGGGACGAAGCTGCGGACGTCGACGACATAGCCGTCGCCGCACATGCCGTGCACCTGCAGCGCGTCGGTCAGCCAGCGGCGGCGCAGCCGCTCGGCGGCACCGTCGTCGTTCTCGGTCATTACCGTGTTGGTGCGCGCGCTGTAGAGAAAGGACTCGGGGCCGGTCGCGGTGAAGGCCTCGTGGCGCGCCGAGCCGACGCAACCGCAGAGCGAGACGACAGCCAAGACCGACAGGGCGTGGACGGAAGCGCGCATGCAGGCGATCTCCACAGCAGCAGCTTCTTTCTATTCCCGATTCCCGGACGTGCCGCAAGCGCGCTGGTAGAAGAACGGGGCGCGCCGGGGATGATCGCCGCCGGCGGCCCGTTGTACCGGCGGATCGGAGGCCGGATGGAAGCGCGCTTGGAGCGGGACAACAATTTCGACCTGTTGCGCCTCGCCGCGGCGCTGTCGGTGATCTTCTCGCATGCCTTTCTGCTGGCCGAGAATTCGCAGGCGCACGACCCGCTGATGCTCGCGACCGGCGGGCAGGCGGTCCTCGGCCTGGCCGGCGTCTTCGTGTTCTTCACGATCAGCGGCTATCTGATCGCGCAGAGCTTCGAGGCGACCGCGGCGCCGCTGGTGTTCCTGGCGAAGCGCCTGTTGCGTATCTTCCCCGGGCTCCTCGCCTGTCTCGTGATCTGCGCGCTCGCGATCGGGCCGCTGGTGACGTCGCTGCCGCCGACCGACTACTTCGTCCGGCCGCAGACCTGGCTGTTCCTGCTGCACAATTCGGTGCTCGACGTCGATTACAACCGGCTGCCCGGGGTCGAGTTCTGGCACGGCAATATCGGCGGCATTGTCGATGGGCCGCTGTGGAGCCTGCCCTGCGAAATGCTGATGTACCTGATGCTGCTGGCGCTCGGCGTATCGCGGCTGCTGCGCCTGCCGGTGTGCCTGCTGCTGGTCGCGGTCGGAATGGGCGCGATCTGGTTCGACACGGCCGGCGAGACTTTCGGCAGCGCGCTGTGGCTGCTCGGCTTTTTCGCGGCCGGGATGTGCGGTTACAAGCTGCGCGGGCGAACCGGTCGGTGGGGGCTGCCCTGGGAGCTGACCGACGCCCGCTGGGCATTGCTGGCGCTGCTCGGGCTCGCGCTCAGCGTACCGGCGCATCTGTTCATCTTCGCGTTCCCGGTGTGCGGCGGGTATCTGACGCTGTGGGCGGCATTCACCCCGCGCATTCGGGTGCTGCGCGCCGCCCGCTTCGGCGACCTCTCCTACGGCCTCTACATCTATGGCTGGCCAGTCGAGCAATGCGTCGTCTGGTGGAGCGGGGGGACGGCGGCGTGGTGGGTCGTGTTCCTGGTCGCGGCGCCGACGACGGCGGCGATCGCGTTGCTATCCTGGCGCCTGATCGAGCGGCCGTGCCGCTGGCGCTCGCGGCGGACCGTACGCGAGCCGCTGGCCGTCGTAACCGCCGCCGCGGACGGATGACGCGCGACGGAATTTTCTACGGTCAGGCGCCTCAATCAGAACTATTGCGCGTTGAAACTACGCGCGGGCTGACATTGGACAGCGCTGGC
This sequence comes from Allostellaceae bacterium, assembly GCA_036264235.1. GTDB lineage: Bacteria > Pseudomonadota > Alphaproteobacteria > ATCC43930 > CGMCC-115725 > DATARH01. Next base: position 25,197 of record DATARH010000032.1, read on the forward strand.
GAGCTTTGTCCCGCCGGTGCCCGTCGTGAAGGTGACGCCGTAGTGCGACAATTCCTCGTCGATCGCGTTCATCGCCCGCTCCAGCCGCTCATCGGCCTCTTTCAGCATCTGGTGATCGGCGGGCGAGAGCAGTGTCCCAGGATCGTTGGGGTCTTCTTTGTTGAGCTTGAATGCGAAGGCTTTGGTGAGCTCGTTGTCGAACAGCAGTTCGGTGAAATAACCCACAAGATTGCCCGGCAGGTCCTTCAGCGGGATCGAATAGAGCGCGGTGTCGTCTGCCTTGAGCACGGCAGCGGTCAGCGCCTCCGGATTGCCGTGATGCTTGTTGGTCAGGGTATCGACAACGTAGCGGCCGACGAAATAGGCCGAGTTGCGGTAGCCGACCAGGTTGCACAATTTTTCTCGCTCGATCCTCTCCTGCGCCTTGATGACCCCGGAGTAGTAGGCGGAAAACGCCACCATCAATGTCGCCAGCGCGGCAACCACGGTAATGATCGGCTGCATGCCGGGCGCAACCCTGGTCCAGCGGGCCCACAGGCTGTTGGCAGCCGGAGAGGCGGCTGGCGGCGGCGTGCGGCTGGCGCTGGAAGGTGCTCGATCGGCCACGGTCTCTCCCGTCAAATCCGACCAATCGCTCGTATGATCGGTGTTTTCTTCCTGCGTCTAGGTGTATCAAGACGCCGCCGTTTGCAATCGATAATGTTTGTTGGAGCATCCGCTCACCTGGGCGACCGAAGCATCGCCGCGACCCCGGAGCGGTCGGTCAATCGTTGCCTTGGTCGCGGATTTTCGCCAGAGAGAGACACATGCCGACTGACGCGCTGTTGCTGAACTGCATCGACTACCGCCTAACGGCGGCCACAGAGCGCTACATGGCCGAGCACGGCATGGCCGGCAAATACGATCAGCTCGTCCTCGCGGGCGCTTCGCTGGCTGCCAAGAACGACCGGTTTCCGGCCTGGGGCACCACGTTCTGGGAACATGTCCAGGTGGCGATCGACCTGCACCACATTCGCAAGATCGTGATCATGGATCACCGCGATTGCGGCGCTTACCGGGTCATCCTGGGGAAGGATCTGGCGGCCAACCCGAAGGAGGAGCTGGACGCGCACGCGGCGCAAATGCGCTCGCTGAAGGCCGATATCGGCAAGAAACATCCGAACCTCGAAGTGGAGCTGCTGTTGATGGCGCTCGATGGCAAGGTCGAGAAGGTCGCCTGACAGCTTGCTTTCCGGTTTCTCGCCGGGGCGGCGTCTCCGCTGATTGCACGGCTGCCGTGGCTTGATCACGACACGGCGGCATCGGCACCGCAATCGCACCGGCAAGGAGCTGAGATGAGAACCGTGCGGCTCGCCTTCCTCATTCTCGTCCTCGCGGTGCCGCTCGGGGTGCAAGCGGAGGACAAGCCGGCGGCGGATCAGCATGCCGCGCCGCCGGCCGAGCTGAAATTGCCGGCGCATATCGAGACGCATCATGTGCTGCAGCTCGGCGACAAGAGCCTTGCCTACACCGCGGTTGCCGAGACGATCCCGCTGACCGACGGCAAGGGCGAGACCACCGCGTCGATTTTCACGACGGCGTATCTCGCCGACGGCGCGGCGGCGGCAGCGCGCCGGGTCGCCTTCGTGTTCAATGGCGGCCCCGGCGCCGCCTCGGTATTCCTGCATCTGGGCGCGCTCGGGCCGCAAATCCTGGCAACGCCAGGAAACGGCGCGCCGCCGATCCCGCCGGTCAAGCTGATCGACAATCCGAACAGTTGGCTCGGCTTTACCGATCTCGTCTTCGTCGATCCGGTCGGCACCGGCTTCAGCCATGGCAAGGGCAAGGAGGACAATCCCGACAAGCCGTTCTGGAATGTCAAAAGCGACCTGAATTCGCTGTCCCAGCTGACCCGGCTATGGCTGACCCGGCATGAGCGCTGGGCGTCGCCCGTCTATCTGGTCGGCGAGAGCTATGGCGGGTTCCGCGCCGCGGCGCTGGCCAAGACCCTGACCGAGGATGTCGGAATCACGGTCAGCGGCCTCGTGCTTGTGTCGCCGGCGCTCGACACTGCCATTCTGCACCCCGATGTGAGCAATCTGATGGCGGCGGCGTTCGAGCTGCCGTCCTTTGCCGCGACCGCCGCAGCCTTGTCCGGCAAGCCGGGCAGCAGCGATCCCGCTGCGGCCGAGCGTTTCGCCCTCGGCGACTACCTGACCGGCTTGGCGCAGCTGCCGAGCCAGCCGGCGGCAAACGACCCGTTCCTCGCCCGGGTGGCGGCGCTGACCGGCATGCCAGGCGAGACGGTGCAGCGGGAGCGCGGGCAAATTTCGTCGCAGACCTTCGCGCGCGAGCTGCGCAAGCCGCAGCGCGAGGTGCTGAGCCAGTATGACGCAACGGTGACGCGGCCGACGACCGGCAATCCGTGGGATGATCATGGCGGCGATACCATCCTCGACGGCGCCACCGCGGCTTTTACTGCCGCGTTCGATACCTATGCGCCGCAGGCGCTCGGCTACCGCACAGACCTGCAATACTGGGTGCTGCACCACCAGACCGCGCAGCAATGGGACTGGGACTCCGGCGGCCGCGGCGGCGGCCTCGGCCTCGCCCTGTCGTCGCTGCAATCGGCCCTGCTGGCGCATCCCCACATGCGCGTTCTGATCGCCAACGGCCGGTACGATCTGGTGACGCCGTACTTCGCGTCACGGTGGCTCGTCGATCAGCTGTCGCTGCCGGATGCGGTGCGCAAAGCGATCACGACGCGGGTTTATGAGGGCGGCCACATGATGTACATGCGCCCGGCCTCGCGCGCCGCGCTCACGGCAGACGCCGCCGCGCTGTTCACCGGGCGCGATGCGGCCGCGTCGGAATGAGCGCGGCGGCCGGAGACCGCCACCTGAACGGGAAAATCGGCCGGAAAATCGGCCGGCACCACGGGTGCACGAGCGCGAATTGCTGCATGTCTGCGGCCTCGCCGCCGTCAACGCGCTGTTCGCGCGCAACCCCGGCCGCGCCGAGCGGCTGTTCTTCGAGGAACGGCTCGCCGCCGATCTAACGGAAGCGCGGCAGGCGCTGGCCCGCGCCCGCAAACCCTACCGCAAGGTCGAAGCGGCAGAGCTGGCGAAGATCGCCGGGACCGTTCATCACGGCGGGGTCGTGGCGATTGCCCGGCCGCAGCCGATCGAACCGCTCGATCCTGCCGCGGCAACGGAATGGGCCCGTGACGGCGCGCCGCTGCTGGTGCTCGACGGCATCGCCAATCCGCACAATCTCGGCGCCATCGCTCGCAGCGCGGCGTTTTTCGGCATCGAGCGCATTGTGCTGGCGGACCGGTCCGACCAGGCGCTGCCGTCGGATGCGAGCTACCGCATCGCCGAGGGCGGGCTCGATTGCGTCAGCCTTTACCGGGCCGCCCTGCCGCAGGCGCTGCCGCTGCTCAAGCCGGCCTACCGCATCGTCGGCGCCGCGCCAGGCGGCGAGCCGCTGGCCAAGGCCTCTCGCTCCCCGGTCGCGCTGGTGCTCGGCAACGAAGAGACCGGCCTATCCGCGGCGGTGCGCGCCGCCTGCGACGCCGTGGTCGCCGTGCCGGGCAGCGGCCGCGTCGAGTCGCTCAATGTCGGGGTGGCGGCCGGGATCCTGCTCTACCTCGCGACCGGCCGCTGAGGCATCTTCGGGTCAAGTAAACGCCCGGCGGGCCACCCACTACCCGCCGGGCGCTTTAGGCGTCCTACAGACTGCTCCCGACGGTGCCGAAGACGGACGAAAGATTGGTGCCCACGGTGGTCATCGTCGCCACGGCCGCGACCGCGATCAGCGCCGCGATCAGACCATATTCGATGGCGGTCGCGCCGTCCTGGTCCCGCCACATTCCGATTAGAATACGCAACATCGTTACCTCCAAAGCTATGATCTTCGTCCTCCGATTTACATGCAGGGTTCTACCAAATCATTAACGACTAAAGCACCGGTCAATACTTCCTCGGATCGGAAGAGAAAAACTACTGATCTATACTTACATTAGTGATCTAGATCAATATGCGCTCCGGCCTGGGACGGCGGCAGTGCCGATTGGCTACCACCTCAGATCGGTCGTTTCGCGCGGCGCCGGCGCCGCGCGGCAAGCGGCGGACCGGCGTTCGCGAGCAGGCGGTCGAGCGCGGCGTCGAGCGCATCGGCGGCGTCCGGTTTTGCTTCGATCTGGCGCAACACCAGCGCCGTCGCCTCGATCGTCGACAGCGCCTCGCGCCGCGGCTCACGGCGAAAGCGTCCGAGGCGGGCCGGACGCGCCGGGTTCAGCACCAGGCGGTGCAGTTTCAGCAGCCAGGGATTGCGCCACCACAGCGTCTTCGCCTGGCTCCAGGTGCCGTCGATCACGATGAGCCCGTCGAGCGCCCGCAACACCGAAGCGGGGTCCCGCAGCACCTCGCCATCGTCGCCAAGCAACAGAACCTCGCCGGCGCCCGTAAAAGCACGCGGTCGGGCCGAGCCGAGATAAAGCACCGCCCAGCGTCGCGGGTCGGCATCGCGGCCGAGCGGCCGCGCCAAATTCGGCCAGGACAGGCCAATCGCCAGCTTGGCCCGGCGCAGCGCCGCCGCGGTGGCCACCGCTGTCGACAACGGTTCCTTTTTCTCCTGCGGATGCTGCAAGATCAGCACGAACAGCCGGTTGTCGGCCGGCGACGCAATTTCCGGCGCAGCGGCGAGCGCTATGTCCTGGTCAGAAGCCACACAGACACATCTGTCACCACCGGTGCGGCGGCGCAATCCCAGGCGAAAGTCGCTACGGCTCCTCGCCTGGAACATCCGCCAGGGCGGCGGCACGAGATTGGCAGCGATCGCTGCGGCGCTGGCTGCCCACGATGCCGACGCCGTCGTGCTCTCGGAATACCGCGCTGGTGAGTCCGGCCTGCGGTTGCGCGGCGCGCTGGCGGCGCTCGGCTACAATCATTTCTCGACGCCGGCGCCGCCGCCGGGCGGCAATGGCGTGCTGATCGCCGCCCGCCTGCCGCTGATCGAGCAGCCCGTATTTTCCGCCGGTCTGCCGGAACCGCACCGCCTGATCGCGGTCGAGATTGGCGCCGTGCTGCTCTGCGGCGTCTACATGCCGAATTTGTTGAAGAAGGTGCCGTACTGGCAACGGCTGGTGGAGGGTCTGCCGCTCCATGCCGGGCGCGCGGCCCTGGCGATCGGCGACTTCAATACCTGCCGCGCCTATCTCGACGAGGCCGGCGCGATCGACGCCACGGCGCACTTCATGGACAAGATCGAGGCGATCGGGTTTTGCGATTTGTGGCGCCGGCGCAACCCGGAGACGCGCGAGTTCTCATGGTACAGCACCCGCGGCAACGGTTTCCGGATCGACCACGCGTTCCTGTCACCGGTGCTTGCGGCGTGGGTCCGAGAGGTCCGCTATTCGCATGCGGAGCGGCTCGCCGGCCTCTCCGATCACTCGCCGCTGATCCTGGAGATCGACGCCGGTTCGAGCTAGTCGAACCGCATCTTCTTCAGCTCTTCGGGCGGGATATCGTCCTTCCAGTTGCGCCCGGTGCTCCAGCCCCAGGGCCGGATTGCGTCGCGCTGCTGGATCAGGGCGTCAATCTCGGCCTGGAGCTCGACGGCGTCGCGCTCGCCGTTGCCTTGCTGCAGGTAAAGCCCGTACAGCTGCTCCCAGATGCGGGTCAGCTCGGCGCGCTGCTCGTCGTTGAAGCCGCTCGAATCGACTGACATGACGGATTGCTCCCGCCATCAATTGGTGTTCAAGCCGTGCAGTGTATCCGAGACAGCCTTATCGTTGGGTTAAATTCGGTAGAATCCGGCTCACTAGCTCCAAGCGGGAGCAGCAAAGCCCGGTAATCCACCGATGCGGGAACCATTGCCGTGCCAGCGCCGTTCACGCGTCCGGGGAGTGATCAAGCATAGGTGGGGGAATGGGTCGCGAATCAGTGAGTGCAAAGGCTGAGGCATATCGGGCTACCGCGGAGCGGATGCGGTGCCTGGCGGTACGGTTACGGTTCAGTGACGCGCGCAACGAACTGCTGGGTCTGGCCGACCGCTTCGAGCGGCTGGCGGCGCGCGTCGCAGGTGCTCGTGAGGCTGCGGATCGCTTCGCACCGGCCTGCGAACGGCCGGAAAAGGTGGCCTAGACCGCCGCCACCGCGTTATCGCGCCTCGGCAGCAGCGCGCCCTCCCCAGCGCGTCCTGCCGTCGAATACCGAAGGTCACCCTGCGCGATCGCGATGGATCGCGGCTGTCGCTTGCGCAGTTGGCGCGGTTGACTATATTCGCTGCTTCCCTTGCCGGCCGACGGGCAGCGATCCCGGGCCGGCTATTGCCCGGGCGGCCCATCAGCATTGTGGGGCGCCGGGCGGCCAACGATCCACAAGGGGTATATAATTTGTCGCTCTACGAGACCGTATTCATTGCGCGCCAGGACATCTCCGGCGCCCAAGTCGATGCCCTCGCCGACACCTTCACGCAATTGATCGCCGATCAGGGCGGCGAGATCAAAAAGCGCGAATATTGGGGGCTGCGCAACCTGTCCTACCGGATGAACAAGAACCGCAAAGGCCATTACGTGCTGTTCAACATCGACGCGCCGCCGGCCGCGGTGACCGAGATGGAGCGCACGATGCGGATCAACGAGGACGTGCTGCGGTATCTGACGATCCGCGTCGACAAGCTCGAGGAAGGCCCCTCACCTGTCATGCAGAGCCGTGGCAGCCGAGAAGATCGGCCGCGCCGCGACCGTGACCGCTATGAGCCACGTGAGGGTGGCGAGGGGCCGCCCGCGGAACCGGTTGCGGTGCCGGAGCGCGCTGCGGTCGCCGAGACGACGGAGGCCTAGATGGAAGGTCAACGGGAAGGTCAGGGTTCCTCCGGCCGCGGCGGCGGTCCCGCCCGCCGGCCGTTCTTCCGGCGGCGTAAATCGTGCCCGTTCTCGGGTCCGAACGCGCCCAAGATCGATTACAAGGACGTGCGCCTCTTGCAGCGCTTCATCTCGGAGCGCGGCAAGATCGTGCCGAGCCGGATCACCGCCGTCTCGACGAAGCGGCAGCGGGAACTGGCCCAGGCGATCAAGCGGGCCCGGTTTCTCGGCCTGTTGCCGTACATGGTGAAATAGCGCAAGCACGGACGATCCCGATGACTCGGATCGCAATGATTGCGGCCGCGATCGGCTGCGGTCTGGCCGGCGCCTGCCTGTACCTGGCCGTGCTGATCGGCTCGCCCGGCGCGCTGATCCTGGTTTATCTGACGCAACTGCCGCTGTTCCTTGCCGGGCTGTGGCTCGGCACCGGCGCCGCGGCGGTTGCCGGGGTTTCGGCCGTCGCCGTGATGTTGGCGGTCAGCGATGTCACCGGCGCGATCCTGTTCGCGGTGCTGAACGCGGCACCGGTGGTTCTCCTGGTGCGGCAGGCGCTTTTGGCGCGGCCTGACGCGGATCGCAGCGTTGTTTGGTACCCGCCCGGCCTGCTGGTCGCCGGGCTGACCCTGCTGGCGCTTGCCGGTATGGCGGCGGCGATTGTGCTGATGGGCGGGCCGGACGGATTGCAGGCGACGCTGACCGGGATTGTCGGGCACGCGCTCGACCGGCTCACCGCGCGGCCGCTGCCGGACCGCGACGCCGTCGCCGCAACGATCGCCGGCATCGTCCCGGGCACGATCGCGCTGTCGTGGATGATGATGGCGGTCGTCAATGCTGTGTTGGCGCAGGGGCTCCTGGTCCGGTTCGGCGGCAATTGGCGGCCCTCCCCCGATCTCGCGGCGCTGACGCTGCCCTCCTGGCTGGCGATCCTGCTCGGCGGCGCCGCCGCAGCGACGCTGGTCGGCGGCGCAGCCCGCTTTATCGGGGTCAATGTGATGATCGCGCTGTTTCTGCCATTCTGCCTGGCTGGGCTCGCGGTTCTGCACGTGGCGGCGCGGAGATTGGCCAATCCGGTGCCGGCGCTGGTCGCGTTCTATACAATGTCCGGAGTGTTCGGCTGGCCGCTCCTCGCGGTCGCGGTGCTCGGCCTGTTGGAGAATTGGCTCGGCCTGCGCCGGCGCCTCGCCCCTTCTGGAGGAACGATCGATGGTTGAACTGATTTTGCTGGAACGGGTCGAAAAGCTCGGCCAGATGGGGCAGGTCGTCAAAGTGCGGCCCGGCTACGCCCGCAACTACCTGTTGCCGCAGAAAAAGGCGCTGCGCGCAACCAAGGAGAACCTCGCCTATTTCGAAAACCAGCGGGCCCAGCTCGAGGCCAGCAACCTGAAGCGCAAGGGCGAGGCCGATGAGGTCGGTGCCAAGCTCGAAGGGACGATGGTCGTGCTGGTCAGGCAGGCCGGCGAAAGCGGCCAGCTCTATGGCTCGGTGGCGGCGCGCGACATTTCCGACGCGGTGACCGCCGCCGGATTCACCGTCGAGCGACGGCAAATCGTGCTCGACCGGCCGATCAAGACGCTCGGCATCCATCGGGTGCGGGTCGCGCTTCATCCGGAGGTTGCGGTCGGGATTCGTGTCAACGTCGCCCAGTCGGAGGAAGAAGCGAAGATGCAAGAGGCTGGCATCGACCCGTTGAGGGTGCGCGACGAGGACGAGGAACCGGCAGCACCCGCTCCGACCGAAAGCGAGGCCCCGGCGGCATAGCCGCACCGCCAATTTAACCTATATTGTAAAACGTGGAAAAAAACTGCCTCACCCACTTGTATTCGCGCGAGTATCTACCGAAAAGTAGCGTCCATGCTACTCGCGCGCGCAATCGCCGATATGGTACGCATTGGCCGTCTCACGCTCGTGGACGCGGCGGGTCAGCGGCACCTCTTCGAGGGGGCGCCCGGCCCGGCGGTGACCGTCCGGCTGCACGATCCGGCGCTCAACTGGAAGCTGCTTTACCGGCCGAAGCTGCGGGTGCCCGAGGCCTATATGGACGGCACCCTGACGATCGAGGAGGGCACGCTCTACGATTTCCTTGAGCTGATGGTTCTTAACCACCAAGGCGCGTCGTCGCAGCTGCTGCGGCTGGGTGAATATGGGGCCCGGCTGACGCGCCGGTTCCGGCAGTACAACCCAATGCCGCGGGCACGGCGAAATGTGGCGCATCATTACGACCTGTCGGATCAACTGTACGAATTGTTCCTCGACCGCGACCGGCAATATTCCTGCGCCTATTTCCGCGGCCCGGACGACGATATTGACAACGCGCAGCTCAACAAGAAGCGGCACATCGCCGCGAAGCTGCTGCTGCGGCCCGGCGACAAGGTGCTCGATATCGGCTGCGGGTGGGGCGGGATGGCGCTTTATCTCGCCACTGAATGGGATGTCGACGTCACCGGGTTGACCCTGTCGGCGGAGCAGCACGCGGTCGCGCAGCGCCGCGCCGCCGCCGCCGGACTGTCAGACCGCGTGCGCTTTTTCCTGCGCGACTACCGCGAGGAGCGCGGCCAGTACGACCGCATCGTCTCGGTCGGCATGTTCGAGCATGTCGGGGTGAACCACTACGGGCAATTTTTCACCCAGCTGAAGTCGATGCTCAACCCGGACGGCGTCGCGCTGCTGCATCATATCGGCCGCATGGACGGGCCGGGTTCGACCAATCCGTGGATGCGCAAATACATCTTCCCCGGGGGCTATTCGCCGGCGCTTTCGGAAGTAACGCCGGCGGTCGAGCGGGCGCGGTTGTGGATCACCGACATCGAGATCCTGCGGCTGCACTATGCCGACACGCTGCGGGCCTGGCGGGTCCGCTTCGAGCAGAACCGCGACCGCATCCGGGCGCTCTACGACGAGCGCTTCTGCCGGATGTGGGAGCTGTACCTGACCGGCTCCGAGCTGGCCTTTCGCCGCCAGGGCCACCTCGTCTTTCAGATGCAACTGGCAAACACTATGGACGCGGTGCCCCGGACCCGCGACTACATGGTCGATTGGGAACGCGAGCATACGGGCCTGGGTCCCCCACGCGAGGCCGACCGAGCGGCCTGATTCGGGTCGTTATCGCGGCGCATCAGACGATCCCCACGTTCCACAGGGCTGGGGATGCTTTCGCCCGACGACCCGGGTCGGCCGGGTGCTAATCTCACCAGATGGAATCAGCCGCCCGCGTCACCCCGCTGCGCGATCCCGCCGAGGCCGACGCAGGGGTGCCGTTGCCGCCGGCCAACACGGAAGCGGAGCAGGCGCTGCTCGGCGCGATGCTGATCAACAACGCGGCCTATCACCGCGTCACCGAATTCCTGCTCGCCGAGCATTTTGCCAACGCGGTGCACGGCCGCATCTATGCCGCGATCGCCAAGCTGATCGAACGCGGCCAGATCGCCAACGCGGTCACGCTGAAGAACCTGTTCGACCAGGACGGCGCGCTGGCCGAGATCGGCGGCGCCGCCTATCTCGCCCGCCTCGCCGCCTCGGCGGTGACGATCATCAATGCCGAGCATTACGGGCGCACGATTCACGACCTGCATCTGCGTCGTGAGCTGATCACGATCGGTCAGGACGTCGTCACCGACGCCTACCGCCACGATCTCGACAATCCCGCGACCGAGCAGATCGAGCGCGCCGAGGCAAAGCTGTTCGAACTGGCGACGACCGGTGACGCTGAAGGCGGGCTGCGCGAGTTCGGAGTCGCGCTGAAAGCCGCGATCGATATGGCTGCCGCGGCCTACAAGCGGGACGGCCGCACTGTCGGGGTCGCCTCGGGTTTCAAGGATCTCGACAAGAAGCTCGGCGGGCTGCATCCGTCCGACCTGATCATCGTCGCCGGTCGGCCGTCGATGGGAAAGACCGCGCTCGCCACCAACATCGCGTTTTACGCCGCTAAGAATCACCGCGCCGCCGTTGGCCCGGATGGACGAAGAGACGTCAACCTTCCCGCCGAGGACGGCGCGGTGATCGCGTTCTTCTCGCTCGAAATGTCGGCCGAGCAGCTTGCGACGCGGCTGCTCGCCGAGGAATCGGGCGTAGCCTCCGACCGCATCCGGCGCGGCGATGTCGGTCGTGAGGATTTCGATAAATTCGTCGCCGCCAGCACGCGTCTGTCGCAGGTGCCGCTCTACATCGACGACACCCCGGCCCTCTCGGTCTCGGCGCTGCGGACTCGGGCGCGACGGCTGAAGCGGCAGCAGGGGCTCGGGTTGATCGTGGTCGATTACCTCCAGTTGTTGCGGCCGGCGACCGGCACGCGGGCGATCGAGAACCGGGTGCAGGAGATTTCCGACATCACCCGCGGCCTGAAGGCGATCGCCAAGGAGCTCGAGGTGCCGGTGCTGGCGCTGTCGCAACTGTCGCGCGCCGTCGAGCAGCGCGAGGACAAGCGGCCGCAGCTGGCGGATTTGCGCGAGTCCGGCTCGATCGAGCAGGACGCCGATGTCGTGATGTTCATCTTCCGCGAGGAGTATTACCTGTCGCGCTCGGAGCCGATCCGCCGGCCGGACGAGGCGGACGACAAATTCAACGACCGCTACGAGCGCTGGAAGGAACGCTGCGAGATCACCTACGGCACCGCCGACATCATCATCGCCAAGCAGCGCCACGGCCCGATCGGCACGGTGAAGCTGCATTTCGAGCCGGAGACGACGAAGTTCGAGGATTTCATCGGCCCCGACCACTTGCCGGAAGCGCAGTACTAGCCTAATTCGCCGCAGCGTGACCCCTGCTGATCCCGCTGCCCGAGCCGGCGCCGTTCTCGAGATCGATCTCGGCGCCGTTGTCGCCAATTGGCGGCTGCTGGCCGGCAAGGCCGCGCCGGCGCAATGCGCCGCCGTCGTCAAGGCCGACGGCTATGGCTTGGGGGCGGCGGCGGTTGCCAGCGCGCTTCACAAGGCCGGCTGCCGGATATTCTTCGTCGCCACGCTCGATGAAGGAATTGCACTCCGGGCGGCGGTCGGCACCGATCCTGAAATCGCGATCTTGAACGGCCCCCTGCCCGGCACCGCGCCCGAATTCGCCACACACGCCCTAATCCCGGTGCTCAACCATCCGGGGCAGGTGGAGGAGTGGGCAAGTTTAGTCTCTCTCCTGCGCCGCGGGAGAGGGCGGGACCCATCGCGTCAGCGATGGGAGGGTGAGGGCGGCAGCGCGGCAACACCCTCACCCGGCTTCGGCCTGCGGCCTCAGCCACCCTCTCCCGCACTGCGGGAGAGGGGCAGTGCGATCCTGCATATCGATACCGGCATGTCGCGGCTGGGACTGAGCGCGCGGGAATTCGAGAAGCTGGTGCGGAAACCGCCAGCGATCGCCTGGCGGGCGGTGATGAGTCACCTCGCCTGCGCCGACGAACCCGAGCACGCGCGCAACGAGGCGCAGTTTGCGCGCTTCATCGCGGCGCGGGCAAAATTGTCCAATGTGCCGGCGAGCCTCGCCGCCTCCTCCGGCATTTTTCTCGGGCCGGACTATCATTTCGATCTCGTCCGTCCCGGCGCCGCGCTGTACGGGGTGAACCCGCAGCCGGGCACCCAAAATCCAATGCGCCCGGTGGTGCGGCTGACCGCAAAAATCCTGCAAATCCGCGAAATTGACGGGGGTGAGTCGGTTGGCTACGGTGCCGCGCATGTGATGGCGGGGCCAGGCCGTCTCGCGACGGCCACGGTCGGTTACGCCGATGGCTGGCTGCGCTCGTTCAGCCATCGCGGGTGCGGCCGGATCGGCGGCCAGCGCGTTCCTCTGGTCGGACGGGTATCGATGGACCTCGCCAGCTTCGATGTCACCGCGGTCGACCCGGCGCTGCTCCATCCTAGCGCCGCGATCGAACTGCTCGGCGGCGAGTACGGCGTCGACGAGGCGGCGGCCGATGCCGGAACGATCGGCTACGAGATCCTGACCGCGCTCGGCCGGCGGTATCATCGCGTCTATCGCGGGGCGGCGCCAGAATGACCAACTTCCTCGCCCCGATCGGCGCGACGTTTTTGGCGTTTCTGGCGGTCACCGGCCGGATCGTGATCTTCGCGGGCCAGTCGCTCGGCGCAGGCTTTACGCCGCCCTATTACCCGCGCCGCATCCTGCGGCAGATCGTCGATATCGGCTATTTCTCGCTGCCGGTCGTCGGCCTGACTGCGGTCTTCACCGGCATGGTGTTGGCGCTGCAATCCTATACCGGGTTCAGCCGGTTCAACGCGGAGAGCGCGGTCGCCACGGTCGTCGTGCTGTCGGTCACACGCGAATTGGGGCCGGTCATCGCCGGCCTCATGGTCGCAGGCCGGGTCGGCGCCGCGATGGCGGCCGAGATCGGCACGATGCGGGTCACCGACCAGATCGATGCGCTGACGACGCTGTCGACCGACCCGTTGCGCTATCTGGTGTTGCCGCGCCTGGTTGCCGGGCTGGTGGCGCTGCCGTTCCTGGTGTTGGTGGCGGACATCATCGGCATCTTCGGCGGGTTTCTCGTCGGCACTTACAAGCTCAACTTCAATCCGAGCAGCTACCTGACCCAGACCGGGCAGCATCTGGAGACGATGGATGTCGTCTCCGGGCTGATCAAAGCCTCGGTGTTCGGTTTCGTCGTGACGCTGATGGGCTGCTATCACGGCTACCACTCGCGCGGCGGCGCCGCCGGGGTCGGGCAGGCGACGACCTATGCGGTGGTCTCGGCCTCGATCCTGATCCTGTTGCTCGACTATGTGCTGACCGCGGCGTTCTTCGCCAAATGACCCAGGGAACCACACCCAAAATCTCGGTGCGCGGCGTCAAGAAGTCGTTCGGGCCGAAGGTGGTGCTCGACGGCATCGATGTCGATTGCGCGGCCGGCGAGAGCCTAGTGATCATCGGCGGCTCCGGCACCGGCAAGTCGGTGCTGATCAAATGCATCCTCGGCCTGCTGCGGCCAGAAGCCGGGTCGATTCGCATCGATGGGGTCGAGACGGTCGGGATGACCCGCGCCCAGCGCGAGACGTTGATGCGCAAATTCGGCATGCTGTTCCAGGGTGGCGCGTTGTTCGATTCGCTGACGGTCTGGCAGAACGTGGCCTTCGGACTGATCCAAGGCCGCGGTGCCGATCGCGACGAGGCGCGCCGGATCGCGCTCGAAAAACTCGCTGCGGTCGGGCTCGGCGAAGCGGTCGGCCAATTGAGCCCGGCCGAGCTCTCCGGCGGCATGCAGAAGCGCGTCGCGCTGGCGCGCGCGATCGCCGCCGAACCCGAGATCATCTTCTTCGACGAGCCGACGACGGGGCTCGACCCGATCATGGCCGACGTCATCAACGACCTGATCATCAAATGCGTGCGCGAGCTCGGCGCCACCGCGGTGTCGATCACCCACGACATGGTCAGCGCCCGCAAGATTGCCGATCGCATCGCAATGCTGCACAAGGGGCGGATCATCTGGCAGGGGCCGACGGCGGAAATCGACCGCACCGACAACCCCTATGTCGACCAGTTCGTCCACGGCCGCGCCGAGGGTCCGATCGAGATGGAAGTCCGCGCCGCATGAAATCGGTGGCCCGCTAATGGCCAAGTCACAGTCCCGATTTGCCTGTCAGGAATGCGGCGCGGTGCATCCGAAATGGGCTGGGCGCTGCGAGGCGTGCGGCGCCTGGAACAGCTTGGTCGAGGAGGTGCCGCGCGCCAGCGCCCCGAAGGGTCTCGGCCAGACCAGCGGCGCACGCGGCGGCGGGCGTGGCGGGCGGGCGCTCGATTTTGTCGGGCTACGCGGCGCCGCCGACAGCCCGCCGCGGCGCAAGACCGGGATCGGCGAGATCGACCGGGTCTGTGGCGGCGGTCTCGTCGCCGGATCGGCGATCCTGGTCGGCGGCGATCCCGGGATCGGCAAATCGACTCTGCTGCTGCAGGTCGCGGCCGCGCTCGCCGGCCACGGCGGCGCCGCCGCCTATATCACCGGCGAGGAAGCGATCGACCAGGTGCGGTTGCGGGCCGAGCGGCTCGGCATCGCGAACCGGCCGGTGCGGCTCGCGGCGGCGAGCAGCGTGCGCGACATCGTCGCCTCGCTGGACGCGGTCGGCGCTCCCGATTTCGTCGTGATCGACTCGATCCAGACAATGTATCTCGACACGCTAGACAGCGCGCCGGGCACCGTCAGCCAGGTGCGCGGCGCGGCGCAGGAGCTGATCGGGCTGGCGAAGAGCCGCGGCTTCGTGCTGGTGCTGGTCGGCCATGTGACCAAGGAAGGGCTGATCGCCGGGCCGCGCGTGCTCGAGCACATGGTCGACACCGTGCTCTATTTCGAAGGTGAGCGCGGCCACCATTTCCGCATCCTGCGGGCGGTCAAGAACCGGTTCGGCGCCTCCGACGAGATCGGCGTCTTCGAGATGAGCGACAAGGGCTTGGTCGAGGTCGCCAACCCGTCGGCGCTGTTCCTCGCCGACCGCGCCAGCGGCGAAGCCGGTGACGATGCGGCGGGTGCCATCGCGGGCTCCGCAGTGTTTGCCGGAATGGAGGGTACCCGCCCGTTGCTGGTGGAAATCCAGGCCCTGGTCGCCCCTGCCCTGCTCGGCACGCCGCGGCGCGCCGTCGTCGGTTGGGATTCGACGCGGCTGGCGATGATCCTCGCCGTGCTCGACGCGCGCTGCGGGCTGTCAGTCGGCGCCAACGACATTTATCTCAATGTCGCAGGCGGGCTGCGCATCGTCGAACCCGCCGCCGACCTTGCGGTGGCGGCAGCGCTGGTCTCGGCGCTAACCGAGGTGCCGGTTCCGGCGGAGAGCGTCGTGTTCGGCGAGATCGGACTGTCCGGCCGGGTGCGGCCGGTCTCGCATGCGGAATCCCGCCTCAAGGAGGCGGCTAAGCTCGGCTTTGCCGAGGCATGGGCGCCGCCGCAGCGGGCCGGCCGCAAGGCCGAGGGGCTGCGGACGCAGCCGATCGCGCATTTGAGCGAACTCGTCACCCGGCTTGCGCCGGCACCGCGCCGGCATCCGGCCACAGCCGGCATGGCGGTGGCGCGATGAACCCGCTCGATATCGGCGTCGTCGCCGTCATCGTGCTGTCGGCGATCTTTGCCTTCGCCCGCGGTTTCGTGCGCGAGGCGCTGTCGATCGTAGCCTGGGTCGGCGCCGCCTTCGTTACCCTGCGCGGTTTCGGCGCAGCCTTCGCGGTGATCGACCCGATGGTCAAGAACCCGCTGCTGTCGCAGCTGATCGCCGGGTTCGGCCTGTTTGTCATCAGTCTGGTCATCCTGACGATCATCACCAGCATCATCGCCCGTTATGTGCGGACCAGTTCGCTATCGGCGATCGACCGCACGCTCGGCTTCGTCTTTGGCGTCGCGCGCGGGGTGCTGATCGTCTCGCTCGCCTATCTGCTGCTCGACGCCGCGGTCGCCAAGGACGACCGGCCAGTCTGGGTGCAGCAGGCGAAAAGCACGCCCTACCTGCATTGGGGCGCCGACGAATTGAAGGTGTTCCTGCCCGAGCAGCTGAAATTCCGCAATGCCGGCGCGGCCGACGAAATCATCAGGACGATCGACGCCAAAGCGGTCGGCGAGGAACTGGCCAAAAAGGCCGCCGGCGCCCTGGTCAACCCAACGCCGGTACAAGCTGCCAAACCGGACCAGCCGGCGGCGACCCCGGCCTATCGACCGGGCGAGCAGAAGCGGCTCAACCAGCTGTTCGACAATCAGAGCCGATGACGCGGCCGCGCCCCGGCGAAGCCCGGCCGCAACCACTCGCAACAGCGGCCGGGAATCCCCATATAAGTCAGGCGCGGGCGAGCGATTGCAGGGACGGCGGATGCTGACGGGCGGCGACGCTGATGCGGACCGTTTTCACGAAGAATGCGGCGTGTTCGGGATTTATGGCCATCCCGACGCGGCGGCGCTGACCGCGCTCGGACTGCATGCGCTGCAGCATCGCGGCCAGGAAGCGGCCGGCATCGTCGCCTATGACGGCGAACAGTTCAGCGCGCATCGCGGCCCGGGGCTCGTCAGCGATAATTTCAGCTCGAAGGATGTGATCGACCGCCTGCGCGGCAATTCGGCGATCGGCCATAACCGGTATGCGACGACTGGCGAGGTGGCGCAGCGCAACATCCAGCCGCTATTCGCGGACTTCGAATTCGGCGGACTGGCGATCTGCCACAACGGCAACCTGACCAACAATTATCAGCTGCGGCGGCAATTGGTGCGCCGCGGCAGCCTGTTCCAGTCGACCAGCGACACCGAAGTCATCGTCCACCTGATCGCGACCAGCCTCAAAGACACGGTCGTCGACCGGCTGATCGACGCGCTGCGTCAGGTGCAGGGCGCTTACTCGCTGGTCGCGCTGTCGCAGGATGCGGTGATCGGCGTGCGCGATCCGTTGGGCGTGCGGCCGCTCGTGCTGGGCAAACTGGCGGATGCGTGGATTGTCACTTCGGAGACCTGCGCGCTCGACATCATCGGCGCCGATTTCGTGCGCGATGTCGAACCCGGCGAAATCGTGATCATCGGCGCCGGCGGGGTGCGCAGCATCAAGCCGTTCACCAAGGTGCCGAAGCGGCTCTGCGTTTTCGAATACATCTACTTCGCGCGGCCCGACAGCGTGCTCGAAGGCCAGAGCGTCTATGAGGCGCGCAAACGGATCGGCCGCGAATTGGCGCGCGAGTCGCCGGTCGAGGCCGACATCGTCGTGCCGGTGCCCGATTCCGGTGTACCGGCGGCGCTCGGTTACGCCTCCGAGGCCGGGCTGCCATTCGAGCTCGGCATCATCCGCAACCATTATGTCGGCCGCACCTTTATCGAGCCGACCGACCAGATCCGCCACCTCGGTGTGCGCCTGAAGCACAATGCCAACCGCGCCGATCTCAAAGGCAAGCGCGTGATCCTGGTCGACGATTCGATCGTGCGCGGCACCACCTCGACCAAGATCGTCGAAATGGTGCGCCACGCCGGCGCCCACGAAGTGCATATGCGGATTTCGAGCCCGCCGACCTCGTTCCCGTGCTTCTACGGCATCGCGACGCCGTCGCGTGATCAGTTGCTGGCGGCACAGTACGATCTCGAGCAGATGGCGAAATTCATCGGCGTCGACAGCCTCGCCTTTATCTCGATCGAGGGTCTCTACCGCGCGATGGGCGAGGACGGACGCGTCGCGTCGCGGCCGCAATTCTGCGACGCCTGTTTCACCGGCGACTACCCGATCCGGCTCGCCGACGCCGACGAGGGCAAGGTGTCGGTGCAATTGTCGCTGCTCGCCGAAACCGCCTAAATTCACCTCACCGATGGCTGGCCGTCTCGCCGGCAAGATCGCGCTGATCACCGGCGCCTCGCGCGGCATCGGCGCCGCCGTTGCCGAGACCTTCGCGCGCGAGGGCGCGCACGTTGTGCTCGCGGCGCGCACCGTCGGCGGGCTCGAAGAAACCGACGACCGGGTCCGCGCCACAGGAGGCAGCGCGACGCTCGTGCCGCTCGATTTGCGCGACTTCATCAAGATCGATGAACTGGCGGCGGCGCTGTACCAGCGGTACGGTCGGCTCGACATCCTGGTCGGCAATGCCGGTGAATTCGGCGTGTTCACACCCCTGCCCCACATGGAGCCGGCGGTGTGGAGCGAAGTGCTCGAGCTGAACCTGATGGCGAACTGGCGTCTCATCCGGGCGATGGACCCGCTGTTGCGCGCTGCCGAGGACGGTCGCGCGATTTTCGTCACCAGCGAACTCGCGCGCCAGCCGATGCCCTATTACGGCGCCTATGCGGTCAGCAAGGCTGGTCTCGAAACCTTGGTGAAGATCTATGCCGGCGAACTTGGCCGCGCCCGGGTGCGCGTCAACCTGATCGACCCCGGCACCGTCCGCACCCGGCTGCGCGCCCGCATCTTTCCCGGCGAAAATCCGGAAACGGTACCGCCGCCGGAGAGCGTTGCTCCGGCTTTCATCGAACTGGCGGTGCCGGCATGCGAGCGCAACGGCGAGATCGTCACCGCCGCGGAGTTACTCCAACGCTAGAATATTGCTTCAGACTTCGACGAGATCGAGGCGACGCTCGATGCGGTCAAGCCGACCGTCGATCCGGTCGACGCGCCGCGAAAGACTCGCGTATTGCTCTTCGAGGAGACCAAGGCGCTCCTTGACTTCGACGACCGAAGATTACAAATCCGCGATGTCTGTCCGGATCGCCCCGAGGTGCTCTAGGACCAGATCGCCGCGTTCGTCGCTCATCTCATCAAGGTAATCCGGACTCGTTGCGTCTTCAAGCACACAGGCAGGGACTCAATCCCGTGCGTAGGGATTATCGCCCTTGCGCAGCATCATGCGGATCGGCGTGCCGGGCAGTGTGAAATGCTGGCGCAGCGCATTGACCAGGTAGCGCCGGTACGATTCCGGCAGCTCGCCCGGCTGCGACGCGAACAGCGCGAAGCTCGGGGGCCGGGTATTGACCTGGGTGACGTAACGCAAGCGCAGCCGGCGCCCACGGACCAGCGGTGGCGGGTGACGTTCCTGGATCGCCGCGAGCCAGCGATTCAGCGCGCCAGTCGGAACCCGCGTGTTCCATACCGTATCGGCGCCGAGCACCGCTTTCATCAGCGATTCGACACCGCTTCCGGCCAGCGCCGACACCGGAACCACCGCCAAGCCCTGCAGTTGCGGCAGCGAGGTTTCAAGGCGCTCGCGCAGCCGCTTCAACGCCGCGTCACGATCCGTCACGGCATCCCATTTGTTCAGCGCCAGAACCAGCGCGCGACCTTCCTCGGCGACCAGATTGGCGATCGTCAGATCCTGGCGCTCGAGCGGCTGCAGCGCATCGAGCACGAGGACCGCGGTGTCGGCGAAGCGGATCGCGCGCAATGTGTCACCGGCCGAAAGGCGCTCCAGTTTTTCCTCGATTCGCGCGCGGCGGCGCAGCCCGGCGGTGTCGAACAGCCGGATCGGCCGGCCGCGCCAGGACCACTCGACCGCGATCGCGTCGCGAGTGATGCCCGGCTCCGGCCCGGTCAGCACCCGCTCCTCGCCGATAAGCCGGTTCAGCAGCGTCGATTTGCCGACATTCGGCCGACCGACAATCGCGAGATGAAGCGGCCGCGGCGCCTTCTCTGCGTCAGCTTCAACCGCGTCGCGATCGCCGGCAAACGGCAGCAGCGCCTCGTACAGCTCGCCCATGCCCTCGCCATGCTGGGCCGAGATCGCTACGGGATCGCCGAAGCCGAGCGCATGCACCTCGCCGACACCGGCGAGCGCCGCCCGCCCCTCGGCCTTGTTGGCGACAAGAACCACCGGACGGCCGCTGCGGTGCAAGCCCCGCGCGAAATGCCGGTCGGCCTCGGTCAGGCCGTCGCGCGCGTCGACCACGAGGAGCGCGACGTCGGCCTCGGCCAGCAGGCGCTCGGTGCCGGCGCGCATGCGCCCGGCAAGGGTTAGCGGCGCCGCATCCTCGAGGCCGGCGGTATCGATCACCCGAAAGGCGAGATCGGCGATGTGACCCTCACCTTCGCGCCAATCGCGCGTTACTCCCGGCGTGTCGTCGACGATCGCCAGCGGCCGCCCGGCGAGGCGGTTGAACAGCGTCGACTTGCCGACATTCGGCCGGCCAACGATCACGGCCGTAAAGCTCATCCGGTTCTACCGCCCTCGCGACCGCAATCAGCGATAGGCGGATAAATCGGCGTTGTCGGTCAGCAAATAAAGCGTGTTGTTCGCAATCACCGGCCCGAGATAGCCGCCGGCCGACATGTCTTGGCTGGTGCCGGGCTCGCCGGTAAGGGGTGAGACCGTCATTGCCTGGCCAAGCGAGGACAGCGCGATCAGCCGATTGCCGCCAAGCACCGGGCCGGCCCAGCGGATCGGATCGGATTTCGCCTTCTCGTCCTCGTAGCGCGGCAACGGCGCGACCCAGCGGGTTTTGCCGTCGGCGCGGGTCAGGCACAGAAGCTCGTTGTCATTGGCCAGAACGAAGACGTAATCGCCGACGACCCATGGTTGGTGACTGCTGGAAATGTCCTGTTCCCAGACGCGGTCGCCGCGGCGCAGGTCGATCGACACCATGCGCCCGCTATGGCTGACCGCGACGACGCGGTCGCGGTCGATGACAGGCCGTCCATGGATGTCGGCGAGCGCCGCGACGGCGCTCGGCCCGCGCTGCGAGGCGAGATTGTCGGACCAGATCACTCGGCCGTTCTCGACTCGAAGCGCGAACAGTTCACCCGAATTGTAGGCGACGACGACGACTTCGCTATCGGCCGCCGGGCTGGCGCCGCCGAGCAGACCGGCCGGCTCGGGGATGCCATTGTGCGACCACAGCTTGCGCCCGTCCTCCGCCGACAGCGCGTTCAGCTCGTTTTCGACGGTGACAACGAAGACGCGGTTGTCGCGAACGGTGGGAGCGCTGTGGATCGGGGCCGACAGCCCCTTGCGCCAGATCACCTTGCCATCGGCCGGATCGAGCGCCAGGACCTGGGCGTAGCCGGTCGAAACATAGAGCCGATCATTCGCGAAGGACGGACCGCCGCCGAAGCCGTTGCCGCGCAGCTCCTCCGGTTTCAGGTCGACGCTCCAGAACCGGCTGCCGGTTCCGGCATCGTAGGCGCTGAGCTGGACGCCGCCATCCATCGCGAAGACCCGCCCCTTGGCGACCACCGGCTGCGACATGACCTTGGTGTACCGCCCGGAACCCTCGCCGATGCTGGCGCTCCACGCCTGGTTCGTCCGGTCCGGCAGAGATAGATGCTGCATTGTGTGCGTGGTGTCGCCGCCGGGCTGCGGCCAATCGGGATTGACGATCGCGGCCGGCAGCGTGACCGGCTTACCGGCAATCGCCGGATCGGGCTGATAGCGGTGTTCCAGCCCAAGCACCGAGATGCGTTCGCCCGGCAGCCTCGCCTTTTTTTCGCCCAGCAGGCTGCAGCCGGCCGGCGCCAGCGAGGCGAGCAGCAGCGCGGCGAAATCGCGTCGGTTCATGTGCTTGTCCGAGTTTGGGATCTAGATTGGGGCTAGGAAGCGAGAGCGGCGGCCATTTCCGCGGCGCGGGCGCGGACGCCCTGCGGCGCGCCCAAATCGTCGGCAAGGTTGCGATAGAGCTGCAGCGCGCCGGTCTTGTCGCCGGATTTCAGCCGCACCGCCGCGGTCAATTCGAGCGCGGTCGGGCGAAACGGGTTGCCGGAGGCGGCCAGCGGCTCCAGCCGCTTCAGAAGAGCTGGCGGATCGCCATCGGGCAGCGACTGCATTACCGAAAGCAGCGTGGCCATATCGCGAAGCTCTGTGTCGTAGCTCGACGAGCCGCCGATCCGGTCGTAGGCCGCGGCGGCGCCTTTGCGGTCGCCCGATTTCGCGAGCAATTCGGCCTCCTCGAACGCGGCCAGTACACCATAGCCGCCGCCTTCGTTGCCGATCGCGGTAAAGGCCTTGACGGCATCGGCGTCCTTGCCCTCGCGGGCCAGCGCGAGCGCGGAGTTGTAACGGGCCGATTGCGCGCGGCGCTCGGATGCCTGGTGGTCGCGCCAAGCGGCGATCCCGCCGCCCGCGAGCACGATCAAAACGACCGCGACGATCACGTATTTGCCGTACTGCTTCCACAGCTTGAGCAGGTTGTCGCGACGCAGTTCCTCTTCGATTTCACGGAAGATGTCGCTCACAAACGCTCCGGCAGCGGCCGATCGAAAGGGCGGCTACCATATCCGCTCAGCCGAGGGGAGGCAAACCAGGGGCCCCGGTCCGGGACGGCGGCAACCGGTCGCAGCCGATCCAGCCCATCGACCGCAGCCGATGCCGACGAGACGACTGGACGGCACCGCCGAAATCGTCAAAATACCGTAACAAGGGCTGGAAACGACGAAACGAATGAGCGGCAACACCGCGACCGTACTGCCTATTCGAAACTACCGGAACCGGCGCCGCACGCTCTATTTCACCCGTGCCGAGCTAAACCAGCTGCTGGGGCTCTACAGCCGGAATGTCGCGCGCGGCCTCTGGCGTGATTATGCGATCGACCACCGCGACGGCCAGGCGCTGTTCTCGGTGTTTCGCCACACCCATGAATCGGCCGTCTATACGATCATCAAATCGGCGTCGCCGGCTTCCGGCACGGCCGAATTCATCGTTCTGTTCGGGCGGCAGCGGCTGAGCGCGGCTGCGAATCTGGCGGAGGCGTTGGAAATTTTCCGCGCCAAGCTGGCGCTGGTGCCGGTTGCCGGCTAGGCGGGGGGCCGCTCAGGTCGGAAACGAGACCTCGACGATTCCGAACCGGCCGTAATCGGCGCGGATCGTCACGGCGGGCTCGGTGAATACCATGCCGGTATGGGTACCGGTCGTCACGAAAGTGCCGGCCGCAATGCCACCGCGCCGGCGAACCTCGTTGACCGCGGTCACCAAGAGATCGATCGGATTACCGGCGCGCAGCCCCGTGCAATCGGCGAACGGCTTACCGTTGACGGTGACCTCGATCGGCGGATGCGCGAGATCGACCCCTTCCCAGCGCGACGCGGCGCCGCCATAAACGAGACCGCCATTCGAGAAATTGTCGGCCAGGACCTGCAGCCGGTCGAGCGATTGGAAATCGGCATAGCGGGAATCGACGATCTCGATCGTCGGATGCATCGAGGCGACCGCCAGCACCTCGTCCCGGCTGTAGGGCTGAGCGCGCGAGGGCAGCGTCTGGTTGAGGCGGAAACCGATCTCGCATTCGATGCCGATCACGTGAAAGCCTCGCGCCGGCATCGAGGCCGGGCTCGGCTTCACCGCGGACGCGTAGATCGGCGCGACGAAATTGCTGCCATCGGGCAGCGCGCCGACCTTCCAGCCGCCGGGCTTTTCGCCGAGCTTGGCCATCACCGCATCCTGGATCGCGAAGGCGTCCTCGCGGGACTGCGGCCGCGCGGCCGCCGGTAATTCCGGGGTCGGTTGACCGCGGCGGGCGGCGGCGAGGGCGGCAGCGGCCTGTTCGATCTGCTGTGGGGTCATGTCCGTCTCCTCGACCTAAACCGCGCCGAGATATTCGAGCGCCGCGGCGACCCCGCCCGGCTTGTGCGGGACACCGGCGCGCTGCAACCCCATCTCGACGCCGCACAAGGTGCCGCACAGCATCAGATCGTTGAAATGGCCGAGATGGCCGATGCGGAAAATCTTACCCTTCATTTTCCCGAGCCCGGTGCCGAGCGACATGTCGTAAGCATCGAGGATGATCTCGCGCAGTCGGTCGGCATCGATGCCGTCGGGGGTCACTACGGCGGTCAGCGAATTCGAGTGCTCGCGCGGATCCTGGCATAGAACATCGAGGCCCCAGCCGGCGACAGCGCGCCGCGTCGCCTCGCCGTGGCGGGCATGGCGGGCAAAGACGCGATCGAGCCCCTCTTCGTCGAGCAGCATCTTCAGAGACTCGCGCAACCCATAGAGCAGGTTGGTGCCGGGCGTGTACGGGAAGAAACCGGTGTGCCCGGTCTCCAGCATCGGCTGCCAATCCCAATAGGAGCGCGTCGATTTCGCCTGCTTCCCGGCGGCGAGGGCCTTCTCCGAGACGGCGTTGAAGCCAAGCCCCGGCGGTAGCATCAGCCCCTTTTGCGAACCGCCGACCGTGACATCGACCTTCCACTCGTCGTGGCGGTAGTCGATCGAGGCCAGCGACGAGATCGTGTCGACCATGAACAAGGCCGGGTGCCGTTCACCATCGATTGCGGCGCGGATCTCGCCGATGCGGCTGGTGACGCCGGTCGAGGTCTCGTTATGGACGACGCAGACCGCCTTGACCCGGTGCTCACGGTCGGCGGCGAGTTTCTCGGCGACCTGCGCCGGGTCGACGCCGTGCCGCCAGTCGCCCGGCACGAATTCGATGTCGAGGCCGAGCTTGGCCGCCATCTGCCGCCACAGCGTCGCGAAATGGCCGGTCTCGAACATCAGCACCCGGTCGCCCGGCGACAGAGTG
Organism: Allostellaceae bacterium; assembly: GCA_036264235.1. Taxonomy (GTDB): domain Bacteria; phylum Pseudomonadota; class Alphaproteobacteria; order ATCC43930; family CGMCC-115725; genus DATARH01. Next base: position 49,916 of record DATARH010000032.1, read on the forward strand.
TTGACCAGCGCCGCCTCCCACGCGCCGGTGCCGGAGGACGGATAGATCACCACCGTGCCGGCGGTCTGAAACACCCGCTTCATGCCGGCGACGACCTCCTGACCGAGGGCGGCGAATTCGGGGCCACGATGGTCGATCGTCGGCATACCCATCGCATGCAGCACACGGTCCGGCACATTCGTCGGCCCGGGGATCTGCAGGAAATGGCGGCCGGTATGGGCCGGGGCAGTGTTTTTCATTCAGTGCTCCAATTGGTCAGGCCTGGCGCAATTGGGCGCCCGTGCGGGCCTGCAATTCGGCGAGGGAAAGGCCGGAGACCATGTCGCGGACCGCAAACCCCTGCTCCGTAACATCGATTACCGCGAGTTCGGTATAGACCCGCTTGACGCAGCCGGGTGCGGTCAAGGGGTAGGTACAGCGATGCAAGAGGCGCGGCTCGCCATTGCGGGTCGTGTGCTCCATGACGACCCAGACCCGCTTGGCGCCGGCGGCAAGGTCCATCGCGCCGCCGATCGCCGGCGCATTGTCGTCGTCCGAGCGCGCCCAGTTGGCCAGGTCTCCATTCTCCGCCACTTGAAAGGCGCCGAGCACGCATAAATCGAGACGGCCGCCACGGACGAACGCAAAGCTGTCGGAATGGCTCATGTAGCTGGCGCCGGTGCGCAATGTCACGTACTGGCTGCTGGCGTTGACTAGCCAGCGATTGATCCGATCGGCACTCGGCCCCGGCCCCATGCCGAAGATGCCGTTCTCCGAGTGGAAAACGACCTCGCGTTCCGCCGGCACGTGGTTGCCGACCAATGTCGGAATGCCGATGCCGAGATTGACCGACCAGCCCTCGGGAATGTCTCGCGCCACCCGCGCCGCCAATTGGTTGCGGTCGAGCGGCTGCCAGGCTTGTGCTGCTGCCATGCTTGGGTTCCTAAACCAGCGTCTTGAGCGGCGGGTCTCCGGCTGCGACGTGGACGATCCGGTCGACAAAGACCCCAGGGGTGACGATCTCCTCCGGGCCCAATTCGCCGAGCTCGGCGACATGCTGCGTCTGCGCGATCGTCAGCTGCGCGGCCGCCGCCATTACCGGATTGAAGTTCCGTCCGGCGTCGCGATAGACGAGGTTGCCCCAGCGGTCGGCGCGCCAGGCCTCGACCAGCGCCACATCGCCGGAGATCGCCTGTTCGAGGATGTATTCGCGGCCGTTGAAGGTGCGCGCCTCCTTGCCTGCGGCGAGCTTGGTGCCGGCGCCGGTCGCGGTGAAGAACGCCGGGATGCCGGCGGCAGCGGCGCGGATGCGCTCGGCCAGGATGCCTTGCGGCACGATCTCCAGCTCGATCTCGCCGCGGGCGTAGACCTCCTCGAACAGCACCGAGCCGCGGCTGCGGGCAAAGCTGCAGACGATCTTGCGCACCCTGCCCTCGCCGATCAGCCGCGCGACGCCCTCGCGTTCGCGCCCGGCAGTGTTGTGGACGACAACGAGGTCCTTGGCGCCGTGCTCGATCAGCCCCTCGATCAGCGCGCGCGGCTCGCCGACCTGGGCGAAGCCGGCGATCAGGACGGTCGAGCCGTCCTTGATACCGGCTAGGGCCTCCGCCACCGAATGGACGAATTTATCGATCATCGGCGCTCCGCTGCTGCCGCGTTCTCCGCCGCTGATTTAATCGGAAGCGGCGGCCGAGGGAAACACCCCCGTCTGGTCATTGCGAGACGCGCGCCCGCGCAGCAATCTCAGCGGGATCGCTTCGCTGCGCTCGCAATAGCAGGAAATTGCCATGGCCTCTCTGATCCTCGTCGGCGATGTGAATTTGATGAATGTCGACGACGCGCGCGTACCGTTCGCCCGGATCGGTGGCGAATTGCGCGCCTCCGATCTCGCCTTCGCCAATCTGGAATGCTGCCTCTATCAGCCGCCCGACGGGCACGCGGTCGAGCATGAGGGGTTCTTCGCCGACCCGGAGATCGCCGGCGCGGCGCTGGTCCATGGCGGTATCGCGGCGGTCGGGCTGGCCAACAACGTCAATTATGGCGCGGCGGCGATCCTCGGCTCGGTAGCCGAATTGGACCGGCGCGGCATTGGCCATTCCGGGGCCGGCGCCGATCTCGCTGCGGCGCGGGCGCCAGCAATCGTCGAGCGCGGCGGACTTCGTGTCGGATTTCTGCAGCGCAGCTCGGTGTACTGGCCGACCAATCACGAGGCGACCGCGCGCGGGCCGGGCATTGCCGCACTGCGCGGCCACACCGCTTATCAGGTGCCGGCGCATAAGACGCGGGCCGAGGTGCCGCCGATGAACCGGCCCGGGGTGCCGCCGATTGTGGTGACCTGGGCCGATCGCGACTATCTCGCGGCGTTCTGTGACGACATCGCGGCACTCCGCCATCGGGCCGATTTCGTTGTCGCGTCGTGCCATTGGGGCCTCGGCGAAGAGGTGCTCGACTACATGACGGAAATCGCCCATGCCGCGATCAATGCCGGTGCCGACATCGTGATCGGCCACGGTCCGCATTATTCGTTGCCGGTCGAGGTCTATCGCGGCAAGCCGATCTTCTACGGGCTCGGCAGCTTCTCGTTCCACACCGGGCATGGCGGCCGGCAACACGGAGACTGGATCGGCATGATGGCGAAGGTCGAGGTGGGCGCGAGCGAAGTGAGAGAAGCGCGCTTCCGCTTCGTCCGTCACAACGCCGCTAACGAAACCGTGCCCTGTGCACTGGCCGATGAAGGTGCGAACTTAGACCGGCTCGCCCAGCAGAGTGCGGCGCGCGGCGCTGCGTTGTCACCAGAGGGCGATTGGGTTCGGGTCGCGCTATAACGCCAGCAGCCGGTCGCGCAGCGTGTGGTCGTCGCGCAATTCGGCGGCCGGACCGCTGTAGCGGATCGTACCCTTTTCAAGCACATAGACGCGGTCGGCGAGCGCAAGCGAGAAATC
>DATARH010000056.1:0-5640 GCA_036264235.1 Allostellaceae bacterium
ACGCGCGCTGGGGGTTCGAACGCTACCTCGGCTATCTCAACAACAACCAGCCGCGCTTCATCGTGCCGAAGGGCGAGGACCCGCTCGAATGGTTCGTCGAGAATAAATACGGCGTCTGCGGCACCCCGGACGACGCGATCGCGCTGATCGAGCGCCTGCAGGATAAGCAGGGCAAGTTCGGCGTCTTCCTGCAGCAGGCGCACAACTGGGCCGATTTCGACGCGACCAAGCGCTCCTACGAACTCTACACCCGCTATGTGATGCCGCATTTCAGCAGTGCGAACCGGCCGCGCGAAGCCTCCTTCCAATGGTGCGGCGACAATCGCGACGAGTTCAGCGCCAAGCGTCAGGCCGCCGCCAAGGCGATGTTCGACAAGCACGAGGCCGAGCAGCGCCAGCGCACCGCCGAGGGAGTTGATGCGGCACCCTCCGCCGCCCGCCCGGCCCGCGGCCGCGAGGCGTGGTGACTACCCCTCACCCGCCGCGGCTGCGGCCCGTCTCCCTCTCCCCGCGTGCAGGAGAGGTTGGGTTCAGGGGCCGAGAGCTTAAGCGAGCCGAATGAGCTTCCGAGCGCTAGACAAACAACTCAAGCCGCACCGCGATCAATTAATCGCAACTGTTGGCCTCAAAGCAGAGGAGGCGGCGAAGGTTGCTACGCTGGTCGCCTCAGAAGTTAGATTCCTGGATACCGCTTCAAGAGCGCAGGTCTTGGATGCAACTCCAATCAGTCTGGGTGATCGCGTGGACGAGCTTCGCGCGTTCCAGAGCTGGAGCGAAATCGTGTCAAGCGGACCGCACCATCCGGCCGTGGTACGCGCGCAAGTGATCGTCCAAAATTATGTCTGCTTCGTCTATCTGGGTGAGGCGTGCTTTCGGGTACTGCGGCGAGTAAGCAAACCAGATTCAGTAACGCGTCGCTGCTGTAAATACCTGACGGACAATCCGGTGCGGGCGTTTCGGAACGCGATTGCACACTCGAATTGGACATACCGACAGGATTTTCGGGGCTTGGTTTATTGGGCAAAAAAGGGAGCCAAGCCCGACGAGCCGTTGGACCGATTTGAAGTCGGTCAAAATGAGCTGGATTTCTGGCAATCGCTTTCTCGCGCAGTGGCTTATGCCGCCTATACAACGCTTGAATCCGTCGGAGTGCCAAAGTGAGACCATTCGGCGCGGCGGCGTGTTGCGAATGAGGTAACAATTGATGGCTGAACCGCAAATCCGCTTCGAGGACGGCGCCGCCTACGACCGGATGATGGGCGTCTGGAGCCGGCTGACCGCCGAGATCTTTCTCGACTGGCTGGCGCCGCCGCCGGGCTGGCGCTGGGCCGATATCGGCTGCGGCTCAGGTGCCTTCACCCAGATGTTGTTCGAGCGCTGCGCGCCGGCCGCGGTGCACGGCGTCGATCCGTCATTGGCGCAACTGGCCTTTGCCCGCGCCCGCGGTTTGCCGGAAACGGCGCATTTCCGCCAGGGCGACGCGACGGCGCTGCCGCTCCCCGATTCGAGTGTCGACGCCGCGGTGATGGCGCTGGTGATTTTCTTCGTCCCCGATCCGGCAAAGGGGGTGGCCGAGATGGTGCGGGTGGTGCGGCCGGGCGGCGTGGTCGCCGCCTACGCCTGGGACCTGCTGGGCGGCGGGCATCCGGCCCAGCCGATCCCGGCCGAGCTGCGGGCGATGGGCGTGCAAGCGATGCGGCCCCCGAGCGCCGCCGCATCGCGCATCCAGGCCTTGCAGGAGTTGTGGGCCGGGGCCGGCCTGGAGGCCGTCGAGACGCGGCAGATCACAGTGTCGCGGACTTTTGCCGATTTCGAGGATTTCTGGACAACCAACCTGATGGGATCGTCGATCGGTCCGACTGTCGCAGCGATGCCGGCCGACCAGGCCGAGGCGCTGAAGGCGCGGGTGGCCGCTCGCATGCCGGCGGGTGAAGTGGGGCGCGTCACCTGCGTGGGCCGCGCCAACGCGGTCAAGGGGCGCCTGCCGGGGTAACCTCGCGATCTACTTCGCGATCTTGAACGGCAGATCGATCACCGCCGATTTGTCGCCGGCGATGTCGCGCAATTTGTATTCGAGAACATAGTCACCCGGCGGCGCACCGCTGACATTCATTGTCAGCGTGACCATGAATTCGCGGTTCCGCCGCTGGCTCGTCTCGGCGAGCTTGGCGAAGTTTTCCTGGCCGGCAAGTATCTTACCGTCCGGCTCCTTGATCAGGAAATCGACATCGAAGCCAAACTGGTACTTGCCGTCACCCGCCTCCTTCCAGCCGAAGCCGACCGGCTCGACATAGGCGACGAGCTTTTCGCCGGGCTTGAACACATTCGACTGCCGCTCGACGAACTGGCCGAAACCATGCGGCCGTTCGGCGACGAACACCGCACGCCTGACCGTCAGCGGCGTTTTTTGCCAGGCTTCGACGACGGCCGCCTCGCGGCGGTCGATCTCCTCGACCGACTGCGCTCGGCTGGCGGTCGCGACGACCGCCAGGGCCAAAATCAAAAAGGCTCTGCGCATCGCTCTCTTATCTCTCAAAACCGGTCGAGGTGGGCGCGCGCTTCCGGTGCGGCGTTTTGCGCGGCCGCCGCCTTCTCGACGATGCGCTTGATGCGTTCCGCCGGAAAGCCGAGCTGTGCCAAGGCGACGCCGCGGTCGAAGGCTTCGTCATAACGCTCGATCAGCCCGCCCGCGAACCGAAACCGGCTGATCCCGTCGATCAGCACCGCCCGGCCCGCCGCTTCCGGCACCCGCGAGGCAAAGCTGAACTGGAAGCGCGCGTAGCCGGTCGTGCCGTCGCTGACCGGATCGGTGAAGTCCCAGCGGTAGTCGCGTCCGGTGTCGTGAAAGCGCTGCAGCATCGCCGCGATCGCCCCGCGCCCGCGATGCGTGCCGAAAAACTCGTCGACATAGACACCGTCCGCGGTAAACAGCGCCGCGAGCCCGGCGCCGTCATTGGCAACCACCGCCGCCGCGAACCGCCGCAGCAGCCGTTCGAACTCCGTCTTCGCCTCGCCCATCATCATCCCTCTCTCCTTGCTCTATCGGTTCCACTGCAGCAGGTGTCGTTCGAGCCGGCCGGCGATGCCGAAGATCGCCAGGACCACGATAAGGATCAGCAGGATCAGCGCGAACATCAGCGCCGAATTGTAGGTGCTCTGGGCAAAGGACAGCAGGTAGCCGAGGCCGCGGCTGGCGGCGACGAATTCGCCGACCACGGCGCCGGTGAAGGCAAAGCCGACCGCGACTTTGAGGTTGCCGAGCACCCAGGAGGCGACCGCCGGCAGGTAGACATGGCGCACCAGCGCGGCGCGGCCGCCGCCCAGCGTCACCACCCGCTCGACGAGCCGCCGGTCGACCTGCCGGATGCCGGTGAACACGGTGAAGAAGATCAACACCGCCACCAGAATGAAGGAGAGCGCCACCTTGGAGGCGAGGCCAACTCCGAGCCAGATCACGAACAGCGGCGCCAGCACGACGCGCGGCACCGCATTCAATAGTGTCATGACCGGCTCCAGCAGTTCCGCAAGGATGCCGACCAGCGCGGCGGCGATGCCGAGCACGGCGCCGACGACGATGCCGATGACGAGCCCGCCGAGCGCGGCGGCGAAGGTCGCTTCGAGATGCGGCCAGATGCGGCCGCCCGCGAACAGATCCGCGAGCGCCGCCGCGACCCGGCTTGGCATCGGCGCATACATCGGGTTCAGCATTCCGGCGCGGCCGACCGCCTCCCACACGGCCAGCAGCACGGCAAATGCTGCCAGCTGCCGCACCCAGGCATAGCGCGGGTCGAGGCCCGTCATGCTGCCTCGGGGCGCGGATCGACCTCGCGCAGCAGGTCGGCCCAGAGCCGTTCGTAAAGCGGCGCGAAGGCCGGGTCGGTGCGCGAGCGCACCGGGTCGCGCGGCCGCGCGATCGGCACCGGATAGCGCTGGGTGATCCGCGCCCTGGGCCCGCGCGACAGCAGGTACACCTCGTCGGACAGGCTCAGCGCCTCTTCCAGATCGTGCGTCACCAGCAAGACGCCGATCCGCTCGCGCTCGACCAGCGCGACGACGTCCTGCACGATTCGCGCGCGCACGATCGCGTCGAGCGAGGCGAACGGTTCGTCCATCAACAAGAGCCGCGGCTGCATCGCCAGGACCTGCGCCAGCGCGACCCGCTTTCTCTGGCCGCCGCTGAGATGCCGCGGAAAGCGGTGGCCGAACCCGGCGAGGCCGAGCCGCTCGAGCCACGCATCGGCCGCGGCCAAGGCGGCGGCGCGTCCGGCGCCGGCAAAGCCGAGGCCGAGCGCGACATTGTCGCGCGCGGTCTTCCACGGCAGCAGCGCGTCGTCCTGGAACAGGATGCCGATCTGGCCTTGCGGCAGCTCGGTCTCGACGCTGCCCGACAGCGGCTGCTGCAGACCGATTACGGCACGCAAGAGACTCGACTTGCCGGAGCCGGACGGCCCCACCAGGCTGACAAAGCGGCCTTCCTCGACGGCGAGATCGACGCCTTCGAGCACCGGCTCGCCGCCATAGGCGATCGCGAGATCGCGGACGCGCAGCGCTCAGCCTCCGGCGATCGTCGTGTCGAGCAGCCCGGCGATGTCGGTGCCGGGTTTGACCAGGCCGCCGACCTCCAGCACCCGCTCGACCCGCTTCGCCGCGTCCGGATCGATCGTCACCGTTTCCGGATAGAGGTCGTCGCGGTGATGCGCCAGGATTTCGCCGAGTTCGCCGAGATCGAGCCCAGTCGTCATCTCCTTCGGCAGGGCCGCGACCAGCTGCTCGCCGCTCATCCCGCGCAGCGCCTTCAGCGCATCGGCCAACGCCTTCGCCAGCGCCGCCATCTCCGGTTTGCGCTGCTCGATCTCGGCGGCGCGGACCGCGACCCCCATGAACTCGAACGAGCCGCCGAGGTGGCGCGACGCGTCCGCCAGATCCATACCGTTCATCAGCACGCGCGCATGCGCCTGCTTGAGTATGGTCAGCGCCGGTTCCTGCACGACGCCGGCGTCGATCTGGCCCTGGCGCAGCGCCTCCAGCAGATTGACCCCCATCGTCGCGAATTGCACCTTGGCGGCATCGGCTCCGGCCTCTTTCAGCAGATACAGCGTCAGCGCATGGTCGGCGTTGCCGAGCGCCGACACGCCCACCGTTTTGCCTTCGAGATCCTTGATCGAGGTGATCTTGTCGGCGGTGCCAGGCGCGGTGACGACCGCGAACAGCGGCAGCCGCCCGGTTACCGCGAAGCGGCGGATCGGGGCGCCGACATTGGCATAGGCCTGGATCGCGACGTCGAGCGCAGTCGCCGCGTAATCGACGGCGCCCCCGACCAGCGCCTGCATCGCCGCATTGCCGCCGCGGGTGTAGACCAACTCGACATCCAAGCCGTGGCTTTTGAAGATGCCGGCACTGCGGGCGACCTCGTACGGCACGCCGCACAACAGCTGGCTGCAATAGGCGAGCTTGACCGGCTTGCCTGGCGCTTCCGCATGGATCGGCTTGGCCGCCGGCAACACGCTGGCGACCAGCGCGGCGCCCTTGAACAGTGAGCGCCGCGACACCTCGATGCCGGGAACACGGGCGGTGCTCTCGTCGCAGCAGCTCATCGGGGGCTCCAGATCGCGCGGGGCGGCCTCGCAGCTTTATGCGCGA
>DATARH010000121.1:0-4347 GCA_036264235.1 Allostellaceae bacterium
AGCTTTTGGAGCCCCTCTCACTTATCTGCAGGAAGAGGCCGCCACCATCGCCATAGAGCCCGCGCCGCTTTGCGTGGCGCACCGAGAGAGTTGTAAGCTTCCCGATCGACCGCGCCCTTGTGCGCGCCTCCGAAGTGTCCGCCGAACTCATCCCGCCTATCCCTGTACCTATCCCTGCGACGCGGACAGTAGCGGATGATGGCAGATGGTACAAGGCCGTTCGTTTTCTAAATACCTATCATAGCTTTAATTTTTTCGTCCGCCTTCATCCGAGTTCATCCGAGTCGGGCGGACACCCCATCCGCCAGAACCCGCGCTGCTCGAACCTCTTTTTCGGTGCACTTCCGGGGGCTTCGCTCTCGCCGCTTGATTTGCCGGGAAGGTTGTTTAGCGTAAACCGCAGGACTATTGCTCGGCCCGCTCATCTCTGATGAAACCCGTCTCGTTCAAATACTTTGCTCCCCGCACGGTTGACGGTGCGCTCGATATCCTCGCCGCGCACGGTCAGGACGGAAAGATTCTTGCCGGCGGACAGAGTCTCGTGCCGGCGATGAATTTTCGGCTCGCCCGCCCCGCCAGCCTGATCGACATAAATCGCATCGATGCGCTCGATTATGTGCGCAAGGAGGCAGGCGAGTTGCGCATTGGCGCGCTTGCCCGGCACTCTCGTTTCGAGGCACCCGTTAGCGATGGTGCGCTCTCTGCGTTTCTGCCGCGGTTGGCGCGACACATTGGGCATCTGCCGATCCGCTCTCGCGGCACTTTCTGCGGAAGCATTGCTCATGCCGATCCCGCCTCCGAATGGTGCTTGCTTGCCGCGACGCTCGATGCCGAGGTGGTCATCGTCAGTCGTCGCGGGCGGCGCAAGGTCCGACCGAGCGAATATTTCGTCGCCGCGCTCACAACCAGGCTGGAGCCGGACGAGCTGCTGACTGAGGTCCGCCTACCTTTGCTCGGTGATGGCTGGCGGCCGGGGTTTGCCGAGTTCAGCCGGCGGGCGGGCGATTTCGCGCTCGCCATGTGCGCCGCCTTTCTGCGGTTCGAAGACGGCCGCATCCTCGAAGCGCGGATCGGGGTCGGCGGCGCCACCGACCGGCCCTCGCGCATTGCGGCAGCCGAGGCGGTATTGACTGGCGCCGAGGGCGGGCCGGACATTTTCCGCGAGGCCGGAAACATCGCTGCCCAGACGATCGACCCGTTGGAGGATATTCACGCGAGCGCCGAATATCGCCGCGACCTGGTCCGGGTGATGGTCGAGCGGGCCTTGGACCAGGCGTTCACCCGGTGAAGTGGGTCGGGCGCCCACTGCCGCGCTACGAAGACCCGGTTCTGCTGCAAGGGCGCGGCCGCTACACCGCCGATCTGGCGCAGGGCGCCCGCTTCCTGCGCTTTGCGCGCAGTCCGGTCGCGCGCGGCCGCATCCTCGCCGTGAACGCGCCGCCGGAAGTGCCGACCATAACGGCGGCTGTTCTCGGCGATGTCAAACCGATCTGTCCGCGCCTCGATCGGCCCGATTATGTGGCGGTTGCGCAGCCGATCCTTGCGCATGAGCGCGTCACCTATGTCGGCGAGCCGATCGCCGCGGTGATCGCCGATACCGCCGCCGAGGCCGAAGATCTCGCCGAACAGGTCGCGATCGAGATCGAAGCCGAGACGCCGGTCGTGACGCTCGACCAGGCGCTCGCGCCCGGCGCACCGCTGGTCCACGAGATCGCATCACGGAACACGCTGATCGACGCACGCTTCGAAACCTCAGACGTCTCGGCCACCTTCGCAGCCGCGCACCAAATAGTCGAATTTACGTTCACGTCGGGCAGGCAGTCCGCGGTGCCGTTGGAGGCGCGCGCTGCCGTCGCCGCTTTCGATGCGGCAACGGGCCGCGTCACACTCTCGGCCTCGACGCAAATGCCACACCTGTTGCGCACCGGCATTGCCGACGCTTTGGGGATCCCGGAAGCCGAGCTCCGCGTCGTCGCGCCGGAGGTCGGGGGCGGGTTCGGCCAGAAAATGGCGCTGATCCCGGAATATGTCGTCGCGGTCTGGGCGGCGCGGCGTTTCGCCTGCACCGTCGCGTGGATCGAGGATCGGCTCGAAAATCTGACCGCCTCGTTTCACGCCCGCGACCAGCGTCTCCATTTGCGCGGCGCATTCGATGCGGACGGCGGGTTGCTCGCGATCGACGCCGACATCCTGTGCAATGTCGGCGCCTATTCGAACTTCCCGGCCACCTGTGGGGTCGAGCCGCTGATGGCGCTCGCGGACATGCCCGGGCCCTACCGGTTGCGCGAGTACCGGGCCCGCGCTCGCGGCGTCGCCAGCAACACCTGCCCGATGGCGCCATATCGCGGCGTGTCGCGGCCCGTCATCACTGCGGCCATGGAGCGGCTGATGGATTGCGCGGCCGCCCGGCTCGGGCTCGACCCGCTCGAAATCCGGCGCCGCAACCTGACCGCCGAATTCCCTCATACCTCGGTGACCGGCGTTGTGCAGGACGCCGGCAGCTATCGCGAGGCGATGGAGGCTGCGGCGCGGGTCGTCGACTTCGCCCAATTCCGCGCGCGACAGCAAACGGCGCGCGCCGATGGACGCTGGCTTGGCCTCGGGATTTCGGTGTTCGCCGAGCGCACCGGCCCCGGCAGTCCCGCCTTTGCGGCGCGGCGGATGGTGATCACCCCGGGCTTCGAGCGGGTCGAACTGGCGATGGACCCTTCGGGCTTTCTCGAAGCCCGGATCGGCAGCTCGCCGCACGGCCAGGGGCTGAGGACGACCTTGGCGCAATTGATCGCCGACGAGATCGGCATCACCCCCGCAGAGATCCGGGTCGTCGCCAGCGACACCGACCGCACCCCTTACGGCTGGGGCACTTTCGCCAGCCGCTCGCTAGTGATCGCCGGCGGCGCCTGCAAGCTCGCCGCAGCGATGATGCGCGAGCGCCTGCAAACGGTCGCCGGGCAGATATTGGAGGCAGCCGTCTCTGACATCGAGGTCTCCGACGGCCGTGCCTTCGTGCGCGGCACCGATCTCGGCGTCGAGGTGCGGCAGCTGGCGCGCGCCGCGTATCACCAGAGCCACCGATTTCCGGCGGTCGCCGAAACCGGGCTGGCGGCGGCGGCGACTTACGACCCGTACGGCACGTTCTCGAACGCCTGCCACATTACGATCGTCGCGGTCGACATTGCGACCGGCCAAGTCACGATCGAGCGGTTCGTGGTCGTCGAGGATGCCGGTCGTCTGATCAATCCGATGATCGTCGAGGGGCAGATCCATGGCGGCGTCGCTCAGGGCATCGCCAACGCGCTCTTCGAACAGGTGGTTTACGACGACGGCGGCAACATATTGACCGGCTCGCTCGCCGACTATCTCGTGCCGACGATGGCGGAAATCCCGGGGCTCGAAATCCATCATCTGGAAACCCTGACCGAGGCGAGCGTCACCGGCGCCAAGGGGGTTGGCGAGGGCGGCACGATCGGCGCGCCGGCGGCGGTGCTCAACGCGGTTTCCGATGCGCTGGCGCCGTTTGGCGTCGGTATTTTCGAAATGCCAATCACGCCGCAGCGGATCTTGCAGTTGCTGCGCGAGGCGAGGTGCAAAGCGCAATGAGCGACAAACAGGACATCACTTTCACGGTGAACGGCGAGAAGCACGTGATCCGCGTCGAGCCGCGGCGCAGCTTGGCCGACGCGCTGCGAGAGAATTGCGGCCTCACCGGCACGCATCTCGGCTGCGAGCACGGCGTCTGCGGCGCCTGCACCGTGTTGGTCGAGGACCAGCCGGTGCGGTCTTGCCTGATGTTCGCGGTGCAAGCCGAGGGCGCGCGGGTGCGCACTGTCGAGGGACTGGCCGCAGGCGACAAGCTGCACCCGCTGCAGCAGGCGTTCTGGGACCATCACGGATTGCAATGTGGTTTCTGCACGCCCGGGTTTTTGATGCTGGCCGTCGGCATCCTGGAGCGCGACCCTGGCATTGCCGAACCCGAGCTGCGCGAGGCGTTGTCGTCGAATTTATGCCGCTGTACAGGCTATCAGAACATCTTGAAATCAGTGCTGGCCGCAGCTGCTGAAATGCGCAAATGAGCCTGATCGGCCAATCGGTCAAACGCCTCGAAGATCGCCCGTTATTGATCGGCAGCGGCCGTTTCGCGGCCGATGTCACCGTGCCGGACATGCTTTACATGCGGGTGGTGCGCTCGCCGGTCGCGTTCGGCCGCCTCGCCGGCCTTCGGATCGCGGAGGCGCTGGAGCATCCCGGCACGGTCGCCATCTGGACTGCGGAAGACGTCGTAGATATTCCCCCCATCGGCTTTCGCATGACGGTGGTGCCGGGGTTGGAGCCGTATCGCCAGCCGGT
>DATARH010000122.1:0-9102 GCA_036264235.1 Allostellaceae bacterium
CCGAGATCGAGCGCGCCGCGCGGCTCGCCCGCATCCACGACACGATCGCGGCGCTGCCCTCCGGCTACGACACCGATCTTGGGGAGGCCGGTGCGACCCTCTCGGAAGGCGAGAAGCAGCGCATCACGATCGCCCGCGCTCTGCTGCGGGACGCGCCGATCCTGATCCTCGACGAGCCGACCTCGGCTCTCGATGTCGCGACGGAGGCGCTAGTGATCGAAGCGATTGAGCGCCTGATGGCCGGCCGCACCACCTTCATCATCGCCCATCGCCTGTCGACGGTGCGCCGCTGCGACCGAATCCTCGTACTGCGCGACGGCACGATTGTCGAAGACGGCACCTTCAACGAACTGCTGCGGCGCGACGGCCTTTTTGCCGAGTTCCATCGCACCCAGTTCGCGCCGGAACAACCGGAACGTTCGCTGACCGCCGAGGCGGTGTAGGCTCCTCACGCATTGTTGCATCACTGCAACAATGCGTGTGACCTAATTGTCGCGCAATCGGCCAAGCCAACCCGCAGTTTCCTCGCAATACAGTGGGTGGTATGGCAACAACATCACTGTCGGCATGCGACAGTCATGCCGCCTTCACTGTCTCGCTCTGCTGTTCGCTGACTATGGCTTGACTGGTGGAGTGTGAGATTGCTCACACTCCTATACACAAGACTTGCCCAATTTTTACGGCATTTTCTGTTGCGGCCCTGGGATCAATTGGCTAGGGTCGTCGGCGTATTCGGGGGCACCGCGCGCAGTTGCGGGGTGGAGGGGCCGGGATCTGAACGCTCAGCGTTCCAGGGCCTGATCCTAAGAGGCAACGCGGCGGTCGCCCGAATCAGCTTTGAGGAGTCTCGTCCGGTTTGCGGACGTCAACGGCTCCGCAAGTGGTGGGGGAATATGGTTGCCGATTTGCTTCGCTGGGGGACCCGGGTCGTTCCGGACAGTCGATCGCTTTTCGAGCAGGCGCGCACCGCCGTCGAGTCCGTATCGTCGCGGCCGCGGCTTGCGGCCGGCGCCGCGGCGGCTTTGGGTCTGGCGGTGCTCGGGGCGGCGACGGTCAGTGTCGTGCGTCACGAGCACATCGCGAGCGCGGATCGCGCTTCGGCGCTCCGGGTGGAAGCGGCCAATGCCGCCTTGCAGGGCGAACTCGATCGGCTGCGGGATCGGCTCGGCGCCGATCGCCAGGCCCTGAGCAGCGCCCAGAGCCGCCTGTCGGCCCTTGCCGAGGAGGCAAATTCAAAGCAGCAGCAACTCGCGGCGACCGAGCAGGCGTCGTCCAATACGACCGATCGCGTCGGCCAATTGACCCGTGAGCTTCGGCTCGCAGAGGCGCAGCGCGCGACGCTGCTCGCCAGGCTCAGCAAGGCCGAGGCCGATATCGCCGACGAGCATGCCCGCCGCAGCAACGCCGCGACCAGCCTCGACGATACGCAGCGCAAACTGCAGCAGCTTTCGGCCGAGCGCGACCGCGCGATCAGCGAGCGAGATCATTTGAAGGCGCGCGTCGCCGAACTCGAACACCGTGTGTCCTCGGCCCAGCCGATCCCGCCGGCCAAGCCACTAGCGGCGGCGCAGGCGCCGGCCGCGCTTGCTGAGGGCACCCCGGTCGCCGCGCCGCCGGCGCGCCAGGCGCTCGCCGTCATGCCCGACTCGGCGCCGGGCGCCGCCGAAGCGACTCCGCAGCCGCAACCGGTCGTCGCGAGCGCACCGGCGAGCCACGTTGCCGTTGGCGGGCTGGCGCAATTGGAGCGCGTGCTTGGCACCGCCGGGGTCGATGTCGCCCATCTCTTCTCGCAGTACGGGCTGCGGACCGGTGAGGGCGGACCCTTTGTGCCGGTCGGTCGCGGCCCGCATCCCGACGCCAATACGTTGAGCCCGGAAAAGATTGCGGCGCTGCGCAACCTGGTCAAATCGCTGCCGGTCTCGGCGCCGCTGGAAAGCTACGATGTCGGCAGCCCGTTCGGTGTCCGCGGCGATCCGATCAACGGCCATTCGTCGTTCCACACCGGCATCGACCTGCTGGCGCCCTATATGACGCCGGTCTACGCCACCGCCGGCGGGACCGTGATCTATTCGGGCTACCGCGACGATTACGGCAAGGTCGTCGAGATCGACCACGGCCACGGGCTGACGACGCGTTATGCCCATCTGCACCGGCAGACGGTCTCGGTCGGGCAACAGGTCGCCGCGCATACCCAGATCGGCTTCCTCGGTAGCACCGGCCGGGCCACCGGCCCGCATGTGCATTACGAGGTGCTGGTCAACGGCGAGCCGCAGGATCCCGCGAAGTTCATGAACCTCGCGCGTGTCGTGACCGTGGCGGCGCGCTAAACGCCTGCCGGGCGTTTTCTCCAGCCCGCCGCGGGGTTTGCCTGCGGCGGGTTTTTTGTCACAGTGCCGCCTCCCACGGCCAAGTTTGCCAGCGATGCAAGACGAGCTTCCCGGTGTGTTGCGCCGGCACCGGCCGCACGGGCCGGAATTGCCGCTGGTGCTCGATTCGCCGCATAGCGGGTCGGTCTACCCCGACGATTTTCAATATTGCTGCCCCTTACCGGCGCTTCGCCGTGCCGAGGACGCCTATGTCGACGAGCTCTATCAGGCGGCGCCGCAATTCGGCGCGACGCTGATCGCGGCCGAGTTTCCGCGCAGCTATGTCGATGTAAACCGTGCTGCCGACGATATCGACCCGACCCTGCTCGCCGGCGAATTGCCGCCGGGATTGCGGTTGCGTCCGGTCAGCCGCGTCGGGCTCCTGCGGCGGCACGCGCGGCCCGGCATTCCGATCTATGACCGGAGATTGTCGGCCGATGAAGTGCTGGGCCGGATCGAGCGCTACTACAAGCCGTACCATGGCGAGCTCGCCGCGACCTGCGACCGGCTGCACGCCGAATTCGGCGCGCTGTGGCATATCAATTGCCACTCGATGCCCTCGAATGGCGGCCGCCGTGGCCCCGGGCACAACAAAGGGGAGCACGGCGATTTCGTGCTCGGCGACCGGGACGGCACGACCTGCGATCCGGAGTTCACCGATTTCGTCGCGCGCCTCTTGCGCGAGTTCGGCTACGAGGTCCGCGTCAACGACGGGTACAAAGGGGTCGAGATCGTTCGCCGCTATGGCCGGCCGGCGGCCAACCGGCACAGCCTGCAGGTCGAGATCGACCGCTCGCTTTACATGAACCAGAGAACGCTCGAAAAAACCGCCGGCTTCGACCGGCTGCAGGGCGATCTCGCTCGGCTTGTCGCGGCCGTCGCCGATTTTGTCCGCGCCCGGCTCTGAAACCTCCTTGAGGAGATCGCTTTGCCACTAACCGTCCGTCAGTTGCACCCGCTGTTCGCCGCCGAGATCGCCGGCCTCGATATCGGCGGCCCGCTCGGTCCGGCTGCCGTGCAGGCCATCAGCGAGGCGATTGACCGTTACGCCGTGCTGGTGTTCCCCGGGCAACGCCTCGATGACGAGCGGCAGATGGCCTTCGCCGAGAATTTTGGCGAGCTCGAATTGCCGCGCAGCGGGCGCGCCGATGTCGCCCGCCGGCTGCGGCCGGAAGTCTCCGACATCTCCAATCTCGATCCTGCGGGGAAACTGCGCGGCCGCGACGACCCGCGCCGCTTCGACCAGCTCGGCAACCGGCTGTGGCACACCGACGGCTCGTTCCGCCGCATCCCGGCGGCGCTGTCGATGCTGTATGCGCACCGGGTGCCCGGGTCGAGCCCGCTTGGTGACGGCGACACCGAATTCGCCGATCTGCGCGCCGCCTACGACGCACTGCCTGCTGCCATAAAGACCGAAATCGGCGATCGCGTAGCGCTGCACGATATCGCCTGGTCGCGTGCCCAGCTCGGCTTCACCGAATTGCTGTTCGGCGAAAAGGATGTGCTGCCGCCGGTGCCGCAGCGGCTGGTCCGCACCCATCCGGGCTCGAAGCGCAAGACCCTCTACCTCGCCGCCCACGCGTCGGAGATCGTCGGCCGGCCGCTTCCCGAGGGCCGGCTGCTGCTGCGCGATTTGATCGAGCATGCGACCCGCCGCGAGTTCGTCTACCGTCACCAATGGCGCGAGGGCGACCTGGTGATCTGGGACAATCGCTGCACGATGCATCGCGGCCGGAATTTCGACGAAACCAAGGTACGCGATTTGCGCCGGGTGACGACGCGCGACACCGCGTCGACGCTCGACCAGGCGGCCTGAACGGGTATTTTTCCAGGGAGAGTTTGCGATGGCGAGGATACCGAAGGTACTGCACGAGCACATCAACACCGCGTTTCCGGCCAATGTCTGCCTGGTCGGGTCGGTGCTGCCGAACGGCTTCGCCCAGATCACGCCGCGCGGCGGTACCATGGTCTATGACGACCAGCACATCGCGCTGTGGGAACGCGGCAAGGGTTCGACCAGCGCCAATTTGAGCGATGGTACCCGGCTGACGGTATATTTCCGTAAGCCGCAATTGCGCGAGGAGGGGATATTGCCGAAGGGCGGCATCGCCCGCTTCTACGGCACCGCCAAGGTTCACAAATCCGGCCCGGTCTACGACGAGGTGTACCGCCGCCTGGTGCAGCCGGAAAAGGACCGCGACCCCGACAAGAAGGGCTTTGCCGTGCTGATCGCGATCGACCGCGTCGAGGATCTGGACGGCGAGCCGCTGAAGCTGGACTGAATGAGCATGTACGGCAGGTGGAGCGCAGCGAAACCCGCCGCGATGGACCACCACTAGGCGGCGGCGGGTTACGCTTCGCTAACCCGCCCTACGGCGCCGAGCGTCAGCTCAGGAACTGCTCCTTGAAGACGCGCTCTTCGAGGTTGGCCTCGCGGTCGAACAGTAACTTCATCGAGATATTGCGGTTCTCGCTGATCTCGACCCGGACGACATCGCGCGCCTCGGTGAAATCGGCGACCGCGCTGACCGGCCGCTTCTCGGTTTCGAGCGCCTCGATCAGCACTCTTACGCCGTGCGGCAGGAGCGCGCCGCGCCACCGCCGCGGGCGGAATGCGCTGATCGGGGTCAACGCCAGGATTTCGGCGCCGAGCGGGATGATCGGACCGTGCGCCGAGAAATTGTAGGCGGTGCTGCCGACCGCGGTCGACAGCAGGATGCCGTCGGCCATCAGCTCTTCCAGGCGAACGACATTGTCGACGGTGACCCGCAACTTCGCCGCCTGGCGGGTTTCGCGCAGCAGCGAGACCTCGTTGAAGGCGATCGCCTTGCAAGCGTCGCCGTGCTCACAGGTGGCCATCATCTCGAGCGGATACAATTCGACCGGCTGGGCTGCCGCCAGCCGCTCCGCCAGACCGTCGAGGCGATACGAGTTCATCAGGAACCCGACGCTACCGCGGTGCATGCCAAAGATCGGCACCCGCCTTCCAACGTGGCGATGCAGGGTTTCGAGCATGAAGCCGTCGCCGCCGAGCGGCACGATTACGTCGGCCTCGCCGGGATCGACGATGCCGTAGCGCCGCCGCAGTTCGGCGGCCGCCTCTTGGGCCGCTTCGGTTTCGGCGGCGGCGAAGGCGATGCGAGGGGCTTGAGGGCTCACCCGCCGGTTACGCTCATATGCCGCGGCACGGCGGGCCCGGTGTGACGCCGGTCGATGATGAAATCGTGGCCCTTCGGCTTGCGGCTGATCGCTTCGCGGATCGCCGCCTCGACCGGCTCGTCGCTCTCCGATTGGCGCAACGGCGTGCGCAAATCGGCGGCGTCTTCCTGGCCGAGGCACATGTACAGGGTGCCAGTGCAGGTCAGCCGCACCCGGTTGCAGCTTTCGCAGAAATTGTGGGTGAGGGGGGTGATGAAGCCGAGCCGCCGCCCGGTCTCGCGCACTGTCGCATAGCGCGCGGGCCCGCCGGTGCGGTAATCGGTCTCGTCCAGCGTCCAGCGCTGCTGCAGCCGCGAACGCACTAGCGACAGCGGCAGGTACTGCTCGAGCCGGTTCTCGCCGCCGATGTCGCCCATCGGCATCACCTCGATGATGACGAGATCATGGCCTTCCTTGCCGCACCAGCCGACGAGATCGTCGAGCTCGTCCTCGTTGACCCCGCGCAACGCCACCGTATTGATCTTGACCGCAAGCCCGGCCGCCTTGGCCGCGGCGATCCCTTCGAGAACCTGGTCGAGCCGGCCGCGCCGGGTGATCTCGGCGAATTTGTCGGGGTCCAGCGTATCAACCGAGACATTGACCCGGCGCACGCCGCACTGCCGCAATTCCTCGGCATAGCGGGCGAGTTGGCTGCCATTGGTGGTCAGGGTCAACTCATCGAGGGCGCCGGTCCGCAGATGGCGTCCAAGCGAGTGGAACAGGGTCATGATATCGCGTCGCACCAGGGGCTCGCCGCCGGTCAGCCGCAGCTTCTTGACCCCGAGCCGGATAAAGGCGCTGCAGACACGGTCGAGTTCTTCGAGGGTCAGCAGTTCCTTTTTGGGCAGGAAGCTCATCTCTTCCGCCATGCAATAGACGCAGCGGAAGTCGCACCGGTCGGTCACCGATACGCGCAAATAGCTAATCTTGCGTCCAAACGGGTCGATCATCAGCTGCCCGGTCGCGCCGCTCCCAACAGCAATCTTATCAGACATATAGGACGCGCCCGCCGGCTTGTCGCCCCCGGCCCGATCATGGCTTGCCTGCGCTAATCCCGCGGCGGCTCCGGCGGAAACCAATCGCCGAGGATTTGCTCGGGGGTAAAGGCGGTCCCTCTCATGGCGGTCAGATCCAGATCGTCGGTTTCGTGATGCTCGTCGAGTTCGGCGATCGCGAGCTCGATCCCGTCCTCCGATGCCTGCCGTGCAAGGCGTCTCACATCGCGCTTCAGGCTGGAATTGTCTTCCAGAACGCGATGGGCACGAATTCGGCTGAGGCGGATCGAGCGACGCCAGGGGTTGCGTGGCTCGAATGCCGGTGAGTATTCGAGCTTGGCGAGATGCTGAACGATCCGCGTCATGTAACTGCGCAGCTCGCGCCGAAGCGATTTCCCCAAATCATCGATCTCCTCGGCAAGGTTCTCCCAATCAAGCTTCTGGTTCGAGCCGCCGCGGGCGGCCGAGCGGAGGGCCGTCGCCTGCTCTTTCGACCAGGCGACGAAATCCTCGTTGTAGAGCGTGTTCACGTCCGACATTTCGGCCCGTTCTCGCGGTTTGCAGCAGTAAAGATGACATTGCTCGCCTTGAAGCGAAAGGTCGTGCGGCCCATCATCGGCCTATGAAGGAATTCGCTGTCCAGCCCGATCCCGACGACCCGCGGTTGACCCGCCGCGTGGTCGGGATCGATCACGACGGCAATTCGGTTGAAACCGGCGTCGTCACCGAACGGCCGCTGACCCTGTTCCTGAACGGCCGCGAGATCGTCACGATGATGACGATCGGCGACCACCCCGATTACCTCGCGGTCGGTTATCTGCTGAACCAGAACATGCTGCGGACGGATGATCGGATCACCGGGATCGACTACGATGACGAGATCGAGACGGTCGTCGTCCGCACCGAGCGGGAGACTGATTTCGAGGACAAGCTCAAGAAGAAAACGCTGACCTCGGGCTGCGCCCAGGGCACCGTGTTTGGCGATCTGATGGAGCGCTTCGAGGAAGTCCGGCTCGATCCGGATGCCGTCCTCCGCACCTCCTGGCTCTACGCGCTGACCCGCAAGATCAATACGGCGCCGAGCCTCTATCTTGCCGCCGGCGCGATCCACGGCTGTGTACTCTGCGAGGAAGACCGGCCGCTGCTCTATATGGAGGATGTCGGCCGCCACAACGCCGTCGACAAAATCGCCGGCTATATGCACCTGAACGGTGTCTCTCCCCGGAACAAGATCTTCTACACGACCGGCCGTCTGACGTCGGAAATGGTGATCAAGACCGTCCAGATGGGCATCCCGATCCTCGTCTCGCGCTCCGGCTTTACCGCCTGGGGTGTCGAGCTGGCGAGGCAGGCCAATCTGACGCTGGTTGGCCGCGCCAAGGGCAAGCGCTTTGTCGCGCTCGCGGGAACCGAGCGAATCGTCTTCGACGGCGATCCGCGGTCCGTCGCCGACGAGCCGACAAGCTTGTCACGCAAAGCCGGCGCCGTCGAGGACGCGGCGTGAACATCATCGGCCTGCTGCTGGCCGGCGGGCAGTCGCGACGGATGGGCGGCGGCGACAAGACGCTGCGACCGATCGGCGGCCGGCCGCTGCTCGAACGGGTGATCGAGCGCATCCGGCCGCAAGTCGCCGGGCTGGTCCTCAACGCCAATGGTGACCCGCAGCGTTTCGCCCGCTTCGGTCTGCCGGTTGTCGCCGACAGCGTGGCGGATTTTGCCGGCCCCCTTGCCGGAATTCTGGCCGGGCTCGACTGGACGGCGGAGCATCGGCGGGATTGCCCGATGATCGTCAGTGTCCCGACCGATGCCCCGTTTCTGCCCAACGATCTCGTTGCGAAATTGATGGCCGGATTGGAGGCCGTCGGCGCCGAGTTGGTCTGTGCAGAGTCCCACGGTCAGCCACACCCGGTGGTCGGTCTATGGCCGGTGCGGCTACGCGACGAGTTGCGGAGGGCCGTGGTTGAGGAAGGTCTTCGCAAGGTCGACAGCTGGACCGGGCGCTACCGGTTCGCCACCGTGGCCTTCAACCCCGCAGACGGGGTGGCCGGGGCTATTGATCCGTTCTTTAACGCCAACCGACCGGAAGACTTCGCGGCGGCGGAGCATCTGCTGGCCGAGACGCCGTAGAGGATCGCCGTGCAGATCGACGCTCGGATCGTGGAACTCCTGACAGCCCGCCTTTGCCACGATCTGATCGGCCCGGTGTCGGCGGTCGGCAATGGCGTCGAGCTGATGCAGGATGAAGACCCGGAATTCGTCCGGGACGCCGTCGCGCTGATCGGCGACAGCGCCCGAAGGGCGCTACGGCGGCTGCAATTCTATCGCTTTGCCTATGGTTTCCGGCCGGGCGGGATCGTCGCGACGGCGCCGCATGTGCTGGTCGGCGAGCTGTTGGAGGGGACACCGGTCGATTGCGATTACCCCGAACCGGTTCGCAGCCAGCCGCTCGAATGGCAGAAATTGGCCTGCAATCTGGCCGGCATTGCCGCGGAGGCGTTGCCGCGCGGCGGCCGGTTGCGGCTGGTGCCGCAGACCCGAGGGAT
>DATARH010000129.1:0-26821 GCA_036264235.1 Allostellaceae bacterium
TCCGCCGCTTCCCGCTTGCCGCCGGTGCGGCGTTCCTGGTGCTGGTCGATCGCTTTCTGAATCGCGGCGCCGGCCTTGCCGATGAAATCGGCGTGGTGGTGGACGGCGTAATCGTAGCTGCCGCGCAGCAGGTCGCGGCTCTTCTGGAAATGCTGGTGGACGAAGCGCGCCATCAACTCGTAATGCCGCTTCGTCGCTTCCCAATCGGCCCAGTTATGGGCCAGCTCGCACAGCACCCCGAACCCGCCCGAGCCGTTGACCAGCCGCTCGACATAGTCGATCGCGTCGTCCGGCGTGCCGATGCAGGCGGTGCCGGTCTCGATCAGCCAGTCGGTCGCGTTCTCGACATCGCCCGGGATGATCGGGAAGGTCGCGACGTCGCGGAAATAGTCAGCGAATGCCTGCACCCCGAACCGGACGTTCTCGCGCGCCTGCTCGCGTGTCTCGGCAATGTGGAACATGCCGACGACGCGCCAGTCCTTGCGGTTCGGCACATGGCCGTTGGCTCGCGCCTCCTCCTCATAAAGACCCCAATTGGCGGTGTGGCGCTCCATCTGCGCCGGCGCGGTGCCGCCGATCGACAGCATGCCGACACCGTATTTTCCGGCCAGAGTCGAGCCGGACGGCGAGCGCGCCGCCGCGACCGCCAGCTCCATATGCGGCTGGGTGTAGGGGCGCAGCTGTAGCTGCGCGTCGGTGATGTTGAACCAGTCGGTCTTCTTGCTGACGGTCTCGCCCTTGAGCAATCGGACGATGACATCAAACGACTCGTCCATCATCCGGCGCTGATCACCGGGATCGATACCGATTTTCAGCGCGTCATGGACCAGGGCACCGGGACCGACGCCGAACATCGCGCGGCCCCGCGTCATATGGTCGAGCTGCACCATCCGGTCGGCCAGCATGAACGGGTTGTGGTACGGCAGCGACACGACGCCGGTGCCGAGGCGGATGTGCTTTGTGCGCTGCGCCGCGGCCGCGATGAACATCTCCGGGCAGGCGATCAGCTCGAAGCCGCCGGAATGGTGCTCGCCGATCCAAGCCTCGTGATAATTCAGCCGGTCGAGGTGCTCGAGCAACTCGAGATCGCGCTCCATCGATAGCGTCGGGTTTTCGTCGTGGTTATGAAACGGCGCCAGAAAGATGCCGCTACGCAGATAAAGATCGGTCATGTGATGCTGCCCCACGGCATTGTCGGGTGGACGAAAGGCCCGTATCCAGAGATCGTCGGCGATCCCGCCCGGTTCCGGCAAGCGATTTCCCGGCCGGGCCGATATGCGTGGCTCCGCAGTTCCCGAGACCCTTAGGGAAAACGGCTTTACCTCTTTGGACAGCAGCGGAATTGGATGGCGAATTGGACGTACACCGATTGAAAGCCCAGCCGCGATCGCGGTCGCGGCTCAGTCAGTGGAGGTACTCGATGCTGTCGTTGATCAGGCGCATCGGGCTGGGGCGCTTGGGCGCCGTGCTTGTCGCGGTTCTCTGCCTCGGCACGATGACAACATTCTCGAAACCGGCCGAGGCCCGCATCTGGGTCGGGGTCAATTTCGGTTACCCGGGCTACTACTACGCGCCGTCCTACTACTATCCGGCCTATTATCCGTATTACGGGTACTACCGGCCGTACTGGCGGCACCACTATCGGCATGCCAGGTACTGGCACCATCGACACTGGTGTCGTTGGCATCGCTGCTACTGGTAGCGGGACTCAGCCGGCGGCCTCGGATGTGCCGAACGGCCGCCGGTAGCTGAGCGCCTCGGCGACGTGGCGGCGCGCGACGATCTCGGCACCGTCGAGATCGGCGAGCGTGCGGGCGACCCGCAGGACGCGATGGTAACCGCGCGCCGACAGGCGCATCCGCTCGGCCGCGCCTGTCAGAAGGGTGGTGCCGGCCGGCTCGGGTGTCGCGACCTCGTCGAGCAGCGCACCATCGGCCTCGGCATTGGTGCGGATGCGGCGGTCGTCGGGCAATTTGGCGTAGCGCGCGCTCTGACGGGCGCGGGCGACGGCGACGCGGCGGCCGATCTCGGCGCTCGACTCGGCCGGCGGCGGCAGCGCCAGATCGTCGGTCGAGACCGCCGGCACGTCGATGTGCAGGTCGATGCGGTCGAGCAGCGGCCCCGAGATTTTCGACTGGTAATCCTGGGCGCAGCGCGGCGCGCGGCTGCAGGCGCGGCCGGGCTCCGACAGCCAGCCGCAGCGGCAGGGGTTCATCGCGGCAACCAGCTGAATGCGGGCCGGATAGGTCACATGCCCATTGGCGCGGGCAACGCTGATCCGGCCGGTTTCGAGCGGCTGGCGCAAAGCTTCCAACGCGCCGCGATTGAACTCCGGCAGCTCGTCGAGAAACAGCACGCCCTGATGGGCCAGCGAGATTTCGCCGGGGCGCGCCCTGAGGCCGCCGCCGACCAGGGCAGGCAGCGACGCCGAATGGTGCGGGTCGCGGAACGGCCGCTCGCGCAGCAGGCCGCCGCCGCGCAACCCGCCGGCGACCGACTGGATCATGCCCAATTCGAGCGCCTCCGTCGGCTCCAGCGGCGGTAGAATGCCGGGCAACCGCGCCGCCAGCATCGACTTACCGGAGCCCGGCGGGCCGACCATCAGCAAATTGTGGGCCCCGGCGGCGGCGATCTCGAGGGCGCGCTTGGCGCTCTCCTGGCCCTTGACGTCCTTGAGATCGAGGCCGGCGATACGCGGCGGCGCGAGGCGCGCCTCGGGCGGCGGCAACAACTGCGTACCCTTGAAATGATTGACGATCGCCAGCAGCGTCGGCGCGGCGACGATCTCGACCTCGCCGGCCCACGCCGCCTCGCCGCCGCAATCGAGCGGGCAGATCAGGCCACAATCGCGGCTCGCCGCCGATAGCGCCGCCAGCAACACGCCGGCGACGCCCGTCAGCGAGCCGTCGAGCGCAACCTCGCCGAGCGCGATGTAGCCGGCGAGTTCGTCTCCCGGCAGCACCTCCATCGCCGCCAGCAGCCCCAGCGCGATCGGCAGATCGAAATGGCTGCCCTCCTTGGCGACGTCGGCGGGCGCCAGGTTCACGGTCACGCGGCGGTACGGCAGCGACAGGCCGAGCGCCGACAGCGCCGAGCGCACCCTCTCGCGCGACTCCGCGACCGCCTTGTCGGGCAGGCCGACGATCGTGAAGGCGTGCATGCCCGGCGTGATCGTCACCTGGGTCTCGACCTCGACGACCTCGACGCCGTGAAACGCCACGGTGCGGACGCGCCCGACCATCTCCCCGCGCGGTCTCCCTGCGCCATACTTAGGTGTGCAACCTTAAGTGTTGCAGCCCAGCCAATCCAGCCGCCGCTTCAGTGTCGCCCGTCCGGGGTCGCGTTGCGCCACGCCGGGGGCTTGGCTACCTTCGCCGCGCCCTGTCTGTAGGGCTCGTGGATGGGTGGCCGAGTGGTCTAAGGCGCACGCCTGGAGAGCGTGTATACGGGCAACCGTATCGTGGGTTCGAATCCCACCCCATCCGCCAATCCCGCGCTTTGTGGGGCTGTTCCTTATGGCCGCGGGTTACTCCCGATTCGAGCCGTCCGATCGGGCGCAATGATCTGTCGTACGCGCCGGGGGCTTTCGTTTCCCGCGGGTCGGCCCATCTGTGCGGCATGGACGCACAAGGACCACAGCCGGTCCCGCCGCCCGGCACCCCGCCGGTTCCACCGCCTGACCCGGATTTGCCGCCGCCGGTGACAGAGCCGCCGTCACCGATCCCGATCCCACGCCCCGAGCCGCCGCCGCCTCCGGTCAACGATCCGCCGCCGGCCGCCTCACTGGCGTGTGATCTGCGCAGCACCGGCGGTGACGGGCTCTTCTACTGCTTCGCGGCTAATTGAACGCGATTTATGCCGGGTCGCCGGTATCGGGAACGAGGCCGGCGCTCTCGATCCCGTGCACGGCGCAGATCTCGTCCTTGTCAGAGGTGTCGCCGCTGATCCCGACCGAGCCGACGATTTCGGCGCCGGCTCCGACGCGGATCAGCACGCCGCCGGGCGCCGGCACGACGCGGCCCTCGGATGCCTGCATCAGCGCGGTCAGGAACAACCCGCCGCCGCTCGCTGCCCGCCGCGCGAATTCGCGCCCACCGAACCCCATGCCGAGCGGGCCCCAGGCCTTTCCGGTCGCGATCTGGGCGCGCAGGATGCCGGAGCGGTCCTCGCGCTTCATCGCGACCATGTGGCCGCCGGCGTCGAGCACCACGACGGTGAGCGGCTGCAATTTCAACTCGCGGCCTTTCTCGATCGCCTTGTCGACGATGATCGAGGCCTGGGCCAGCGTCAGTGCGGTCATGCCTTGTCTCCTCGATGGTGGATTGCCTGCCACACCCGCTCCGGGGTGGCCGGCATGTCGATATCGGGGCATTCCGGGATCGCGTCGGCGACCGCGTTCATGACGGCGGCGAGCGCGGCGGTGGTGCCGGCCTCGCCGACGCCTTTGACACCGAGCGGGTTGGTCCGGCACGGCACCGGGTGATGCGAAGCGGCAATGCCCGGCAGGTCGTCGGCGCGCGGCATCGCATAATCCATGAACGAGCCGGCCAGCAATTGTCCGCCGGCATCGTCGTAGGCGGCGTATTCGAGCAGCGCCTGGCCGACGCCTTGTGCGACGCCGCCCTGCACCTGCCCCTCGACCAGGACCGGCTGCAGCACCCGGCCGCAATCGTCGAGCGCCGTATAGGCGGCGAGCACCACCGCGCCGGTATTGGGCTCGATCTCGACCTCGGCGACGTGCACGCCGTTGGGAAAAGACGGCGGAATGTCGGCAGTGCGGCGGGAATCGAGGTCCTCGGCAATCGCCCCCTCGCGCGCCAGGATTCGGGCGCGGTCCGCCAATTCGAACAGCCGCACATTCCGGTCGGTACCGGCGATCTCGAATACCCCGTCGCGGTAGACGATATCGGCTTCGGCCGCTTCCAGCACATGCGCGGCGACCCTCCTGCCCTTCTCGATTACCGCGTCGACCGCGGCGACGACCGCGCCACCGACCGACATCGTCGCCCGCGAGGCAACCGCACCGGCACTCG
This sequence comes from Allostellaceae bacterium, assembly GCA_036264235.1. Classification (GTDB taxonomy): domain Bacteria; phylum Pseudomonadota; class Alphaproteobacteria; order ATCC43930; family CGMCC-115725; genus DATARH01. The sequence continues at coordinate 5,034 of DATARH010000129.1, forward strand.
GCACGCCGTCGTCACTGTCGCCGTGCTCGACCTGTACCGCGTGTACCGGAATGCCGAGCCGCTCGGCGGCCAGCCGGCGGTAAAGAGTGCGGTGCCCCTGCCCGCTCGCCTGCACCCCGATCGTCAGCAGCAATTTGCTGGCGCCAGGGAAGGCTATCACCGCGCCCTCGCCCGGCTGCCCACCCGCGATCTCGAGAAAGCAGGAAACCCCAAGGCCGCGCCGCTTGCCGGCCACCTCCGATTGCGCCGCGCGCGCCTTGAAATGCGCGACATCGGCACGCTCCAGCGCTGCTTCGAACAGCGCCGGAAAGTCGCCGCTGTCATACGTCGTGCCGACCGGCGTCTGATACGGCATCCGATCGGGCCGGATCAGGTTCTGCCGGCGCAATTGGATACGCTCGATGCCGCTGGCCCGCGCCGCCGCATCGACCAGCCGTTCGAGGCAGTAATTCGCCTCCGGACGGCCGGCGCCGCGATAGGGGCCGGTCGGCACCGTGTTGGTGAACAGGCAGCGGATGCGCACCCCGATCTGCGGGATGTCATACATGCAGGGCAGGCAGCGCGCGAAATTCGCGGTCGCGATGAAGGCAGCGTGCGAGGTCAGATGGGCGCCCATATTGGCGAGCGCGTCGACCTCAAGGGCGAGGAAGCGGCCGGCCGCGTCGAGCGCGAGCCGCGCCTCGATCAGCGTGTCGCGCGCCTGGTTGTCGCTGAGGAACCCCTCCGAGCGGGTGCCGAGCCAGCGCAGCCTGCGCCCGGTTTTGCGCGCCGCCACCAGCAGCGCCGGATATTCCGGATAGCCGGAAGCGCGCATGCCGAAGGCGCCGCCGACATCGCCGCTCAGGACCCGAATGCGGTCGGGCGGGAGACCGAGCGTGTGCGCCAGGTTCTGGCGCAGCGCGAAAGCGCTCTGCGAGGCGCAATGGAGGGTGTAGCGGTCGCTGGAGGGGTCGTATTCGGCCACTGCACCGCGCGGCTCCATCGGCGCCATGACGACCCGCTGGTTGACGAGGCGGACCCGCGCGACGTGTCTGGCGCCGGTGAAGATGCGCTCGCGCTCTTGCCGTGCGGCCTCGCTGTCGCCGAAACCGTACCAGTCGAGCGCGACGTTGCCCGGCGCCTCGGGCCAGATTTGCGGCGCATCAGGGGCCGCGGCTCGGCCGGTATCGGTGACGGCGGGCTGCTCGTCATAATCGACCGCGACAAGCTCCGTGGCATCCCGCGCCGCCGCCTCGGTCTCGGCGACGACCAGCGCCACCGGATCGCCGACATGACGGACAAAGTCTCCGGCCAAGGCCGGCCGCTGCGGCACGACAAAGCCAGGCCCGTTCGGCACCGGCACCGCGACGCAGACATTGCCGATCCCCGCTTCGACCATGTCGGCCGCGGTCAGCACCGCCAGCACACCCGGCATAGCCAGCGCGGCGGCGCTGTCGATGCCGCGGATCGCGGCGAAGGCATGCGGCGAGCGGACGAAGACCGCATGCGCCTCGCCGGCGATCCGCTCGTCGTCGAGAAACCGCCCGGCGCCAATCAGCAACGCATGGTCTTCGTCGCGTGGCTCAAACGGCAGGGTCATCGAAAACCTCGCAGGACGGACGAAAGCATAGACGGAGGTCGGCAAAACGAAACCCCTCGGGCGCGGCGCGGCAGAGGGATTGCCGATCCCGCGCCGATACTGGTCTAATGCGGCGGCAAGCCGGCTGCCGCAGGCCAGCCTAGTCGAGGGGGGATCCAGCATGTTGCGACAGCCTGCGCGCCGCGTCGCCGCGCCGAGGGCCTGCTTGCGCCCGGCCGCCGACCACGCGACCTAGACACCGCGTCCGCCCCCGCATGGTTTCCGTCGATCTCCTGATCAACGCGATCGTCGCCGGCATTCTGCTCGGCGGCTTCTATGCCGCCGTCAGCGTCGGCATCACGATCTCGTTCGGCATGCTCGACATCGCCAATATCGCCCAGCCGGCCTTCATCCTGCTCGGCTCTTACGCGGCCTATATCGTCGCCAGCTACGTCTATATCGACCCGATCGTGATCGGCATCATCATGCTGCCGGTGTTCTACCTGCTCGGGATGGCGACCTACCGGCTCTATTATTATGCGTTCGAGAGCCGCGGCGAGCAGGCGATCCAGGGGCTCGCCTTCTTTTTCGGCCTCTTGTTCGTCGCGGAGGTGTCGCTGGTCCTGGTGTTCGGCGTCGATTACCGGTTTGTCGAGGCGCCCTATATCGGCCCGAGCCTGCATTTCGGCATCCTCGATCTGCCGCTGCGCTATCTGGTCCCGTTCGTCGTCTCGCTCACAATGGTCGGGCTGTTGCAGCTCTATCTGACCCGCACCTTTATCGGCCGGGCGATCCTGGCGGTGTCGCAGGATGGGCTTGCCCTGCGGCTGATGGCGGCGAGCCCGATCAAAATAAAACAGATCGCGTTCGGCATCTCGGTCGCGACCTGCTCGCTGGCCGGCGCCTTCCTGATCATCATCCAGCCGGTCGAGCCCTCGATCGGCCGCGACTATATCGGCCGCATCTTCGCGATCTGCGTGCTCGGCGGCATGACCAGCTTTCCCGGCATGGTGATCGCAGCGATGCTGATCGGCATAGTCGAGAGCATCACCGCGACCTTTTACGGCCCATCCTGGGCGCCCGCCGTCGCGTTCGGGTTCCTGCTAATCGCGCTAGCGGTGCGCCCGGCCGGACTGATGGGACGCTGACGGATGGTGGACGAGAGCCTTGCCGATCTACCCCTCTTCCGCACTGCGGGAGAGGGTGGCGCCGGGCGCAGCCTGGCGACGGGTGAGGGCCAACGGAATCGAAGAGCCGGTCCACCGCCTCGGTCGACCTCAAATGCCAGGGCGTTACGCCGGCGGGCCACCGACACCGAGCGACGGCTCTGGACCATTCTGCGGAGCCGACAACTGGGTGGGTATAAGTTTCGGCGGCAACTCCCTGTCGGGCCGTTTGTCCTGGATTTCGCGTGCACAAAGTACCTGCTGGCCATTGAGGCAGACGGCTCGCAGCACGCTGACAACACACATGATCATCATCGAACTGAATGGCTGGAACAGCGGGGCTGGCGAGTGCTGCGGTTCTGGAACACCGATGTTCTGACCAACACAGCAGGAGTGGCAGAGGTTATTTTGCACGCGCTGCAGGAACGTGAAGCCCTCACCCTCCCACGCCTGCGGCGTGGGCCCCTCCCTCTCCCGCGGTGCGGGAGAGGAGAAGATGATATCGGACGGTAACGCATGCGGCCGTCGCTGTTCTGGCTGATCGCGGCGCTGGTCGGAATCGCCTTGGTGGTGGTGACCCGCCTCTACTTCACCAACGAATACTTCTTTTTTGCCGCCTATGTCGTGCTGCAATACATCGTGCTGTCGACCGCCTGGAATATCCTCGGCGGCTACACCGGCTATATCAATTTCGGCACCGGGGCCTTCTTCGCGATCGGCGCCTACAGCTCGGTCGTGCTGCACAAGCTGCCGACGGCATTGCACAGCAGTTTCGGCGTCACAATCCCCGGCATCCCACTGCCGGTGATGATCCTGGTCGGCGGCATCGTTTCCGGCGCCGTCGGTCTCGGCACCGGATATTTGACACTGCGGCTGCGTGGCGTGTTCTTCGCGATCGCGACGCTGGCCCTAGCGGTTGTCGTGCAGACGCTGATCGTTAATTGGGACTTCGTCGGCGGCTCGCGCGGCATCTATGTGATCCGCCCGGCCAATGCGCCGCTCGGCGGCGGCTACATCCAGTATCTCTACACGGTGATGATCGCGCTGTCGGTAATCTCGGTCGGAATCGCGCGCACAATCGAACGGTCACGGCTCGGCCTCGGCTTCGCCGCGATCCGCGATGACGAGCTGGCGGCGGAGGCCGGCGGCGTGCCGACGCTGCGGCTGAAGCTGATCGCGACAACCCTCTCGGGCGCGCTGATGGGCATGGCCGGCGCCCCGTTGCCCTATTACGTGACCTATCTCGATCCCGCTTCGAGCTTCAATCTCGCCTATGCCGTCAACAGCGTCGCGATGCCGGTGATCGGCGGCATGACGAGCTGGATCGGTCCGATTATCGGCGCGATTCTGCTCGGCACGATCCAGCAATTGGCGACGGTGACAATTTCGTCGGCGCTGAATTTGTTGCTGGTCGGCGTGCTGTTGATCCTCTTTGTCATCGTAGCGCCGAACGGCATCATGGGTCTGATCTCAGCGCGGCAGCGGCGCCGCGCGGCGCTGATCGAGGCGGCGCTGCAGGCGCACCAGCAGGAGGCTGCGTGAGCACCGCGGAACACCACAGCGCGCTGCTTGAGGTCAATGGGCTCGGCAAGCGCTTCGGCGGCTTCGTCGCGCTCGACGGCATCGATCTGTCGATCGCGCTCGGCGAGCGGCTCGGCCTGATCGGACCGAACGGCTCCGGCAAGAGCACGCTGGTCAATTGCTTGTGCGGCACCTTGCGCAACGAGACCGGCAGCGTCGTCTTCGACGGCAAGCGGCTCGACGGGTTGATCGCGCATGAGCGCACCCGGCTCGGCCTCGCCCGCAGCTTCCAGCTGCCGAAGCCGTTCCACACGATGAATTTGATCGACAACATCCGGGTGCCGCTGCTCTACACGGTCAACGCGCGGCACGGGCAGCATCACCTGCATGGCGACGCGGTCGAAAGCCGGTGCCGCGAGCTCCTGGTCGAAGTCGGCCTCGGTGACAAGGCAGCACGGCTGCCGCGCGACCTGACGCAGGTCGAAATGCGCAAGCTGGAATTGGCGCGGGCCGTGGCGACCGAGCCGCGCCTCTTATTCGCCGACGAGGCGATGGCCGGGCTGTCGCCGTCGGAGGTCGAAGAGATAATCGCGGTGTTGCTGCGGCTCAACGAGCAGGGCATCACGATCGTGCTGATCGAGCACATCATGCGCGCGGTAATGAGCTTCTCGACACGCCTTGTCGTGCTGGTCGCTGGCCAGAAGATCGCCGACGGCATGCCCGCCGAGGTGATGCGAAATCCGGAGGTTGAGAAGGCTTACCTTGGCGAATAGTCCTTCCGCGAAGAACAGTCTCTCGATCCGCGGGGTCGGCGCCGCCTATGGCTCGGTGCGCGCGCTCGAAGACATCTCGCTGTCGGTCGACCACGCCGAGACCGTCGTGCTGCTCGGCACCAACGGCAACGGCAAAAGCACGCTGATGAAATGCGTGATGGGGATGCTGCGCCCCGTCGCCGGCACGATCACCGCCGAGATCGATGGCAAGTCGCACGAGCTGGTCGGGCGCAGCACCGAGGAGATCGTCGATCTCGGCATCAGCCTGGTGCCGGAAGGACGCCGCCTCTTTCCGAAGCTGACGGTCGAGGAGAACCTGTTGCTCGGTGCGTTTCGCCGCACCGCGCGCAGCGCGATCGATGCCAACCTCGACTCCTGCTATGCGACTTTTCCGGTCTTGAAAGACCGCCGCAAGCAGCTCGCCGGCAGCATGTCGGGCGGCGAGCAGCAGATGCTGGCGCTGGCCCGCGCGCTGATGTCGGCGCCGCGCATCCTCTTGATCGACGAGCCGTCGGTCGGGCTTGCGCCGATCCTGGTGCGGCGCACGATCGACAAGATCAAGGAGCTGAAGGAACGGTTCGAGCTGACCGTGCTGATGGCCGAGCAGAACTTCAACCAGGCGGTGCGCATCGCGGACCGCGGCTATGTCATCGTGCACGGTCAGATCGCGTTCGAGGGCAAGAGCGCCGACGAGCTCAACAACAACGAACTGGTTCGCAAATTCTATCTGGGGCTGTAGATGCCCGAAGATGCGTTTCGCCTCGACGGCAAGCTCGCGCTGGTGACCGGCGCCGGCCGCGGCATCGGCCACGCCATTGCGCTGGCTCTGGCGAGCGCCGGGGCCGAGGTGGTGCTGAACAGTCGCTCGCCGGATCAGCTCGCCGAGACTGCGGCCGAGATCAAGGCCGCCGGCGGATCGGCGCGGCTCTTGCCCTTCGATCTCACCGACCGCGGTGCAGCGCGCAACGCAATCGCCGGGCTCGGCCGGCTCGACATCCTGGTCAACAACGCCGGGATGAACCGGCCGCAGCCGTTCCTCGAAGTCGATGACGCCACGCTCGACCGCCTGGTTGCGCTAAATGTCATCGCCGCCTTCACCGTGGCGCAGGCAGCGGCGCGGCTGATGGTGCCAGCGGGAAGCGGCGTGATCATCAACATGTCGTCGCAGATGGGCCATGTCGGCTCTGAGCGGAACCGCACCGCCTACGTGATGACGAAGCACGCGCTGGAAGGGTTGACCAAGGCGATGGCGGTCGAGCTGGCGCCGAGCGGTGTGCGTGTCGTGTCGATCGCACCGACCTTTGTCGCGACGCCGCTGACACAGCCGTTTCTCGACGATCCTGAGACGCGGAAGTGGATCACCGACCGGATTCCTCTGGGTCGCGTCGGCACCGTCGCGGAGGTGGCGAACGCGGTCGTGTTCCTCGCCTCGCCCGCCGCCACCCTCATCACCGGCTCGTCGCTGCTGGTCGACGGCGGCTGGACGGCCTGGTGACGAGATGCACCGCCGCGACCTGATCCTTGGCATCGGCGGCGCGGCGCTGATCCGACCACGGGCGCTGCGCGCGCAACGGAAGGCGATGCCGGTGATCGGCATTCTCGGCCTGACCCAGCCCGATGACCCAGCGATCGTGCTGAACCTGGACGGGCTGCGCCAAGGATTGAAGCAGGGCGGCTTCGCCGAAGGGCAGAACGTCACGTTCGAGTACCGCTGGGCCCGCGGCGACGAGGCGCGGTTGCCGGCGCTCGCCGCCGAGCTGGCGGCCCGCCGTGTCGATGTGATCGTCACCGAAGGGGGCGGCAGCTCCGCCTCTGTCGCGGCGAAGGCGATCTCGGACATTCCGGTCGTGTTCCACACGCCCGATGCAATCGCCGACGGCATCGTCAGCAACCTCGCCCGGCCCGGGGGCAATCTGACCGGCGTCAGCCTGTTTGCTCCGGAGCTGTTGCTGAAGCAATTCGCGCTACTGCGTGAGCTGATCCCGCAGACAACGGCCATCACGCTCCTGGTTGTTCCCAGGAACCAGATCGCCGCTTCCGGGCTGCGCCAGATGGAGGACGCGGCGCGCGCTGTTGGGGTGAAACTCCAAATCATCGAGGCCGATCTCGATGGCAACCTTGAAGCTACCTACACTACCTTGGCCGCCTCGCATGGAGGTATGGTCGTCCGCGCAAATGCGAGCCTCGCCGAGCGGCTTCCTGCACTCGCTGCACGTTACGCCGTTCCCGCGATATACAACCAGCGGGCCTTCGCCGTTGCCGGCGGCCTGCTCAGTTACGGCGCCAGCATTCCTGCCGTCTACGTCCTCAAGGGTCTTTACACTGCCAAAGTTCTCTCCGGCACGAAGCCAGGCGACCTGCCGGTTCAGCAGCCGACCAAATTCGAGATGGTTATCAACCTGAAGACCGCGAGGGCGCTCGGCTTGACCGTGCCGCAACTGCTGCTGGCGCAGGCCGACGAGGTCATCGAGTGAACCGTCGCGCGTTGATCCTTAGCACCGGCGCGGCTTTCGCCGTTTCGCCCGCGGTTGGCGCGCAGCAGACGCAAAGAATGCGCCGCGTCGCCGTCTCGATGAGCACGACGGAAGGCGAGCCGCACGAGGAGTCGGCGGTCGCTGCGTTTACCGAGGCTTTGCAAAAGCTCGGCTGGGTTCCGGGCAGCAATCTGGAGCTCGTGCAGCTTTGGGGTCGCGGCGACGCCAGGCGCATGCAGGCCAACGCAGGCGAGCTGGTCGCCCTCGCCCCCGACGCGATCCTCGCCAAGGGCGGCACGATGCCGGCGCTGCAAGCCGCGACCTCGACGATCCCGATCGTGTTTGTCGTGACCGGCGACGCAGCCGCCCTCAGCTACACCGGAAACTTCGCGCACCCGCGCGGCAACATCACGGGGTTTAGCACGCCGGAAAGCGATCTCGTCGGCAAGCGGCTCGAACTGTTGCGACAGATTGCTCCCGCCGTGTCGCGCGTGCTCTATGTATGGAGCCGGGATGTTGGCGGGGTCTCCAGCCCTGATCTCCTCTCGCGGATCACCGCCGCCGCAAAACAGACCGGCGTCGATCTCGTCGACGGTGTCGCGGAAACGCCGGCGGCGATCAAGCAGGCGATCGGCGCGTTCGCCAGCGCCGGCGGCAACGGGCTTGTCGTCGCCTTCAATGCCTTCACCAATGTGCATCGCGGACTGATCGTCAAGCTCGCGGCCCGGCATCGCCTACCCGGCGCCTATCCGCTGGTATCGTTTGCCGAGGATGGCGGATTGTTTTCCTACGCCTTCGACCAGGACGAGATGTTTCGGCAGGCGGCGGGCTATATTGACCGCATTCTGAGGGGCGCGGCGCCGGCCGACCTGCCCGTGCAATTCCCGACGCGGTTCAAGCTCGTCATCAATCTCGCGACCGCAAAGGCGCTCGGCCTCAGCCTATCGCCCGTTCTGCTGGCGCAGGCCGACGAGGTCATCGAATAGGAGAAGACTAATGCCCCGCCACATCAAGACCGCAGCTCTGGCCGGCCAGCAGGAGGAAAGCGACGCGAAGACACGCGCCACGGTCGAAGGCATCCTTGCCGACGTGAAGGCACGCGGCGACGCGGCAGTGCGCGAGTTGTCGGCTAAGTTCGACAATTGGTCACCGCCGAGCTTCCGGCTCGGCGACGACGATATTCGCGCGCTGATGTCAAAGGTGCCGGTGCAGACGATCAACGACATCAAATTCGCGCAGGCGCAGATCCGGAACTTCGCGGACATCCAGCTCGCCTCGATGAAGGATGTCGAGGTCGAGACTTTGCCCGGAATCGTGCTCGGGCACCGTCACATCCCGGTCGGGCGGGTCGGCTGCTATGTGCCGGGCGGGCGCTATCCGATGGTTGCCTCGGCGCATATGTCGGTTGTCACCGCGAAGGTCGCCGGGGTCGGCCACATCACTGCCTGCACGCCACCGAACCAGGGCGGGCCGCACCCAGCGACGATCGCGGCGATGCATCTCGGCGGCGCCGACGAAATTTTCGTGCTCGGCGGGGTCCAGGCTGTCGCGGCGATGGCGCTTGGCACCGAGACATTCCAGCCGGTCGACATGCTGGTCGGTCCTGGCAACGCCTATGTCGCCGAAGCTAAGCGCCAGCTTTACGGCCGCGTTGGCATCGACCTGTTCGCCGGTCCGACCGAAATCCTGGTGATCGCAGACGACAGCGCCGACGCTGAAATGTGCGCGACCGATTTGCTCGGCCAAGCCGAGCATGGCCCGACCTCGCCGGCAATCCTGCTGACCACGTCCGAGAAGCTGGCGCGGAAGACAGTGGCCGAAGCCGAGCGGCAACTGACAGTATTGCCGACCGCCGATGTCGCGGGCGTCGCGTGGCGAGACTATGGCGAGGTGATCCTCTGCGCGAATGACGACGAGATGGCCGCCGAGGCCGACCGCATCGCAGCCGAGCATGTCGAGGTTCTGTGCCGCGAGCCGCGCCGCTGGCTCGACCGGTTGCACAATTACGGCGCGTTGTTTCTCGGGCCGGAGACCAATGTGTCGTACGGCGACAAGGTGATCGGCACGAACCATACGCTGCCGACCAAGGGCGCGGCGCGCTACACCGGCGGCTTATGGGTCGGCAAATTCCTCAAGACCTGCACCTATCAGGAAGTGAAGACGCCGGAGGCGAGCGCGATGATCGGCGAATATTGCAGCCGACTCTGCGCGATCGAGCGCTTCTGGGGCCATAAGGAACAGGCCGACCTGCGAATCCGCCGCTACGGCCGGCGCAACGCGGCCGGGTGAAGGGCCGCTGTTTTCGCAGTGGCGAAAACGCCCGACGGCAACCCGTCGGGCGTTTTCCGGTGATGACCGCGCAAGTTACAGGCTGCTGCCGACAGTACCGAAGACCTTGCTCAGGTTGGTGCCGACCGTGGTCATTGTCGCGACCGCCGCAACCGCGATCAACGCGGCGATCAGGCCGTATTCGATCGCAGTGGCGCCATCTTCGTTCTTGAACAATTTCACAAGCGTCGAGAACATTGGACCTCTCCCCGGTCTCTGCTCTGCCGTCTCGGTTGGGGCCATCCCCAATCCATCGGCAGGTCTGAACCAGTGCAATGGTGATAGCACGGCAATTTCGGTGCAGATGTTAAACAGCTCACACTGCACAATCTTTTTTTGAACGACCAGAAAAGCCGCGGCGGTAGGGCCTATTCTTCCGGCATGCCGGCGAGGCGCAGCCCGGCGTCGACGGTTTTCTCGGCGAGGACACGATAAGCGGGATTGTTTGTGTAGGCCCAGCGCGCCCGCTGCCGCTTGATCGAGCTGATCTCGGGCTTCAGGCGCAATGCGTCGGCCAACGCCCCATGCGCGCCGTCGAGATCGTTGGTCAGCGCCATCGCCGCAGCGAGGTCGAGACAGTAGTAATAGACCCGCGGATTAGCCGCGCGTGCCCGGGTTAGCCACTCGAGCGCCTCCTGGGGCTTGCCTTGCAGCAGATAGGCAAGCCCCATCGACCAGTAGGCGACGGCGATGTTCGGGTCGTTCGGATTGAGGCGGATGCGCTTTTCTTCGAGCGGGATCGTCGCTGCCGGCTCGCCGAGATACAGCAGCGTCACCCCGAGCTGGCCATAAGCGATCGAATTGTTCGGATCGAGGGCGATCGCGCGCTCCCATTCGCTGCGCGATTCTGGGAGCCGGTTTTGCATCCGCCGCAGCAGCGCGATCGTGCCGTGCAGCTGCGACCGGTTTGGGTCTTGCAGCAACATCTCGTTGACCAGCCGTTCGGCCTTCTCCTCATCGGCCTGCGGCGCTTCGCTGCCGCCATCGGCGATGCCGACGACGAGGGCTGTGGCAAGCCAGAGCTTCGCGTCGAGAAGGTTCGGATCGATCTCAAGGGCGTGCTCGAAATAGCGCTGCCCCTCCTGGCGGTTGGAGATGCCCGGCTCGCGCTGGAATATCGCGGCACCGCGCATTACGAGATCGCGCGCATCGGGATTGGCGTGGCGCTCCTGTTCGAGCCGGCGCGCCTCAGCTTGCACCAGCTCAAGGTTCAGGGTGCGGGCGAGCCGGCCGGTGATCTCGCTCTGCGCGTCGGTCAGGTTGCGCCTGTCCGTCTCGAAGCGGTCGGCCCAGACATGCGCGCCGCTGTCGGCGTCGATCAGCTGGACGTTGACCTGTACCTGATTGCCGAGCCGCCTAACGCTGCCTTCGAGCACGTAACGCACCCCGAGATCGCGACCGAGCTGCCGGACATCGACCGATTTTCCCTTGTAGGTAAAGGCGGTGTTGCGGGCGATTACAAAGCTGCCGGCGATCCGCGACAAGTCGGTGGTCAGGTCCTCGGTGATGGCGTCGGCGAAGTAATCCTGATCCGGATCGTGCGACAGGTTTTCGAGCGGCAGGAGCACAATCGAGAGTCGCGGCACGCTTCCTTGCACACCCGACAGACGCATCGACGCCGCCCGGTCTTGCGCCAATTGCGGCGACAGCCCTGAACGCCACAACCACCAGCCGGCAATCAGACCGGCGACAACCACAACGGCGATCCCGGCGGCCAGCGAGCGCGCGCCAAGGCCTGCCAGCCGAGAGCGCGGCGCCGGCGCATCGGCCGGTTCCGTCACGGCAATCGCCGCCGGACCGATCGCATAGACGCGCACCGGGCGCGCGATGTTCTTGACCTGATGTTCGCCGCGGTCGTCGAAGGCATACCGCAGCCGGTCGCGAACCTGATCGCGCACCACCTCCGAGACGCAGATCCCGCCCGGCTCGGAGAGCGCCTCCAGGCGCGCCGCGACATTGACCCCGTCGCCGTAGATGTCGTGATCCTCGGCGACGATGTCGCCGAGATTGATGCCGATCCGGAACTCAACCCGCCGCTCGGCGGCGATACTGCCATTGTGCTGGGCCATTCGGCGCTGCATGTCGACCGCGCAGCGCACTGCATCGACGACGCTGGCGAACTCGACCAGAAAACCGTCACCCGTCGATTTGACGATGCGCCCACGGCAGTCGCGGATAAGCGGCTCGGCGATCTCGCGGCGCCACAGACGTAGCGCCGCGAGCGTCCCCTCCTCATCCTCACCCATCAGCCGGGCGTAGCCGGCGACGTCTGCCGCCAGGATCGCGGCGAGATGCCGCCCGACACTCCGGCGCTGCAACGCTCTCATCGTGGCAATCTTACCGCATGTGCTTTTGCGGCACCGGGTTCTTTATGATCAATTCGAAGTGCTCGCCGCGCCGCGCGGGCATAGCGCAGCTGTGTCGCCAACCCGCTTGCCGGCGAATCGCGGCGCCCTTACGGCGCCGCGTCTGCGGTATTACCCGTCGTAACCCGGGGTCGGCAGCATCGGCGGATCGGCGACCTCAGCGATTTGTCCGCCATCGAAGCCATTGAAGCGGGTGCGCAAGCAGGCACCATAGGCGCCGAGCTGACCCAGCTCGATCCAGTCGCCTTCATCGATATCGACCGGCAGCAGGAACGGCCCCTTCATATGATCGGCGCTGTCGCAGGTCGGGCCGAACAGCTCGAACCGGGCGAGGTCGGCATCCGCGGCATCGCCGTCCGGGCGGATGCAGCGTACCGGAAAGCGGAATCCAGGCACGCCGGCGTCGCTGAGGCTGCCGTAAACGCCGTCATTGATGTACAGCGCCTGGCCCCGGCGCAGCTGCACCTGCGCGACGACCGAACCACCGCCGGCGACAAGCGCGCGGCCGGGCTCGGCCCACAGGCGGGTGCCGGACGGAAACAGCATCGCCGCCTCGGTGATCGCGGCAATAAAGGCATCGAGCGGCAGCGGCACGACATCCGGATAGCTGACCGGGAAGCCGCCGCCAACGTCGACGATGTCGACCGCGACGCCGGACAACGCCGCGGCCTGGACCGCCAGCCGCACGGCGTCGGCATAGGCAACCGGGTCGAGACACTGCGAGCCGACGTGAAACCCGATGCCGAGCCGCGCCGCATGCGGCCGGGCGCGCTGCAGCAGCGCCGCCGCATCGGCGACCGAGGCGCCGAACTTTCCGGAGAGGTCATAAGCGCCGCCCTGCGGCACCGCGAGTCGGACGAACAGCCCCAATGTCGGCGGCGCGTCGATCGCCGCGACCGGCACCGTCTCCTGCAGGATTTTTTCGAGCTCGTCGGTGCTGTCGAGGGCGAAATCGGTCACACCGTAATCGTGGTAGGCCGCCGCGATCGCGCCGCGCGCCTTGACCGGATGCATGAAATGGATTTGCGCCTGCGGCAGCACCTCGCGCACCAGCGCGACCTCCGGCAGCGACGCGCAGTCGTAATGCGTGACGCCGCCATCCCACACCGCCCGCAGGACGCGCGGCTCCGGGTTACATTTGACGGCATAGAGCACATCGCCGGGAAATACGGCGACAAAGCGGCGCGACGCCGCGGCGATCGCCGCCGGGCGGAGACAGACGAGCGGGTCCGCCGGACGCTCGCGCGCGACGACGGCATCGACTTCCGGCAGCGGAGCGCGCCCGAGCGGGCGCAGCGAAACGAGACGGGCTTTCGCCATGGCACGATCCTCCATCGAAGGAGGCGACGCCGATTGCAGCCTCTCGGCGGCGGATCAGCGACAAGTCAGGGTGAATGGCGCGGGCGGAGCGAAGCGCTCCGGCGCGTCAGACAATCGTGCGAGGACTTCGCGTCGCGTGCCGGACCATATCCGTATCCCTCAAGGACACCGGCCCACTGCTGACCGGCTCGACCGAAAGAGACGCGTTACGTCGTAGCAGCACCCCGGGGAAACGGCTCCAGCGGGGTTCTAGGCACGTGCGATTTGCGTCGGAGCGGTTAGATAGGGAAACGGGCCGCCGTTGCAAGTATTTTTATTTCGAGGCCTTGGCCGTGTGCTCACGAATCAAAGACGCAAACCAGGACCGGAAGCGCTGCTCTGTTTCGCTGCTCTGCTCCAACCCGGCGCTGCGGCGCAGTTGCGCGCCGAAAATCGCATCGCCGAAGGCGGCGGCGGCAATCAGATGGATCAGCGATTCGGTGTCGGCGCGCTCGATCGCCGCACCCTGCGGTGCAACGGCGACACGACGGGCGTGGAGACCGTCGGCGATGTCGCGCATAACCATCGCCGTACCCGTCTGCTGGCCCTGCGGATCGACGGTCGCGAGCCAGGCGAGGCGCTGCGCCAGCCCATCGCGAAACACGTCGAACACACGGTCGAGCTGCTGTCCGAGCGAGTATTCCTCCGACCCTAGCGCCGCGAGCAACCTGTCGCGCAATTCGGTGACCGCCTGCTGCGTCAGCGCCCGCACCAGCCCTTCGCGGCTGCCGAAATGGTGCAGGATCAACGGGTGTGAGATCCCGGCGGCGGCGGCAATTTCCTGCAGCCGCAACCCTTCCGGGCCGGTGCGGGCAATCAGCTCCTGCGCGGTGTCGAGGATTAAGCGGCGGGCCTCCTCCGGTGTTCGCCGTTGCCGACGGACCGATCCGCGTTGCGCGGTGTTGACATTATTGTCAGTAGGGGCTACCTTACGCATCGCCAATTCGTTACCGGGAGGCCCCTATGGAACAAGCCACCACCGACACCCGCCTCCACCCGATTGCCGCGTTTCGCGCGATGCGCGCGCTGTTGCGAGACCGCGAGGACACGCGGCAGGCGTTCCTGCTAATCGATGCTTTGCGCGGCAAGACCACGCTGCGCCAGTTGGAGCGCTTTCGCCAGACCGAATTCGGGCGCGCCGCGCTCGCCGACCGCCGGCGCCTGCTCGATCGGCTCAACGACCGCGAGGGCCTAGCGAAGCTGCCGTCCGGCACGCTTGGCCGCGCCTATTACGATTTCATGGCGGCCGAGGACCTTTCGGCGGACGGGCTGGTCGCGGTTTCGACGATCCCGAAAGCCTCGGACGAACAGATCTGGTTCCGCGAACGGACCCGTGAGATGCACGACCTTCTGCATGTGGTCACCGGCTACGGCCGGGACGGGCTCGGCGAAGCCTGCGTTCTCGCCTTCACCTACGCCCAGGGCCAGCAGAAGGGAACGGCGATCATCGCCATTTTCGCCGGACGCAGAATCAGTCGTGCGCTGCCCGGCCAGCCCGGACGTCGGGCAGTCTTCGAGGGCTATCGTCGCGGCCGCGCCGCGAAGTGGCTGATCGGCGCCGACTGGGAGGCGTTGCTCTCGAGGCCGCTGGCGGAAGTCCGCGAGGAGTTCGGCATACGGCCAGCCACATACTACCCGCAGATCATTGCCGCGATCCGCGAGGGCCGCGTAACCCCGGTTGGCGGCGGCCAACCGCCGCAAGCGGTGCCGGCCTAGCAACCGCAGGTTCAGCCGCGCGGCGCCAGCAGCGCGAGGTATTCCCAGGCGGTCGTCGCCGCCGCCAGCGCCGTGATCTCGGCGTGGTCGTAGGGCGGCGACACCTCGACCACGTCCATTCCGCGGAACGAGAGGCCCTTCAGGCGGCGCAGGATCGATTGCGCCTGCCAGGTCGCGAGGCCGCCGATCTCCGGCGTGCCGGTGCCCGGGGCGAAGGCCGGGTCGAGCGCATCGATATCGAAGGTCAGATAGGCCGGGGTCTCGCCGACGATTGTGCGGATGCGCTCGGCCGCCCATTTCGGGCCGTGCTCGTGGACATCTTCGGCAAAAAGGATCGTGACCCCCTTCCCCGCCGTCCAGTCATGCACCGCTTTCTGCATCGGCGAGCGGATGCCGATCTGCACGGTGCGGCGCGGCTCGACGAGTCCCTCCTCGATCGCGTGAAAGAACGGCGAGCCGTGACCGAAACGCTGGCCGAAACTGTCGGGCCAAGTGTCGACATGCGCGTCGAAATGAATGAGTGCCAGCGGGCCGGTGCGCGGCGCCAGAGCGCGCAATAACGGCAGGGTGACGGTGTGGTCGCCGCCGAGCGCGACCAGGTGCTTCAAACCCTTTGCCTGGGTCTCGATCCTGGCAAGGCTCTGCTGGATCTCGCCGTGGGCGATCTCGAAATCGCCGACATCGGCAATATCCAGCTTGGCCGGGTCGGCCCAGTCGAGCGGGTGGTCGCCATCGACCAGCATCCGGCTGGCCTGACGGATCGCGGAGGGGCCGAAACGCGTCCCCGGCCGGTTCGAGGTGCCGAGATCATAAGGGATGCCGGCGATACAAATCGCCGCGGCGCGGTCGCTGCGCTCGATACCGAGAAAGCTCGACCGCACGGCAAAAGTCGGCGTGATGCTCATGCCCGATATATGGGCTCGACTCGCCCCAATTTTGCTCCTCACCCGTCCTCCGCTCCGCGTCGGACTCCCTCTCCCCGCCGGCGCCGCCGGCGGGGAGAGGTGGGTTTAGGGGAATTCGGTTACTGCACCCGTTCCAGAACCGTGGCGACGCCCTGGCCGACGCCGACGCACATCGCGACCAGCGCATAGCGGCCGCCGGTGCGTTCGAGCTGCCGGGCCGCGGTCAGCGCGATGCGCGGTCCGGAAGCGCCGAGCGGATGGCCGATCGCGATCGCCCCGCCATTCGGGTTGACCCGGCTGTCGTCGAACGGCACTTCGAGACCGCGCAGGCAGGCCAGGACCTGCGCGGCGAAGGCTTCGTTGATTTCGATCACGTCGATGTCCTTGATCGACAGCCCGGCGCGTTCGAGCGCCTTCTGGGCCGCCGGCACCGGCCCGATCCCCATGATCCGCGGCGCCACGCCGGCCGCCGCGGTCGACAGGATGCGAGCCAGCGGCTTCTGGCCGGCGGCGTCGCCGGCCTTTCGGCTGGCGACGATCATTGCCACCGCGCCGTCATTGATCCCCGAAGCATTGCCGGCGGTGGTTACCCCGTCCGGAAACAACGGCCGCAGCTTGGCGAGCGCTTCGAGATCGGTCTGCGGCCGCGGATGCTCATCCTCGGCGACGCTGACCGGGCCGGCGCGGCCGCCCGGCACCTCGACCGCGGTGATCTCGCCGGCGAAGAAACCGTCGGCCTTGGCGGCGGCGTATTTCCTCTGCGACGCGGCGGCAAACACATCAGCCTCTTCGCGGGTGATCTGGTAATCGCGCGCTAGGTTGTCGGCGGTCTCCGGCATCGTGTCGCCGCCGTAGCGGCCCTCGACCTTCGGGTTCGGAAAGCGGGCGCCGATCGTCGAGTCGAAGACCCGTGCGTCGCGGCTATAGGCGCTCTCCGCCTTGCCCATCACGAACGGGGCGCGGCTCATGCTCTCGACGCCGCCGGCGAGGAATACGTCGCCCTCGCCGCAGGTGATTGCCTGCGCCGCCATCGCCATCGCGTTGAGGCCGCTGCCGCAATTGCGCTGCAGCACGGCGCCGGGGATCTCGATCGGCAATCCGGCAACCAGCGCGGCGTGGCGCGCGACGCAGCGGCTGTCTTCGCCGGCCTGATTGGCGCAGCCGACGACGACATCCTCGATCTTCTCCGGCGCGAAACCGCTCTCGGCGACGGTTTTGGCGATAATTGCGGCCAGCATGTCGTCGGGCCGCAGCTTGGCGAGGGCGCCGGCATGCCGGCCGAATGGGCTGCGCAGACCGCTGTAGATATACGCGTCGAGCATCGGGCGTTCCTCCGCTGTTGCCGGCATTCCCGCGCGCGGTGCCGCCGCTGTCAAGCGGCGGTGCACCGCCCCGGACACCCGGCCTGCTTCAGCAGCGAATCAGCAGGTCGAAGCAGGCTCCGAGGAAGCCACCGCAACCGCCACCTTCGCCTCCACTTTCCATTGCGAATTTTGCTGCTTCTGCAGGGAATCAGCAGCCAATCTGCAGCAACCGCACACTCAGGGGATAAGTTGCTATTTTGTTCCATTCGGGCCGTTTGTCAAGGGTGTGGGAGCCTCCTCGAAGTTCCGGTCTCCCGACCCGGAAAGAGCCACTCGTCCTACCGCGGAGCGGACATGCGGCTCCGGCGTTGAAAGTGCAACGATTGGAGTAGGGTATGGCCACGGATCTCGATCAGACGACAGTCACTGCCCGGGGCACCGCCGGGGGCACCGAACGGGGCACCGCCCAAGGTACCACGCGGTCGCGCAAGCGCCCTCGTGCCCAGCCTTACGAGGCGCCCGCGGGCGGCTGGGGATCGGTAAAATCGCTGGCGCGGGCGATCACCCGCGAACGCGTGATCGCGAGCGCGCCGCCGGCGCTGATGCGGCAGAACAAGCCGACCGGCTTCGCCTGTGTCAGCTGCGCCTGGGCCAAGCCGGCGGACCCGCATGTGTTCGAGTTCTGCGAGGAAGGCGCCAAGGCGACGACGTGGGAGATCACCTCGCGGCGTGCCGATGACGAATTTTTTGCCAGCCACACGCTGCGGGAACTCGAAGCCTGGGCGGACCACGATCTGGAGGAGCGCGGTCGACTGGTCCGCCCGATGCGATGGGATTCCCAGACGGACCGCTATGTTCCGGTCGACTGGGACGAGGCGTTCCAGGCGGTCGGCGCCGAGCTGAAGCAGCTCGATCCGAAATCGGTGGTGTTCTACGCCTCCGGCAGGGCCTCGCTGGAGGCGTCTTATATGTACGCGCTGTTGGCGCGGCTTTACGGCACCAACAACCTCCCCGACAGTTCGAACATGTGCCACGAAAGCACGTCGGTGGCGCTTCCCGAGAGCATCGGAGTGCCGGTCGGCACGGTGACGCTCGAAGATTTCGCGGAGACCGACGGCATCTTCTTTTTCGGTCAGAACGTCGGCACCAGCAGTCCGCGCATGCTGCACGATTTGCAGGAGGCGGTGCGACGCGGGGTGCCGATTGTCACCTTCAATCCGCTGCGCGAACGCGGTCTCGTCAAGTTCGTCAACCCGCAGGCGCCGGGCGAGATGCTGACCGGCGCCGCGACTCCGATCAGCTCGCAGTACCATCAGGTGAAGGCCGGCGGCGACATCGCCGCGCTGTACGGAATGTGCAAGGCGCTGATCGAAGCGGATGACCGCGCCAAAAACAATGGTGGCCGGCGGCTATTGGACGAGTCGTTCATCGATCGTCACACCGATGGCTTCGCGGCGTTCGCCGACGCCGCGCGCAGCTTTGACTGGCGCGAGTTGGAGCAGCGCTCCGGTCTGACGCGCGGCGCCATGGAGGCGGCCGCCACCGTCTATGCTCATGCCGACAAAGTCATCGGCATCTATGGCATGGGGCTGACGCAGCACCGCAAAGGTGTCGAAACCGTGCAGATGCTGGTCAACCTGCTGCTGCTGCGCGGCAATATCGGCAAGCCGGGCGCCGGCATCTGCCCGGTGCGCGGCCACTCCAACGTCCAGGGGCAGCGCACCGTCGGCATTACCGAAAAGCCTGAGCTGGTGCCGGTCGACAAGCTGGAAAAGCAATTCGGGTTCACGGTGCCGCGCGACAAGGGGCTCAACACGGTCGAGGCCTGCGAGAAGGTCCTTTCGGGCGATGTACGCGCGTTTATCGGCCTTGGCGGGAATTTCGTGCGCGCCATTCCCGAGCGGGGCCGCATGGAGCCGGCCTGGCGCAAGCTGCGGCTCACGGTGCAGGTCGCGACCAAGCTCAACCGCAGCCACTTGATCCATGGCGAGGTCGCCTATCTGCTGCCCTGCCTCGGCCGCATCGAGCTGGACCAGCAGGCGAGCGGCCCGCAGTCGGTGACGGTGGAGGACAGCACGAGCTGCATCCACGGCTCGCTCGGCATGCAGCCCCCGGCAAGCCCGCATCTGCTGTCGGAGCCGGCGATCATCGCAGGCATCGCGAAAACGACCTTGCCGCCCAACCCGAGAATCGATTGGGACGCCTGGGTTGCCGATTACAGCAAGGTACGCGAGGCGATCGCGGAGACCTATCCGGAGAACTTCCACGACTTCAACGACCGGATGTGGCAGCCGGGTGGCTTCCATCGGCATCTTGCGGCGCGGCACCGCGAATGGAAGACCAAGACCGGCAAGGCGAATTTTATCGTCCCTACGGGGCTTGAGACCGATCCCGATGCGACCCCGGCCGATCACGACGTGCTGCGGCTGATCACGCTGCGCAGCAACGACCAATTCAACACCACGATCTACGGCTACAACGACCGCTTCCGCGGCATCCACGGTACGCGGATGGTGGTGTTGATGCACCGCAACGACATCGACCGGCTGGAACTGCGCGAGGGCGATCAGGTGACGCTGGTTACCGCCGCGAGCGATGGTGTCGATCGGCGGCTCGGCGGGCTGACGGTGCTCGCCTACGACATCCCCGAAGGTTGCTGCGCCGGATACTACCCCGAGTGCAATGTGCTGGTGCCGCTGTGGCACCACGCCGAGCGCGCGAAAGTGCCGGCGGCCAAATCGGTGCCGGTCCGCATCATCAAGGAGGCGAGCGGGCGCGAACAGCTCCCGGCAACGTCCGACATGGCCTCGGGCCATCCGCTGGCGGACGCGGGCCGTGACGTGACAAAGCTCGCCGGCCTCGCGCTGAATGCGGCTAAGGCGCGGCCGGTGAAGACGATGGTGATCGCGCTGGCCGCAGGCGTTGCCGCGGGGGTTGCGGCGAGCGTGGCCCAGGCGCGCCGGCGTGGGCAGCGGTGATGAGCGCGCTTGCGGCCGAGCTCGGCCCGCCGGTTTTCCACGACGCACAAAGGCGGATTTGGCGAGACCAGACGGGTGCTGGTGAGGCGTCGACCCGCGTTGTCGCCGAGGAAACGCCGGTCGCCTTCGCCTATGAGGGAACAAGCTACGCGGTGATGATGGCGACGCCGGCCGATCTTGAAGATTTCGCCGTCGGCTTCAGCCTCAACGAGGGTGTGGTCCACTCGCCCGATGAGATCGACGAGCTCGACATCGTTCGGACCGACGATGGGATCGTCCTGCGAATGGCCCTGGCGAATGGTCCCGCCGATGCGTTCTGGCAGCGTCGCCGCCATCTCTCGGGTCCCAGCGGCTGCGGCCTCTGCGGCCTCGAAAGCCTGGCCCAGGCGACGCGGCGGCCTCCCCCAGTAGCGGGCGGTATTCGGGTATCGGCAGACGCCATCGATGCCGCCATGAAGATGCTGCCGGCGCGGCAGACGATGAACCGCCTGACCGGCGCGCTGCACGCCGCCGCGTTCTGGACGCCCGATGACGGCATCGTCGCGGTGCGCGAGGATGTCGGCCGCCACAATGCGCTCGACAAGCTTACCGGCGCGGTCGTCGCCGCCGGACGGTCGGCGGCCGAAGGCGCGGTGTTGCTGACCAGCCGCGTCTCGGTCGAGATGGTGCAAAAAGCTGCCTCCCTGGGCGCGCCGATCCTGGTCGCTATCTCCGCGCCGACCGCCCTGGCGCTGCGGGTGGCGGACGCCGCCGGCATCACGCTGATCGCGGTGGCACGCCGCGACGGGTTCGAAACCTTTACTCATCCGCACCGGCTTCTTTAGTCTAGCGGCTTTTTGCCGATGCCTTACGGCGCGTTTGCCGCTCCTCACGCCTCTTCCCGCCTTCGCGGCTCAGGCGGCCATGCGGCCCGCCGCCGGCATGGAGTAGCGCATGCCCGGTTTTTCGAAATGGACCGTCAGGGTGAATGGGCCGCTGAGATGAGCGAACACCCACGCCGGCAGCTCGAACTCGCCGTCGGTCCAACAATAGCCGTTCTCGGCCCGATGACAGCCGCCCTCCCCAAACAGCGGCGCATCATGGTCAAAGGCGGTAACAACCCCCTGCTGGCGCAACTCGATCCCGCGGACCGCCACCCCGACGCGGCGGTGGTCGTGCCGAGTGATGCCGAGTAACGAGGGTACATCGCTGCGCGAGGACAGGCGCACCTCGGCGGCGGGCCGAGCCTCCACGGTGAAGGTGCAGACGCGACCCTCGAAGAATGCCGGTTGCAGCCGCTTGCCGTCGACGACGAGGTGAAGGTCGGGGTCCTCGGTCGTGTCGGTTTCGACATGTCCGCC
>DATARH010000173.1:0-2343 GCA_036264235.1 Allostellaceae bacterium
GTCGGACGGCCAAACGTCGGAAAATCGACATTGGTCAACCGGGTGATCGGCGAGGAGCGGGTGCTGACCGGCCCCGAAGCCGGGATCACCCGCGATGCGATCGCCGTCGATTGGATCTGGCACGGTCATCCGATGCGGCTCGTCGATACCGCCGGATTGCGCCGCAAGCCACGCGTCGAAGGCAAGCTGGAACAGCTTTCGGTGGGTGACGCGCTGCGCTCGATCCGTTTTGCCGAGAGCGTGATCCTGGTCATGGATGCCTTGCAGCCGCTGGAGCGACAGGATTTGACGATTGCCCGGCTCGTCGAGAATGAGGGGCGCGCTCTGGTATTGGCGCTCAACAAATGGGACGCCGTCGAGGAACCCGCGGCATTGCTGAAGCACGTGCGCGAACGGGTAGCCGTATCGCTGCCGCAGCTTCATAGCGTCGCCGTCGTGCCGGTCTCGGCGCTGACCGGCTTCGGTCTCGATGCGCTGATGAAAGCGGTCTCGGCCGCAGGCGAGGTGTGGAACCGACGGGTCGCGACCGCCGATCTCAACCGCTGGCTGGAGACTGCCCAACAGCGCCATCCGCCGCCGCTCGTCGCCGGCCGGCGGCTTCGCCTGCGCTACGTCACCCAGGTTAACACGCGGCCCCCCACCTTCGCGCTGTTCGCCTCGAAGCCGGGCGAGCTCCCCGATTCCTATCGGCGCTACCTCGTCAACGCATTGCGTCGGGATTTCAATCTGCCCGGCACCCCGATCCGCATGATGCTGCGCAAGGGGAAGAACCCTTACGCGAGCTGAGCGTGATCGCACACATTCAAGATCTCCGCGTTGCGGGTACATTCGGGAAGGGCGAGGGCGAGGAACCCGTCGGTGACGCTCTCCGGCGGCGGCAGACGGGCCGGGTCTTCACCGGGGAAGGCTCGGGCCCGCAATCGGGTGCGCACGATGCCGGGGTCGATCAGGTTGACGCGCACGCGCGTCTTGGTGATTTCGCCGGCATAGATCTTCACCAGCATTTCGAGGCCCGCTTTGCTGATTGCGTAAGGGCCCCAATAGGGGTGAATACCGTGGGCCACCCCTGAGGTGACAAAGATCGCGCGGCCGGCCGGAGCGGCACGCAGCAGCGGATCCATCGCCCGGATCAGCCGCCAATTCGCGGTCAGGTTGAGGTCGATGACCTCGCTCCAAGTCGCGGGATCGATGTGGCCGAGCGGCGAGAAGACGCCGAACTCGGCGGCATTGCCGACGAGGATATCGAGGCGGCCCCAGCGATCCAGTATCCTTGCCGCGAGTTCGTCGATCTTGATGAAATCGCGCAGGTCGACCGGGACCAGGGTGGCGCTGCCGCCCGCCGCGCGAACCTTGTCGTCGACCTCTTCGAGCCCGCCGACCGTCCGCGCCGCCAGCACTAGATGTGCTCCCTCGCGCGCAAAGCGTTCGGCGACCGCCGCGCCGATGCCGCGCGACGCGCCAGTGATCAGCGCGATCTTGTCCACGAGACGGTCCATCACATCGCCTCGGCGGCCGTTTCGGGCTGTCGAAGCTCCCCCCGGACCTCCCGCTGGCGCACCACCATGAGAGCGATGATGCTTAGGCCGGCGGTGAACATCAGATAGAAGCTCGGCGATAGGCTGTCGCCCGTCACCGCGATCAGCCAGGTCGCGACGAATGGCGCAAAGCCGCCGAAGATCGTCACCGAGATGCTGTAGCTGAGCGACACGCCGACGCCGCGGGTCTCGGTCGGGAACAACTCGGACATCAACGAAGGCAGCACGCCGCTGTAGCCGGCTTTGACGAGGCTGAGCCAACTGGCGGCGAAGATCGCGCTCGCCAGCGAGGGATGGGCCACCATGAAATAAAAGACCGGATAGGCGGTGATGAGGAAGAGCCACGCCATTGCCAGCATGATGCCGGAGCGCCCGACCTTGTCGGACCAATGGCCGGAAAGCGGCGACACGGCGGCGAGGATCGCCGCGCCGACCATTGTCGCGGTAAAGCCGGTCGCCTGCGGCAGGCCGAGCTGCTTGACTGCATAGGTCGGGATAAAAAGGATCAAGTAATTCGAGCTGTTGGAGATGATCGAGGCGCCGAGCGCCAGCAGCACCCGGCCCGGGTAGCGGCCCAGCAGGTCGCGCACCGGCGTGCCGGTCGGCTTGACGGCGGCAAATTCCGGCGTCTCGATCATGCGGCGCCGGATGTAGAGACCGACCGGGCCGATCAAGAGGCCGAAGAAGAACGGGACGCGCCAGCCCCAAGACAGCAGCTGAGCCGGGGGCAAGACGCCGGTCAGCAGAACGCCGAATGCCGATGCCAGCAGCGCCGTTACGCCTTGGCTGGCCCATTGCCAGCTGGCCG
>DATARH010000204.1:0-10944 GCA_036264235.1 Allostellaceae bacterium
CCCTTGCGGGCGTCGATCAGCGCGATGTCCTGCGGCGTCGAGACGATCACCGCGCCGGCCAAGGGCACCTGCTGCGCCATCGTCAATTGCGCGTCGCCGGTGCCGGGCGGCAGGTCGACCACCATCACATCGAGTTCGCCCCAATCGACTTCGCGCAGCATCTGTTGGAGGGCGCTCATCACCATCGGTCCGCGCCAGATCATCGGCGTGTCCTCGGGCACGAGAAAGCCCATCGACATCACCTTGAGCCCGTAATTCTGCATCGGGATCAGCTTTTTGCCGTCGGGCGAACTCGGCCGGCCGGCGATCCCGAGCATGCGCGGCATCGACGGGCCGTAGATGTCGGCGTCGAGGATTCCGACCTTGAGGCCGTTGGCCTTGAAGCCGAGCGCGAGGTTCACCGCGGTCGTCGATTTGCCGACGCCCCCCTTGCCCGAAGCGACCGCGACGATCGTGCCGACGCCCGGCACCTTGCCGCGCTGCTGCATCGGATTGCCCTGGGGCGGATGGGCATGGCCGGCCGGCCCGTGCGCCGGCTGAGCGGCGGGACGCGGCGCCGATCTGGTCTCGGCGGTCAGCACCGCCGTCACCGACAGCACGCCAGGCACAATCTCGACCGCCTGCTCGGCCGCTTTGCGCAGCGGCTCGAGACGCGGCCCGCGCTCCGGCTCGACCTCGATCGCGAAGCCGACATTGCCCTGGCGGACCACCATGCCGGAGACCATTCCGAGCGAGACGATGTCGCTTCCCTTGTCGGGGTCGCGCACCTGCCGCAACGCGTCCAGAATCTGCTGCTCGGTGACCTCGGCCATATCTCTCTCCAGGCCATTTATGGCCGTTCGGTAGGGATTTGGCCCCGGGGCCGCCACTTGACAACACCCGCCGCGGCGCCCTCTATCGCGCGCACATCCAGGAGCGCGGCCGGGGGCGGCCGCACCCGGATCGCGGACGGCGCGCAGCGCGGTCCCGCGGAAAAGGCAGGGCATGATCTGGAAAGCGCAAGGCGGCAGCCCCTGGGGCACCGGACCTCGCGGCGGGGGCGGCGGCGCTGGGGGCAATGGCGGCGGGCCTTGGGGGCCCGGCCGGGGCGGCGGCGGTTCGGATGACGGACCCGGGCGCCCCGGGGGTCGCGGCGGTGGCGGCGGCCCGCGTGGCTTCGGTCCGCAGCCGCCCGACCTTGAGGATTTGCTGCGCCGCAGCCAGGAGCGCCTGCGCGGGCTGATTCCGGGCGGCTTCGGCATGGGGACCGGGATCGCCGTCGCCGCGATCGTGATCGTGCTGCTGTGGCTGGTCAGCGGCTTTTACCGGGTGTTGCCGGACGAGGTCGGCATCGTCATGCGCTTCGGCGCCTACAACCGGACGACGCAGCCCGGCCTCAACTATCACCTGCCGACCCCGATCGAATACGTGCTGCTGCCGAGCGTGACCCGGATCAACCGAACCGAGATCGGCTACCGCACCGAGGGCGCGGCGACGCGCGGCCGCGAGGTGTCGGAAGAAGCGCTGATGCTGACCGGCGACGAGAACATCGTCGACATCAACTTCACGGTGTTTTGGGTCATCAAGGACGCGCAATCCTATCTGTTCGACATCCGCAACCCGGACGCGACCGTCAAATCCGCCGCCGAAAGCGCGATGCGCGAGATTGTCGGCGAGACCCAGATCGCGCAGGCGCTGGCCGAAGGGCGCGGCAAGATCGAGAGCGAGACGCAGCACTTGCTGCAGCGCATCCTCGATTCCTACGGCGCCGGCATCCTCGTTACCCAGGCGCAGCTGGCGAAGGTCGACCCGCCGGCGCCGGTCATCGAGTCGTTCCGCGACGTGCAGCGTGCCCTGGCCGACAAAGAGCGGCTGCGCAACGAGGCCGAGGCCTACCGCAACGACATCATCCCGCGGGCGCGCGGCGACGCGGTGCGCATTCGCCAGGAGGCCGAAGCCTACCGCGCCGAGATCATCGCCCGGGCGACCGGCGACGCCGACCGCTTCCGGGAGGTCTACAAGGCGTACAAGACCGCCCAGGACGTGACGATGCAGCGCCTCTATCTCGAGACGATGGAAGAGGTGCTGAAGAACAGCAACAAGGTGATCATCGACAAGAGCGCCGAGGGCGGCAGTGGCGTCTTGCCGTATCTGCCGCTGCCGAGCCTGCCCGGCTTCAACCAGCCAGCCTCGAACCCGCCTGCGGCGGCCAACACGCAGGGCAATCCGCCGGCCAATCCCCCGGCAAACCAGGCGCAACCGGGAGTGCGGCGGCCATGAACCGGCGCCTGCTCGCGATCATCGGGGTTGTCCTTATCGTCGGCGGCATCGTCGTGTCCGGCTCGCTGTTCATCGTCGACCAGACGCAGCAGGCGCTGGTCCTGCAGCTCGGCGAGGTGCGGCGGGTGATCCGCCAGCCCGGCATTTGGGTCAAGCGGCCCTTCATCGAGGACGTCGTCTATTACGACAACCGGGTGCTGGATTTCGAGCCGCCGCATGAGGAGGTCATTGTTTCCGACCAGAAGCGGCTCGTCGCCGACACCTACACCCGATACCGGATCACCAACCCGCTGTTGTTCTACCAAACTGTCGGCAGCGAAGCCGGGGTTCGCGCCCGCCTGTCCGCATTGGTCACCGGCAGCCTGCGCCGGGTGCTCGGCAGCGTGACGCTCAACGACATCCTGTCCGACAAGCGCGCCGCGATCATGGTGCAGATCCGCGACGACGTCGCGGCGCAGGCAAAGCCGTTCGGGATCGACGTCGTCGATGTGCGGCTGCGCCGCGCCGACCTGCCCGAGGAGAACAGCCAGGCGATCTATGCCCGGATGCAGTCGGAGCGCGAACAGCAGGCGCGGCAGTACCGCGGCGAGGGCGCCGAGGCGGCGCAGAACGTGCGCGCCAATGCCGAACGCGAGCGCACCGTGATCCTCGCCGAGGCGCAACGCGACGCTCAGCGGGTACGCGGCGACGGCGACGGCCAGTCGATCAAGCTCTATGCCGACGCGTTTGGCCAGGACAAGGAGTTCTTTGCCTTCTACCGCTCGCTGCAGGCCTATCGCGACGCGCTCACCGGCCACGCCACCTCGTTCATCCTGAGCCCCGAAGGCAATTTCTTCCGCTTCTTCGGCTCTCCGGGGACGCCGCAGCCGGGCCAGACGGCCGGCTCCGGCGGCAAATCGGGCGCGACGGCCGCCGGTTCCGGCCGCTGAGCCGATCGGACGTCGCCCATCTCGCAATGCGCGACCTCGGCACGGCGGTTGCTCTCGTCCTGGTGATCGAGGGCATCCTCTACGCGCTGTTTCCCGAGGCGATGAAGCAGATGGCGGCGCGCACGGTCGGGGTGGCGCCGCAGGCCCTCCGGGCAGCGGGCCTGCTCGCCGCGTGCGTCGGCGTAATGCTGGTCTGGGTGCTGCGCCGGTGGGGGTGAGCGGGGCTGCGGCGCGAAGATGTCTGGCGTGTGATCAACGCCTCGCATAAATTCAGGGATCAACGGGGTTTTCGAAGCTTCAACGGCTGAGCGAGCGTAGCCGGTACGCCGGTGCGGCGCGGGCCGTCGAGTTGGCGAGGAGTCGAATTACGTGTCTTTAATGGCAGTTTCCATGATCAGACCGGCCGCGATGGCCACGGCCGCGCTGTTGTTTGCGGCGGCGCCGGCGATCGCGCGCCCGGGTCCGGACGGTTTCGCCGATCTGGCGGAAAAGCTGCTGCCGGCCGTCGTCAACGTGTCGACGACGCAGACGGTGAAGCCCGGCCAGCACGGCGGCGACAAGCAGGGCGAGTCGGAGATGCCGCAATTTCCGCCGGGATCGCCCTTCGAGGAGTTCTTCAAGGATTTCTTCAAGCGGCAGCAAGGCGACCGAGGCGGCAGTCATTCGGAGGCGTTGCCGCGCAAGGCGACCTCGCTCGGTTCGGGGTTCATCATCGACCCGCGCGGTTATGTGGTGACCAACAACCATGTCATCTCGGATGCCGACGACATCACCGTGACGACGCATGACAATGTCAGCCTGAAGGCCGAGGTCGTCGGCCGCGACACCAAGACCGACATCGCTCTCCTCAAGGTCAAATCGGAGAAGCCGCTGCCGGCTGCCGCCTGGGGCGACAGCGACGTGGCGCGGGTCGGCGATTGGGTGGTGGCGATCGGCAACCCGTTCGGGCTGGGCGGCTCGGTCACCGCCGGCATCCTGTCGGCACGGCAGCGCGACATCAACTCCGGACCCTATGACGATTTCCTGCAGACCGACGCCGCGATCAACCGGGGCAATTCGGGCGGGCCGATGTTCAACATGGACGGGCAGGTGATCGGCATCAACACCGCGATCTATTCGCCCTCGGGCGGGTCGATCGGGATCGGCTTCGCAATCCCATCAGCGATCGCCAAGGCGGTCGTCGCCCAATTGCTGAACGAACCCGACCACACGGTGCATCGCGGCTGGCTAGGGGTGCGCATTCAGGGCGTCACGGACGAGATCGCCGAGAGCCTCGGCCTCGACAAGGCGAAGGGCGCGCTGGTTGCCAGCGTCAACGACAAGGGGCCGGCGCAGCTTTCCGGCATCCAGCCGGGCGACGTGATCCTCAAATTCAATGGCAAGCCGGTCCAAGACATGAAGGCATTGCCGCGACTGGTCGCCGAGACGCCGGTCGACAAGACCGTGCCGGTCACGGTCTGGCGCAAGCGTCAGGAAACGGGGCTGCAGGTCAAGGTCGGGCGGCTGCAGGAAACCGAGCAGGCGAGCGCGCAGGAGCCGGCCAAGGGCAAGCCGGCGCCGAAAGACGAAAAGAGCTCG
This sequence comes from Allostellaceae bacterium, assembly GCA_036264235.1. Classification (GTDB taxonomy): domain Bacteria; phylum Pseudomonadota; class Alphaproteobacteria; order ATCC43930; family CGMCC-115725; genus DATARH01. The sequence goes on from DATARH010000204.1 coordinate 4,767, forward strand.
GTCAAGACGCTTGGGCTGACCCTGTCCAACATCACGCCGGAACTGAAGGAGAAGTTCTCGCTCAGCGACGACGCCAAGGGTGTTGTCGTGGTCGACGTCAGCAAGGACGGGGTGGGTGCCGAGAAGGGCCTCAAGGCCGGCGACGTGATCATGGAGGCGGCGCAGGAAGAGGTCAAAAGCGCCGGCCAGGTCAGCAGCAAGGTGGAGGACGCCAAGAAATCCGGCCGGAAATCGATCCTGCTGCTGGTCGAACGCCAGGGCGATCTGCGCTTCGTCGCGGTGCGGCTCGACCAGGGCTAGCCGGCAACGATTTCCTCGCGCCGGTAGCCCTGGGCGTAGAGGACGCCAGTCAGGTCGGCGTGGTCGAGGCGGCAGCGCGCCGCCGCAGCGACGGCGGGCTTGGCGTGGAACGCAATCCCGAGGCCGGCGGCGTGCAACATCGGCAGATCGTTGGCGCCATCCCCGATCGCGGCCGTGTCGGCGAGAGCTATGCTGCTTTCGTTGGCGAGCGCGACCAGCGCATCGCGTTTCGTCTCGCGCGTGACGATCGGCGGCGCGACGGTGCCGGCGATTTTGCCATGGGCAATGTCGAGGCGGTTGCAGACGACGCAGTCGAAACCCAGCTGGGCTGCGATCGGCTCGGCAAACACCGAGAACCCGCCGGAGACGAGGAGGGTACGCGCGCCTGAGGCACGCATGGTCGCAACCAACTCGCGGGCGCCGGGCATCAGCCGGATGCGGGCGGCGGCCTCGTCGAGTACCGAGGCCGGCAAACCTTTCAGCAGCGCGACGCGCGCCGCCAAGGCCTGCTCGAAATCGAGCTCGCCGTTCATCGCCCGGCGGGTGATCTCGGAGACTTCGGCACGTTTGCCGATGAACTCGGCAAGTTCGTCGAGCATCTCGTTCTCGATGATCGTCGATTCGAGATCGGCAGCGAGGAGGCGCTTGCGTCGGGCTCCGGCAGGCTGAACCAGCAAGTCGATCGGCGCGTCGCCGATCACCTGTCGCGCCAGCGTTTCAGTTGCTGTGGCATCGAGGCCTTCGAAGTAAAGATCGCAGGCTGTTTCGGGGGCGAGCCAGTCAAGCTGCGCCGGCAAGGCCGCGACGATAGCGGACAGGGCCGCCTCGCCCGGTGCGGCGATCAGGGTGACGACGATGTTCAGAACCCTAGCCTCCTCTGGACATCGAGACTGCTTCGTCGCTTCGCTCCTCGCAAGACATCCCATTTTGCTGTCATTGCGAGCGTAGCGAAGCAATCTCGATGAATATGAAGAACGAATTGCCGCCGGCCGTCATCATCGCCGGGCCGACGGCGAGCGGCAAATCGGGGCTGGCGCTGGCTCTGGCCGACGAGTTCGGCGGCACGATCATCAATGCCGACAGCCAACAGATCTATCGCGATTTGCCGATCTTGTCGGCGCGGCCCGACGCGGCGGAGATGGCGCGGGTGCCGCACCGGCTCTATGGCTTTCTCGACGCAGCGGAACGTGGTTCGGTCGCGCCCTGGCGCGAGCTTGCCGAAGCCGAGATCGCCGCCACGATCGCGGCCGGACGGCTGCCGCTGCTGGTCGGCGGCACCGGGCTTTACTTGCGCGCATTACGGCACGGCTTGGCATCGGTGCCGGAAATTCCCGCCGAGGTCAGGGCCGAAGCAGCGGCGCTTTACCAGGAACTCGGCGGGGCAGGGTTTCGCGAACGGCTCGCCGGGTTGGATCCCAAAGCGGCGGCACGGCTGCCGGCCGGCGACCGGCAGCGCCTAACGCGCGCCTGGGAGGTGGTGCGGGCGACCGGCGTGCCGCTGCACCGATGGCAGCGGGGCACAGCGTCCGGGGCGCCGTATCGCTTCGCGACGATCCTGCTGATGCCGCCGCGCGAGGCGCTTTACGCTGCCTGCGATGCGCGCTTCGCGGCGATGGTCGTCGCCGGTGCTCTCGATGAGGTCCGATCTCTGGCGGCGCGCGGGCTGTCGCCCGACCTGCCGGCGATGAAAGGGGTCGGGGTGCGCGATTTGCTGGCGCATCTGCGCGGTGAAATGACGCTGGACGAGGCGGTTGCCGCCGGGCAAATGGCGACGCGCCGCTATGCCAAGCGCCAGATCACCTGGTTTCGTCATCAGGTGACCGCCGACCTCACAATCGAACAGCAATATTCGCCGGATTTGCTGCCGGACATCGGCCGATTCATTAGGGAATTCCGGTTGACGGGCCGGTAGGCCCTGACTACCGTGCCGGTCCCCCGGAAGCGCGCGTCCGGCGCCCCGGGGTTTTGCCGTTTAAACAGGAGTTCGTCATGTCGGCCGAGCCGATCTGCGGAGCGGATATCGTCATCAAGGCCTTGGTCGATCAGGGCGTCGATGTCGTATTCGGCTATCCCGGCGGCGCGGTATTGCCGATCTACGACTCGCTGTTCAAGCAGAACCGGCTGCGCCATATCCTGGTACGGCAGGAAGGCGGCGCCGTGCATGCCGCCGAAGGTTATGCACGCTCTACAGGAAAAGTCGGGGTCGTACTGGTGACGAGCGGTCCCGGCGCGACCAACGCGGTGACCGGCCTGACCGACGCGCTGATGGACTCGGTGCCGGTCGTCTGCCTGACCGGCCAGGTGCCGACGCACCTGATCGGCAACGACGCCTTTCAGGAGGCCGATACGACCGGTATCACCCGGCCCTGCACCAAGCACAATTATCTGGTGAAGGACGTCAACGATCTCGGCCGCGTCCTGCACGAGGCGTTTTACGTCGCGCGCAGCGGGCGGCCCGGTCCGGTCGTCGTCGATCTGCCGAAGGACGTGCTGTTCGCGATGGGTAAGTACAGCGCTCCTGCCGAGGCGCCGTCGCACAAGAGCTACCGGCCGCAGCTGCAGGCCGAGCCGGCGCGGGTCGTCGAGGCGGCGGCGCTGATCAAAGCGGCGAAACGGCCGCTGTTTTATGGCGGCGGCGGGCTGGTGAATTCCGGCCCCGGGGCCTGCGCCCGTTTCACCGAACTGGTGCGCCTCGTCGATGCACCCTGCACGCTGACCCTGATGGGGCTCGGCGCCTTTCCGGCGAGCGACCCGCATTTCGTCGGCATGGTCGGGATGCACGGCACCTACGAAGCCAACATGGCGATGCACGATTGCGACCTGATGATCGCGGTCGGCTCGCGCTTCGACGATCGCGTCACCGGGCGCCTCAATGCGTTCTCGCCGTGATCGAAGAAAATCCATATCGACATCGATCCATCATCGTTGAACAAGAATGTGCGGATCGATGTGCCGCTGCTCGGCGATTGCGGCGAGGTCGTCGGCGCCCTGCTGGCGGCGGTGAAAAAGGCACCGCGCCGCACCGACACCGCGATGAAGGCGTGGTGGAAGCAGATCGACCAATGGCGGGGGCGCGACTGCCTGCGCTACGACCGCTCGCGCAAGGACCTGATCAAGCCGCAATACGCCCTCGAGCGCCTCTATGCGCTGACCCGCGGCCGCGACCCGTTCATCACCACCGAGGTCGGCCAGCACCAGATGTGGGCGGCGCAGTTCTTCAAATTCGACGAGCCCTATCACTGGATGACCTCGGGTGGGCTCGGGACGATGGGTTACGGGCTGCCGGCCGCGATCGGGGTTCAGGTGGCGCATCCTGAGGCGCTGGTCATCGACATCGCCGGCGAGGCGTCGATCCTGATGAACATCCAGGAGATGTCGACCGCCTGTCAGTACCGGCTGCCGGTGAAGATCTTCATCCTCAACAACCAGTCCATGGGGATGGTGCGGCAGTGGCAGGAGCTGCTGCATGGCGGCCGCTATTCCGAGAGCTACACCGCGGCGCTGCCGGATTTCGTCAAGCTGGCGGATGCGTTCGGCGCGCACGGACTGCGGGTCGAAAAACCGGAGAACGTTGACGACGCGATCCGCGAGATGATCGACACGCCGCGCGCGGTGATCCTCGATGTCGCGGTCGACCAGACAGAGAACTGTTTCCCGATGATCCCCTCCGGAGCGGCGCATAACGAGATGCTGCTCGGCCCCGAGGACGAGGCCAAGCGGCCGGTGTCCGAGGAGGGGATGGTGCTGGTCTAGTCGCCGATGAAGACAGCGCTATCCTTCTTTCGTCATGGCCGGGCTCGTCCCGGCCATCCACGTCTTCTTTCGGGACGCCTCCGTGGATGCCCGGGTCAAGCCCGGGCATGACGGTGGTTTTTCGGTTTTAATTCGGCGGCGACGTGCCCGGCGATATCGAGCGGCACACGATGGCCGTGCTCGTCGATAACGAGCCCGGCATCTTGGCGCGCGTCGTCGGGCTGTTTTCCGGGCGCGGCTACAACATCGACAGCCTGACCGTCGCCGAGGTCGATCCGGCGAACAATCTGTCGCGGATCACGATCGTCACCTCCGGCACCCGCATGATCATCGAGCAGATCAAGGCGCAATTGTCGCGTCTCGTGCCGGTGCACAAGGTGCACGATCTGACCGATGAGGGACCATTCGTCGAGCGCGAGATGGCGCTGATCAAAGTGGCAGGGAAGGGCGATACGCGGATCGAGTCGCTGCGCCTCGCCGATATTTTTCGCGCCCAGGTCATCGACTCGACGATCGAGAGCTTCGTGTTCGAGATCACCGGGTCGGCCGAGAAGATCAATGCCTTCATCGCGCTGATGGTGCCGCTCGGTCTCGTCGAGGTGTCGCGCACCGGCGCGGTGGCGATCGCCCGCGGCCCAACCAGTTTTTGAATAGAGGAGAGTAGCAATGCGTGTTTACTACGACCGCGATGCGGATGTGAATCTGGTGAAGTCGAAGAAGGTCGCGGTCATCGGTTATGGTAGCCAGGGCCACGCGCACGCCAACAATCTGCGTGACAGCGGCGTCAAGGATGTCGTTGTCGCGCTGCGGCCCGGCTCGGGTTCGGCGGCGAAGGCGGAGAATGCCGGCTTCAAGGTGATGACCAATTCGGACGCTGCCAAATGGGCCGAGATCGTGATGGTGCTGGCGCCCGACGAGCTGCAAGCCGGGCTCTACAATAACGAATTGAAGCCGAACATGCGCGACGGCACCGCGCTGGCGGTGGCGCACGGGCTCAGCATCCACTTCCGCTTGATCGAACCGCGCCCCGACATGGACGTGTTCATGATCGCGCCAAAGGGGCCGGGCCACACGGTGCGCTCGGAATATCAGCGCGGCGGCGGCGTGCCGTGTTTGGTCGCGGTCGACCAGAACCCATCGGGCAACGCGCTGGAGATCGCGCTCAGCTATGCGTCGGCGATCGGGGGCGGCCGGGCAGGGGTGATCGAGACGACGTTCCGCGAGGAGTGCGAGACCGATCTGTTCGGCGAGCAGTCGGTGTTATGTGGTGGGCTTACCTCGCTGATTCTGGCCGGGTTCGAAACGCTGGTCGAAGCCGGCTACGCGCCGGAGATGGCGTATTTCGAATGCTGTCACGAGGTGAAGCTGATCGTCGATCTGATCTATGAGGGCGGCATCGCCAATATGCGCTATTCGGTGTCGAACACCGCCGAGTATGGCGACTATTCGCGCGGTCCCAGAATTATTGACGAGCATGTGCGGGCCGAGATGAAGCGGGTGCTCACCGAAATCCAAAGCGGCCGCTTCGCCCGCGAATGGGTGCTCGAAAACACCGCCGGCCAGCCGAGCTTCAAGGCGATGCGGCGGCATGGCGCGCAGCACCAGATCGAGGAAGTCGGCGAGCGGTTGCGCGCGATGATGCCGTGGATCAAGCAGAACGCGCTCGTCGACAAGACAAAGAACTAGGGCGATGCCACGCTCGGCCCGGCGGCGCGCTGCGCCGTTGCGCGTGCTGCACGCCGCGGCCGAGCTGTTCCCTTGGGTCAAAACGGGCGGGCTCGGCGATGTGATGGCGGCGCTGCCGCCGGCCTTGTCGGCGGTGGGCATCGATGTCCGCCTCGTCGTGCCGGGCTACCCGGCGCTGCTCGACGCGCTGCAACTGACCGAGGTGGCGCGGCTGCCGTCGCCATTCGCCATGGAGCGAATTCGGCTTTCGCTGGCGCGGTTGCCGGACAGCGGCGTGCGGCTCTACGTGATCGACCATGCCGCGTTCTACGACCGGCCGGGCAGCGCCTATGCCGATCCGAACGGCCATGATTGGGGCGACAATCATCGCCGCTTCGCGCTGCTCGGCTGGGTCGCGGCGGCGATCGGACGGGGCGCCGACCCGGCCTGGCAGCCAGAA
>DATARH010000291.1:0-4074 GCA_036264235.1 Allostellaceae bacterium
GCCCGGTTGAAGCGCAGTGCGCTTGGGATGGCGATGCGCGCCGGCGCCGACGCGCCGATCGCGGCGGGCAGCCTCGGCATCGACACGTTGGCGACACGCGCGCTCGCTTTCGTCATCGCCGCCGGGCTCGCCGGGGTCGCCGGCGGGCTGCAGGCGGTGCTGACCGGCTTCATCGCGCCAAACAGCTTCCCCTTCACCGCCTCGATCCTGTTTCTGCTCGTCGTCATGGTCGGCGGCGTCGGCGCCAGGCTCGGGCCGCTCTTTGGCGCCGTCGTCGTCGTGCTGCTGCCGCAACTCGTCGCCGGCCTCGCCGAATACCAGCTGCTGGTATTCGGCGCCGGCCTCTTTGTCGTATTGCGGGTGGCGCCGCGCGGCATCGCCGGATTATTCCCCCATCGCCGTATCAGCGACACGGCGGAGCCGCCGCCGCTACAGCTTCCAAAGGCACGGACCGCGCCTTTAGAGGTGCAGAACCTGTCGGTGGCGTTCGGCGGTGTGCACGCGGTCGCGAATGTCGGATTCACCGCGGCGCCCGGAGCGGTCATCAGCATCATCGGGCCGAACGGCGCCGGCAAAACGACACTGTTGAACCTGATCGGCGGGTTACAGCGGGCCGATGCCGGGTCGGTGCGGGTCGGCACCGGTACGCTCTCCGGCCTGCGCATGCACCGGATCGCCCGCGCCGGACTCGCGCGGACGTGGCAGACGACGCAGCTGTTTTTCTCGCTGAGCGTACTCGACAACATCTGCATCGGTCTCCTGCGCGGCCGCCTCGCCGGGCACGCCGACGCGCGGCGCGCACTCGGCCTCCTGCGCTTCGCCGGCTACGAGGGCGACCCGGCCCGCCCAACCACCGACCTGCCGCATGTCGACCGGCGTCTTGTCGAGATCGCCCGGGCGCTGGCCGGCAATCCCTCAGTGCTGCTGCTCGACGAACCGGCCGCGGGGCTCGATCCGGCCGACACTGCACGGCTGGGCGAAAGGCTACGTCGAATCGCTCAATCCGGGATCGCGGTCGTGCTGGTCGAGCACGACATGAGCCTCGTCATGGGGATCTCCGACCATATCGTCGTGCTAGACGCCGGCCGGAAGATCGCCGAGGGGCCGCCCGAAGCGGTGCGCGCCGATCCGGCCGTGCGCGCCGCCTATCTCGGTGCCGGCATCGTTCCGGCGGTGCCGCCCCGCGCTGCATCGGGCGGTAGCTTTGTGCTGGAGGTCTCCGCTCTCGACGCCGGGTATGGGCCGCTACGAGTGCTGCATGATATCGCGCTGACGGTGCGCCGGGGCGAAACGGTTGCCGTGCTCGGCCCGAACGGCGCCGGGAAATCGACCCTGATGCGCGCGCTCTCGGGATTACTGCGGCCGGTTTCGGGTTCAATCCGCTTCGCCGGTGGAGAGGTCACCGCCGTTCCGGCGCACCGCGTCGCGCGGGCCGGACTCGTCTTGGTGCCGGAAGGCCGCCTCGTCTTTCCGCGTCTGTCGGTGCGCGACAATCTTCGTCTCGGCGCCGCCGCCCGCCCGGATTTGGAAACAGCGATCGAGGCGATCCTACACCGCTTTCCGAAGCTTGCGGCGCGGCTGCACCTGCCCGCCGGCATGCTGTCCGGCGGCGAGCAGCAGATGCTGGCGATCGCCCGCGGGCTCTTGGCGAAACCGACGCTGCTGTTGCTCGACGAGCCGTCGCTCGGCCTGGCCCCCATCGTCGTCGAAGAGCTGTTCGCCGCCCTGGCCGAATTGCGCGGCGAGAGCATGACGCTGCTCGTCGTCGACCAGATGGCGGACCTGGCGGTCGCGCTCGCCGACCGCTGCGTCGTCCTCGGTAAAGGCCGCGTCGTGCAAAGCTGCGCCCCGGCGGAGTTGCAGGACGTCGACGCGCTGCACCGGCTTTATATGGCCGATCCGGTGGCAGCGAGCGGAGGCGGTGGATGCTGGACCGCGTGATCCGCAACGCCCGGCTGCATGACGGCCGCGTGGTCGATCTCGGCATCGCCGCGGGGCGCATCGCCGCCGTGTCGCCTGATATCGAGGCGGATGGCCCGGCCGTCGAGGCCGGGGGCTGCCTCGTGGTGCCCGGTTTCGTCGAGACCCATCTGCATCTGGACAAGACCTGCATCCTCGATCGCTGCAACATCGTCGAGGGAACCGTGGCGGAGGCCGTGCGCGAGACCGCCGCGGCGAAACGCGCCTTCACCGCCGAGGATGTCCACGCCCGCGGCAGCCGGCTACTCGACAAACGCATCGTCAACGGCACGACCCGCATCCGCACGCATGTCGAGGTCGATCCCGGCATCGGGCTCCTCGCGTTCGACGCCTTGCAGCCGCTGGCGCGCGATTACGCCTGGGCGGTCGGGATCGAGTTCTGCATCTTCCCGCAGGAGGGGCTGCTCAACAATCCCGGCACCGACGCGCTGATGGTCGAAGCGCTGCGCCGCGGCGCCACGGTGGTCGGCGCCGCGCCCTATTTCGACACCGATCCGCGCGGCCAAGTCGACCGCGTGTTCGAGATCGCGCGCGAGTTCGGCGCCGGTATCGATATGCATCTCGACCTCGCCGACACGACCGACGGCATGCAGGTCGAATATGTCTGCCGCAAGACCGAGGAGTTCGGATATGGCGGTCGGGTGACGGTAGGGCATGTCACGCAGATGTCGCTGCTGCCGCCGGAGCGATTCGGCGAGATCGCGCGGCGGCTCGCCGATGCCGGGGTGGCGGTGACGGTATTGCCGGCGACCGACCTGTTTCTGATGGGCCGCGCCCACACACACGCGAGGCCGCGCGGGGTCGTCGCCGCGACAGAAATCCTCGCGTGCGGCGGCAATTGTTCGATCGCTACCAACAATGTGCTGAACCCGTTCACGCCCTACGGCGACGCCGCGCTGGTGCGGATGGCGAACCTTTACGCCAATGTCTGCCACGTCAGCCGCCCGGCCGACCTGGCGGAATGCCTGGCGATGGTCACCTCGCGCGCGGCCGCGATCCTGGGTGTAAGGGATTACGGCATCGAGCCCGGCAACCCAGCCGATCTGGTACTGCTCAATACCGCGGACCCGGCTCTTGCCGTCGCCGAGATTGCGGCACCGCTGTGGGGCATGAAGGCCGGACGGGCGACCTTCACCAGGCCGCGCCCGACGCTGCACAAACCCACGGAACAAAGCACCACGCGAGGTGACGCATGACGCTGCTCTCCGTTCCAGTCATCGACCTCGCGCCGTACCGATCGGGTGGGGAGGCCGGCAAGCGCGCGGTGGCCGCCAAGATCGACCGCGCCTGCCGGGACATCGGCTTTCTGGTAGTCTCCGGGCACGGCATCGCACCGGAGTTGGTCGAGAAGATGCGTGAGACGGCGCGCAACTTCTTCGACCTGCCGATCGGGGATAAGATGCAGCTGCGTCACCCGGCGCGCGACGTGCTCCGCGGCTATACGCCGATCGAAAGCGAGGCGGTTGCCCGCTCGCGCGGCGACGCGGCTCCCGCCGGCGACCTCAACGAAAGCTTCATGGTCGGGCCGGTCGATCCCGTTAACCGGGTCTACGCGACCGCACCCGCGGCCGGAAAGCATTTCGCGCCCAATCTATGGCCGGACCGACCGGCGAGCTTCCGTCCGGTCGCGAGCGGCTATTACCGCGCGATGAGTGAACTCGCGCAGATGCTGATGCGGCTGTTCGCGCTCGGTCTCGGCTTGGAGGAGCGGTTTTTCGACACTCGGATCGACAGGCACATCAGCCGGCTTCGGTTGCGCAACTACCCAGCCCAGGTGACGAGGCCGCTTCCCGGGCAGCTGCGCGCCGGCGCCCATTCCGACTATGGCAGCCTGACGATCCTCGCGACCGAGGACCGGCCGGGTGGCTTGCAGGCGCGCAACGCTGCCGGCGAATGGGTGGATGTGCCGGCGATCCCCGGCTGCTTTATTGTCAACCTCGGCGACCTGATGGCGCGGTGGACCAACGATGCCTGGGTCTCGACCTTGCACCGCGTCGTCAACCCGCCGGAAGACCTGGCCGCCGACAGCCGCCGCATCTCGCTCGTGTTCTTTCACAATCCAAATTACGACGCGGATGTCTCCTGCATTCCGAC
>DATARH010000296.1:0-1962 GCA_036264235.1 Allostellaceae bacterium
TGTCCCGTGAGGTCTTCGAACAGGACGGCGTCTCCAGGGCCGAACCGCCGGGTGGTCCCATCGCTGATCACGACCTCCATCTGGCCTCCGGAGAGGAAAATGGCATACTGGCGGCGCGGCGCATTGTGCCAATCGCTGAAACGGCCATTGGGCGAACGCGTGAAGGTGATACTGCTGGCGGCCTGCTCGATTGACCTCTCCATGTCAGGTGGGAGCAGGTCCAGGTCCTCAAAGTGTGACCGACTGTCCAGCCCAGATAGAGATGTCAGCGACTTCTCCAATTTAGAAACGTCAGTGGGGCTGGGGTCGGGCGGCGGGCGGGCGCGGAGCCCTCGGCGTAGCGCAGCGCCCGACCGGCGCCCGCAACGCGGACGGGCTCAACCGCTCCCGATGCTTTACCGAGCGGGCGCCAGCCCGCTCGGCTCGTAGAAAAATTCAGCCGACTTTAAACAGACGAGGGTTGTGCTGATCGCGACGGCGCGGGGCGCGATCGCTGCGATGTTCAGGCTCGCGACGAAGCTGCTGGTCGCGGATGAAGGCAAGCGCGGCACCGAGCTGTTTGTTCTCGACGATCGCGGCTTGCGGGACCTGGCGAAGTTTGTCGAAGGTCCGATACGCCAGTTCGACGCCGCGGTAACGGATCGCCAGCCGGCCGTCGGGATAATCGACGACGGTGACCCGTTTGCCGCTTGCCGCTTTGGCTTGCTCGCTCGGCTCCAGGATGAACATCACCTTGTCATATTGCAGGGTCAGCGCCTGTGAGAGGGTGCGCTCCTCCTTCCAGGCAAAGGCATCGTCGAGATCGTCACCGGCGCGCAGCGGCCGATGCAAATCCTTGTTGTTCGCCGGCGCTTTGGCAAAGCGGGCGTTGTAGTCAGCCATGAAAGCCGGGAGCAGGGCGTTGCCGTCCGCCAGGGTGCGCACCCCGGCCAGCCGCAATTCCTTGACCAGGCGATCCTGCAACGTCTTGTTGGCACGCTCGACCCGCCCTTTGGCCGGGCTCGAATTGGCGCAGATGATGTCGATGTTGAGCGCATGCAAAGACCGGCCAAACTGGGTCATCCCGTCGCCGCCCAAGGCCCCCGGATGGTTGACCCGAAACACCCCGTGCTTGTCGCTATAGAAGGCGATCGGCTTGCCCCAGGCCTCCAAATAGGCGCGGGCCGCGTGGAAATAGGCAAAGGTCGACTCGCTCTCGACAAACTGCAGGTGCATCAGCCGACTGGTTGCATCGTCGACAAACACCAGCAAGGTGCATTGCGGCCCGCGGTCTTCAAACCACCAATGCTCGCTGCCGTCGACCTGAACCAGTTCCCCGACACACTCGCGCCGCGGGCGCGGTTGGTGGACCCGCTTTTGCCGCTGCTTGCGATCGAGCCATAGTCCATCGGCGATCATCCACTTCCGCAAGGTCTCGCTGGAGAACGAAAAGCCGTGCTCGGCAGCGAGCTTCTCGGCGGCCAAGGTCGGACCGAAATCGCCATAGTTGTGGCGCACGACCCACAACACCGCGGCGCGCATCGAGGCCGCTGTTTTGCGGTTGCTCGGCCGTCCGCGCTTCTTGGAAACCAGACCCGCAGCGCCCTCAGCGCGAAACGCTTTCAGCAACCGCCACACCTGGCGCTCGCTGCGCTCCAATAGCCGCGCCGCCGCACTCACCGGCAACCCACCACGATCGACGTCGCGCAACACCTCGAGACGCCGCAGCTCCCCATTGCTCACGCTCAGCACCGTCACCGACGCCACCCCCCACAGCCGCCCAATCGGCCGCGGAGACTGACATTTTTAAATTGGACGGCACTGACATTTGCACGTTGGGCCTACAGCTCTGGCACGCGCTACTCCGATTATGGATATTGCGGTAAACGGCCCGCCCGCGATTGTAGCTTTAATGTAGCGGCCAGATCAGACGCCAGCCTCAGCGGCGGTACGGCTCCAGCCTGATTTCCTCGAAAGTTCCAT
>DATARH010000305.1:0-8966 GCA_036264235.1 Allostellaceae bacterium
ATTTCGACAAACGCCTCTACGCCGAAGACATCGCCGGCTCCAAGGCGCATTGCGCAATGCTCGTCGCGCAGAACATCCTGTCGCCGGAAGATGGCGCCCGCATTGCCGGCGGTCTAGAGCAAATCCGCGGCGAAATCGAGGCGGGCACCTTTGCCTTTCGCGAGGAGCACGAGGACATCCACCTCAATATCGAGGCGCGGCTGGCCGAGCTGATCGGGCCGACGGCCGGGCGGCTGCACACCGCGCGCTCGCGCAACGACCAGGTCGCGACCGACCTCCGCCTCTGGGTGCGCGCCGCGATCGACCGCATCGACACCGCGATGCGCGACCTGCAGACGGCGCTGATCGACCGCGCCGAGGCCGAAGCCGACACGGTGATGCCGGGCTTCACCCATCTGCAGATCGCGCAGCCGGTGACGCTCGGACACCACCTCCTGGCCTATGTCGAGATGGTCGGCCGCGACCGCGGCCGCTTCGCCGATTGCCGACGCCGGCTCAACGAATGCCCGCTCGGCGCCGCGGCGCTGGCCGGCACCGCGTTTCCGATCGATCGCGGCGCGACGGCACAAGCGCTCGAATTCGACCGGCCAGCGGCGAATTCGCTCGACGCCGTCTCCGACCGCGACTTCGCGCTGGAGTTTCTCGCGGCGGCGGCGATCGCCGGAACGCATCTGTCGCGGTTTGCCGAGGAACTCGTGATCTGGACCAGCGACGCCTATCGCTTCGTCTCGCTGAGCGACGCCTTCACGACCGGCAGCTCGATCATGCCGCAAAAGCGCAACCCCGATGCGGCCGAGTTGGTGCGGGCCAAGACCGGCCGGCTCAATGGCGCGGTTCTTGCGCTCTTGACGGTGATGAAGGGTCTGCCGCTCGCCTATCAGAAGGACATGCAGGAAGACAAGGTGCCGGTCTTCGAGGCGGCCGACGCGCTCGAATTGTGCCTGGCCGCGACAACCGGCATGGTGCGCGACATGACCCCGGACCGCGAACGCCTCCACGCCGCTGCCGGACACGGCTTCAGCACCGCGACCGATCTCGCCGACTGGCTGGTGCGGCGGCTCGACCTGCCGTTCCGGCAGGCGCATCACGCGACCGGCGCGATCGTCAAGCGCGCCGAGGCGCGCGGCTGCACCCTCGCCGAGCTGTCGCTTACCGAGCTGCAGGCGGTCGAGCCGGGAATTACCGCCGAGGTCTACGGCGTCCTCGATCCGAGCCGATCGGTGGCAAGTCGCACCAGCTTCGGGGGCACCGCGCCGGCACGCGTCCGCGAGGCGGCGGCCGAAGCACGCAAGAGGTTCCTCGAATGAGCTGGCTGGCACGCACCCTGTTGATCGCCATGGTCGCGCTGATGCTGGTCGGCTGCGGCAAGAAGAACGCGCCGACGGCACCGCCCGACGAGCCGAATACCTATCCGAGGCCCTATCCGAGTGAGTGAGCACTTTCCCTATCGCGGCAGCCGGCTCTACGCGGAGGAGGTGCCGGTGGTGGAGATCGCCGCCGCCGTCGGCACACCGTTCTATCTCTATTCCGCCGGCGCGCTGGCGACGCGCTATCGCGGCTTCATCGACGCGTTCCGGCCGGAGCGGCCGCTGGTCTGCTACGCGGTCAAAGCGAATTCCAACCTCGCAGTCCTGCGCGTCTTCGCCGAGCTCGGGGGCGGCGCCGACGTCGTCTCGGAAGGCGAGTTGCGGCGCGCGCTCGCGGCGGGCTTTCCGTCCGAGCGCATCGTCTTTTCCGGGATCGGCAAGACCACGGCCGAACTGGAAGCGGCGCTGGCGGCGAACATCCACCAGATCAATGTCGAGTCGATCCCGGAGCTGTGCCGGCTCAGCGATATCGCGGTCGTGCGGCGGCAGACCGCGCCGGTGGCGATCCGGGTCAATCCGGATGTCGACGCGCTGACCCATGCCAAAATCTCGACCGGCAAGAAGGAAAACAAGTTCGGCATCGATGCCGACGAAGCGGCCGAGGCCTATGCGCTCGCCGCCGAGCTTCCCGGCATCGAGCCGGTCGGGCTGGCGGTTCATATCGGCTCGCAACTGGTCGAACCCGGCCCGTATCGCGCCGCCTTTGAGCGGATGGCGGAACTGGTGCTCGAATTGCGCACGCTCGGGCTGCCGGTACGGCGGCTCGACCTCGGCGGCGGACTTGGCATCCGCTACCACGCCGAGACCCCGCTCGACCCGCAGACCTACGCGACGCTGGTGCGCGAGACGGTCGGCGGGCTCGGCGTCGAACTGGCCTTCGAACCCGGCCGGTTTCTGTCCGGTCCGGCCGGACTGCTGGTGGCCAGCGTGATCTACGTGAAGGACGGCGCAAGCCGGCGGTTCGTCATCATCGACGCCGCGATGAACGACCTGATCCGGCCCGCGTTGTACGACGCCTGGCACGACATCGTGCCGGTCGACCTGCCGGCGAGCGCGGCGGTGGCGCCGGCCGATGTCGTCGGCCCGGTTTGCGAGAGCGGCGATACCTTCGCCACTGCCCGTGACCTGCCGCCGCTGGCCGAGGGCGACCTGGTGGCGCTGACCAATGCCGGAGCCTATGGCGCGGTGATGAGCTCAACCTACAACAGCCGCCTGCTGGCGCCGGAGGTGCTGGTCGCCGGCAACCGATTTGCCGTGGTGCGGCCGCGCCCGAGCTACGAGGCGATGCTGAAGGCCGAGACCGTGCCCCAATGGCTCGACAAGCCGCTCGCCGGCGACGTCGACGCGCCGCCGCGACAACGAGGTGCCGCATGAGCGATCAGGTATCGCCGCCCCGCGGTTTCGCTCTGCGGCTGCGGCTCGCCCGGGCGGCGCTGGGGTGGGAGCGTGTCTGGCCGGCTGCCTGGCCGGCGCTGGCGGTCATCAGCGGGTTTGTCGTGCTGGCGTTGTTCGACCTGATGCCGGCGCTGCCGGGCTGGGCGCACGCGGCGGCCATCGCCGTGTTCGCCGCGGCGCTGATTGCCGCGATTGTCTGGGGCGCCTGGGGGCGGGCGGGGTTCCGATCCTGGCCGGACCGGATCGCCGCGCGACGCCGCATCGAAGTCGCCAGCGGCCTGACACACCGGCCGCTGCAGGCACTCGGCGATCGGCCGAGCACCTCGCTCGACGGCGCCGCCGCGAGCCTGTGGGCGGCGCATCAGCGTCGCATGGCGGAAGCGGCACGGCGGCTGCGGGTCGGCTGGCCGGTCGCCGGTCTCGCCCGCCACGACCCGTGGGGGCTGCGTTCGGTCCTGGTCATTCTGCTGCTGCTCGGCGCGATCGATGCCGGTGCCGATTGGCGCGAGCGGGTCGGGCGCGCCTTTGTACCGAACCTCGCCGGCGGTGCCGCCGCAGCGGCGGCGAGTTTTGATATCTGGGTGACGCCGCCCGAGTACACCGGCCTGCCGCCGCAATTCCTGCGCGCCGAGACGACCGAGCCGGTACGGGTGCCGACCGGCAGCACCCTGCTCGCCCAGGTGCATGGCGGCAACACCGCGCCGCACCTGTCGATCGACCACGACAGCAAGGAATTCGCCTCCGTCGACAAGCACAATTTCCGGGTAGAGGCCGCGCTCACGAGCGGCAAATTGCTGACCGTGACGCAGGGCGGCACGACACTTGGCCGCTGGCCGATCGAAATCGTGCCCGACAACCCGCCGACGATCGCCTTTGCGCATGAGCCGCAGGCGACGCCGCGAGCGGCGCTGCGCCTCGACTACCAGGCCACCGACGATTACGGCATCGAGACCGCCAAGGCGCTGATCCAGCGAGACGGCGCGCCGACCGACGAGGCGCCGATCGAGATCGAGCTGCCATTGCCGGGACTGCACCTCAAGGAGGCGCAGGGCACGACCTATCAGGACCTGACGCCGCATCCGTGGGCCGGGCTGCCGGTCACGATTCGCCTCACCGCCACCGACGGGCTCGGCCAAACCGGCGAGAGCGAGCCGGTACAGACGACGCTGCCCGAGCGGAAATTCCATCACCCGATCGCACGCGCGATCATCGATCAGCGCAAGGAGCTGGTGAGGGATCCGACGTCGCGGCTGCCGGTGGCGGAAATCCTCGGCGACCTCAACAAGCGCCCGGCGCTCTATCGCGACGATATCGCGGTGTTTCTGGCGCTCCAGATGGCGCAGGCGCGGCTGCGCCTCAACGACGACCCGGCCGCGATCCCGCCGGTGATGAAGCTGATGTGGGATACCGCGCTGCGCATCGAGGACGGCAGCATGTCGATGGCCGAGCGCGAACTGCGCAAGCTGCAGCAGCAGCTGCAGGATGCGCTGGCCAAGGGTGCTCCCGATGCGGAGATCGAGCGGCTGATGAGCGAGCTGCGCCAGGCGCTCGACCAATATCTGCAATCGCTCGCCGAGGAGATGCAGCGCAACCCGAACCAGCAGAGGCAACCGGTCGACCCGTCGCAGACGATCACCGGCCGCGACCTGCAGCGCATGCTCGATCGCGCCCGCGACCTGGCGCGCAGCGGCGCCCGCGACCAGGCTCGCGATCTGTTGTCGCAATTGCAGAACATGCTCGAAAACCTGCGCGCCGCCCGGCCTGGCGACAACGACCAGGGATCGAACGAGGCGCAGCAGATGATGCGCGGGCTGCGCGAGATGATGCAGCGGCAGCAGCAACTGCTCGACCGCAGCTTCCGCGCCCAGCGCCAGCCTGGTCGGCAGGACCGCAATGGCCAGCAACAGGGCCAGCAATCGGGCCGGCAACAGGGTCAACGAGGCCAGCCCGGACAACAGGGGCAGCCCGGCGGTGACGGGCAGGACGATGCCGGTCAGATGGGCGATATGGGCGACGCCGCCGGCCAGCAGGAAGGGCTGCGCCGCATGCTCGGCGAGATGATGCGCCGGCTCGGCGACGGGATGGGCGACATCCCGGAGCCGTTCGGTCGCGCCGAGCGCGCGATGCGCGATGCTGCCGGCGCCTTGCAGCGGGCGCAGCCCGGCGAGGCGATCGGACCGCAGACCGAGGCGCTCGACCAGCTGCAGCAGGCGGCGCGCGAATTTGCCAAGCAGATGCAGCAGAAGGGCAATGGCTGGGGCGAGCCAAGCAACAGCGAGACGGGCGCCGCCGATCGCGATCAGCGGGACGGGACCGAGCGCGACCCGTTCGGCCGGCCGCTATCGAACAACGGCACCTATGACCAAGGAGACGTCAAGATTCCGGACGATAACATGCTGCAAAAATCGCGGCAGATTCTTGACGAACTGCGACGCCGCGCCGGCGAACGCTCTCGACCAGAAATTGAACTCGACTATATCGAGCGACTATTAAAAAGATTCTGAGCGAGCCTGCGGCAAATTTGCGGGCAGAGGGTGGTTTTATCTCTTTCCCTCTTTGGCTCATTTTGGTAAACAGCCTGTATCTCCTGTGAACACTCGGTAACAACGGGTCGAAGCCCGGACCGAATATTCGCGGGCGAGCGGTCGAAACTGTCGCTTATGCAGGACAATGGATCGACGCTTATTTCTGTCGCTGATCGCCGGCTCCGTCGCCCTTCCCCACTTCGCCAGTGCCGTCCCGGCCCCGCCGCCGCCGGCGCCGGCCCTACCCTCCCTGGTCAACCGCCGTCTGCGGCTCTCGAACCCGCATACCGGCGAGACCTTCGAAGGCACCTATCGCGACGGTAACGGGCCGATCCCCGAAGTCATGGACGAACTGAACGTGTTCCTCCGCGACTTCCACGCCAACGAGCAGATCACGATCGATGTCGGGGTCGTCGATTTCCTGGCCTCGGTGATGGACGCGGTCGGACAGCCGCAGGCGACGATCCTGTCGGCCTATCGCAGCCCCGAAACCAACGCAGCGCTGTCCAAGACGCATTTCGGCGTCGCCGAGAACAGCCAGCACATGTATGGCCGGGCGCTCGACGTGCATTTCGGCGACAAGCTCGCCGATGCGATGCGCGCGGCGCGCAAGATGCAGCGCGGCGGCGTCGGCTGGTACCCGCATTCCAGCTTCATCCACATGGATAGCGGCCCGGTGCGCAACTGGGACCTCGACCATACCGGCCTCGGCACGCTGATCGCCGGCAACAAGCGCGTCCACTTCGACAAGCACGGCAACCTGCACGTCGCCAAGGCCGACAAGACGACGACGCTCGGCAGCATCGGGACTTCCAAGGCGCAGGTCGCGGCGCTCACCAAAGGGCAAGCCGCCGGCGCAGCGAAGGTGCAGACCGCGGTGCTGCGCGGCACCGCCGCCGACCCGATGACCGTGCGCGGGCGGCTCTCCCTGTTGCGGCAGATCGCGCACGCCTCGTTGAAGGCGCGGACCGGAACCTAATCCGGCCCCTTCAACTCCCGGAGGTGAAGGTCACGGCGACGCCGGTCGCGGCGTCGCTCGGGTGCTCGAACTGCGTCTTGAAATGTGCCGTGGCTCCGCCCGCCAGCTCCGACGCCGGCGGATCGATGACCTTGCCGGCCAATTCCTTACCGGCGGTATCGCGCAGAATGACGCGCAGCCGCGGCACCGCGCGATCGGTGTCGGTGCTGTTGGTGATGTCGCCCTCGACGACCAGCGTGTCGCCGTTCCGGGTCGGTATCGGCTTACCAATCTGCAGCCCGGCGCCGGGCGGCTCGAGCCTCAGCCCGACACTGCGATAGAACGAACTCGTCTGCGGCCACAGCGCGACGATGCGGTCGCGCGCCAATACGACACCGGCTATCGCGATCGCGAGCAGGACGACGACGGCGAGGCAGCCGAGCCCGACGCGCGACCCGCGCGGCGCCGCCACTGTCGGCGCGGGGGCCGGAGTTGCCGGCCCCGACGTCGGCGGTGTCGAGCCAGGCAGCGGGGTTGGCGAGGCGACCAGCGGCCCTGGCGGCGGCAATGTCGTGGCCGCGGGCGGCGTCACGGGCACAGACGGCGATGCCGGTGCATTCTGCGAGGCCGGGGCTGCGGGCGCGGCCGGCGGCGGTGGTTCGGTCCGCGTGTCGGTCGGGTTTGGCACATAGCGCCACTGGTGGCCGCAATTGGCGCAACGCAGCTCGCGGCCGGCCGGATCGGCCAGGGCGGTGTCTTCGACGCGGTAGCGGATATTGCAGGCGGGACAGCTGAGGATCATCGCGGATTATAGGGTGATCGGCGCGGTGCCGTGCCGGGTTCCGTCGCTTGACTTGGAATCGGCCGGCCGGCAGGCTCCGCCGCCGCGGCATTCCGGGGTTGCGGCGGGAGGAACAGATGGCCGAGGCCGGCGCGGCGGGCATTCCGGCGCCCCTGTTGGATGTCCGCGATGTCGCCGTGCGCTTCGGCGGCATTGTCGCCCTCGACGGCATTTCGTTCGCGATCGAGGATGGCCAAATCCTCGGCCTGATCGGACCGAACGGCGCCGGCAAGACGACCCTCTTCAACTGCATCAGCCGCATCTATACGCCGAGCCGCGGTGACATCCTGTTCGAGGGGGAATCGATGCTGCGGCGGCCGCCGCACCGGATCGCCGAGATCGGCATCGGCCGCACCTTTCAGAACCTGGCGCTGTTCGCGCCGCAATCTGTGCTCGACAACGTCCGCATCGGCGAGCACGCGCAGTGCCGCAGTGACTTTGTCAGCGACGCCTTGCGGCTCCCGTGGGTGCGGCGGCAGGAGGCCGAGCAGAGCGCCTTCGCCTGGTCGCTGTTGCGCCTGCTCGACCTCGAAGACGTGGCGCTGCGGCCGGCCGCTGGCCTGCCGCTCGGCACCCGCAAGCGGGTCGAATTGGCGCGTGCGCTCGCCGCCCGCCCGAAACTGTTGCTGCTCGACGAGCCGGCCGGCGGACTCAACCATGAAGAGGTCGGCGAATTGGGCGCGCTGATCCGGCGCATCCGCGACGAGCGGCAGGTGACGGTGCTGCTCGTCGAGCATCACATGAATTTGGTGATGTCGGTGTCGGACAAGGTCGTCGCGCTCGATTTCGGCCGCAAGATCGCCGAGGGTACGCCGGCCGAGGTGCAAGGCAACGAGGCGGTGATCCGCGCCTATCTCGGCACCGCGAAGACCGCCGGGGAGACCGGCCGATGATGCTCGAAGTCGGCGGGCTCGAAGCCTTTTACGGCGAGTCGCAGGCGCTGTACGGCGTCGGCTTCGCGATCGATGAAGGGCACATCCGCACCCTGCTCGGCGCAAACGGCGCCGGCAAGACGACGATCCTGCGGGCGCTGTGCGGCATGGTGCGGGTGCGCGGCGATATCCGCTTCGACGGCAAGCCGATCGCCGGCCGCGCCACCGAGGACATCGTCCGCCTCGGGGTCGCGCATGTGCCGGAGGGACGCGGCACCTTCGTGCGGATGACGGTCGAGGAGAATTTGCAATTGGGGGCGATGACGCGGCGCGACCGCGGCGGCATCGCCGACGACATCAAGGCAGTCTACCGCCAGTTCCCGCGCCTCGAAGAGCGCCGGATGCAGCAGGCCGGGACGCTGTCGGGCGGCGAGCAGCAGATGCTGGCAGTCGGCCGCGCCCTGATGCTGCGCCCCAGGCTGCTGTTGCTCGACGAGCCATCGTTCGGCCTGGCGCCGCTGATCGTCGAGGAATTGTTCGCGACGCTGCGGCGGGTCAATCAGGAAATGGGCATGGCGATGCTGATCGTCGAACAGAACGCGGCCCTGGCCCTCGAACTCGCCGAGCACGCCTATCTACTCGAAACCGGCCGCATCGTGATGGACGCGCCGGCCGCGGTGATCGGCGCCGACGAGGCGATCCGCCGGTCGTATCTCGGGTATTAGGCAACCGCTGCGATCGTCATGTAGGGCGGGTGTAACCCGCCTGAGCGCGATATGCGGCGGGTTACGCTGCGCTCCACCCGCCCTACACCAATGAAATCGTGGCAATCGCCGCGGCGGCGTCGCAGACTTGCGCGGCGCAAGAAAAGTCCTCGAGGAACGCCGATGCAATCGTCGCCCAATGCCCCGTCACGGCATTTGCCGATCCGCAAGGACTGGCTCGCCGCGACACAGGAACCGGCGCTCGAACTCGCCGAGCACGCCTATCTGCTCGAAACCGGCCGCA
>DATARH010000016.1:0-26521 GCA_036264235.1 Allostellaceae bacterium
GCTCGGCAAGATCAGCGGCGGCACCGCCAGCAACATCATTCCCGAAGTGGTCGACATGCTCGGCACCTTGCGCACCACCTCCGAGGCGGCGCGCAAGATTGCCCATGACGGCATCCGACGCGTCGCGACCAATATTGCGGCAGCACATTCCTGCGAGGCCGACGTCGCGATCCGGGGCGGCTATCCCGTGACGGTCAACCACCGCGACTTCGTCGATTTCGCGCGCGAGGTCGCCACCGATCTGCTCGGCGTCGACAACTACATCCCGATGCCGGCGCCGTTCATGGGCGCCGAGGATTTCTCCTATGTGCTGCAGCGCATGCCCGGTTGCATGATGTTCCTCGGGGTAATGCCGGAAGGTCATGCGGGTCACGACCACATCGCGTCCTGCCACTCCAACCACATGATCCTCAACGAGGATGCGATGGCATCCGGGATCGCGATGCATGCCGCGGTCGCAACCCGCTTTTTGGAACAAGGGTTGCCGGGCGAGGGCTGATGTCGGCGGGAGGGCAGGGCGCGATTGTCGGGGTCGATACCGGAGGCACCTTCACCGATGTAATCCTGCTCGACCCGGCGAGCGGCAGCCTGATTACTGCCAAGACGCCATCCCGCCCCATGGACCCGTCGCTCGGCTTCATCGCCGGGATCGGCGCGGCGCTCGATCAGGTGAAGCTCGCCGGCGCCGAAGTCGCCGCGGCAAACATTGCGCGCGTGCTACACGGCACCACCGTCGCCACCAATCTGATCCTCGAAGGCAAGGGGCCGCCAACCGCGCTGTTGACGACGGCCGGGTTCAAATACGCGCTCGAGATCGGCCGTCAGGATGTGCCGCGCCGCGCCAGCCTGTTCGCCTGGGTCAAGCCGAAGCGGCCGGTGCCGCCCCAATGGATTTACGAGATCGGCGGCCGCATCGACGTGAACGGCACCGAGTTGGAGCCGCTCGACGAGACGGCGGTCGCCGCTGCGGCCGACGCGATCAAGCGCGAGGGCATCGCCGCGATCGCGATCGTCTTCCTGCACAGCTACGCCAATCCGGTGCATGAGCGCCGCGCCGCCGAGATCGTCGGTGCGGTCCATCCCGACGCGGTGGTGTCGGTCTCGGCCGAGGTGCTGCCGGTGTTCCGCGAATACGAGCGCAGCATGACGACGATCCTCAACGTCCATGTCATGCCGGCGGTCTCGACCTATGTCGCGCGCCTCGAACGGCGGCTCGCGGAGCGCGAGATCGCGGCGCCGCTGCTGCTGATGAAATCGAGCGGCGGCGTCACCGGCGCGGCGCGGGCGCGGCGCGTCCCGGCCGAGACGGTACTGTCCGGTCCCGCCGCCGGTGCGGTCGGTGCCGCCTTCATCGGCGCCGCCGCCGGCTTTCGCGATCTGATCGGCATCGATATCGGCGGCACCTCGGCCGACATAACCCTGATCGCGAATGGCGAACCCGGTTTGACCACGACCGGCCAGGTCGCCGGCTGGCCGCTCGCCTTGCCGATGATCGACATCGCGACGATCGGCGCCGGCGGCGGCTCGGTCGCCCGCGTCTCGGACGACGGCGCGCTGCTGGTCGGACCGCAGAGCGCCGGCGCCGAGCCGGGCCCGGTCTGCTATGGCCGCGGCGGGACGCAGCCGAGCGTCACCGACGCGCATCTCGCGCTCGGGCATCTGCCGCCCTATCTGCTCGGCGGTACATTCCCGCTCGATCTCGATGCGGCGCGTCGCGCGATCCAAACCCTTATCGCCACGCCGCTCGGCCTCGCACTGGACGAGGCGGCGCGCGGCATCCTGGCGATCGCCGACAACAACATGATGGGCGCCGTTCGCATCGTCTCGGTCGAGCGCGGCCGCGACCCACGCGATTTCGTGCTGGTGCCGTTCGGCGGCGCCGGGCCGCTGCATGGCGGCAGCCTGGCGCGCCTGCTCGGCATTAATACATTGCTGGTGCCGCCGGCTCCCGGCGTGCTGTCGGCACTCGGTCTTCTCGCCTCGAATTTGAAAGCGGAATTCTCCCGCACCTGCATCGAGCGCCCGCCGGATTACGACGTCGCACGTATCGCCGGAATCTATGCGGAGCTGGAGGCCGAGGCGGTCGCCTGGCTGGACGGGGAAGGCGTTCCGGCCGAGGCGCGCCGGATCACGCGGCAAGCGAGCCTGCGCTACCGGCATCAGGGCTTCGAGCTGTTCGTGCCGTGGCCCGCCGGCAGCGTCGATACGACAGCAGCGCAAGGGACCGTCGCAGCTTTCCATCGCGAGCACGAGCGTCTCTACACCTTCGCCCAGTCAGACACGCCGGTGGAGATCGTGACCCTGCGCGTCGATGCCTTTGGCGTGTTCCCTCCGCCGGTGCTGCCGGAATTGCCGCGCGGCGGCGCTCCCAGCGACGCGATCGTCGGCCGCCAGCGCATCGCGTTTGCCGACGGAGCGGCCGAAGCGCCGATCTACGACCGCGCCCGGCTCGGCGCCGGCGCCATCATTGCCGGGCCCGCGATCCTCACTCAGCTCGACGCGACGACGCTGCTGCTGTCGGGCCAAACCGCCAAGGTCCACCCGCTCGGCAGTCTTGTCGTGCGGGAAAACGCCGTTTGAGGCATGATGCGCCGATCCACGCGAGGAGAGTCCCGATGAACGATGTCAGCCCGGTCCGCCGTATTGCCCCGGCAACACAGCCGATCAGCCCGGCGAAATTCGCCCATTTCGTGCTCCGCAGCGGCCAGGTCGACAAGCTGGCCGAGTGGTACAGGACCGTACTGGCCGCCCGCATCGTCTTTCGCGACGAGCGGCTGTGTTTCCTCAGCTATGACGACGAGCATCACCGGCTGGCGATCATCCAGATCCCGGGCCTGCAGCCGCGCGACCCCGACGGCACCGGCACCGACCACGTCGCCTACAGCTACCGCGATCTCGGCGAGCTGCTGGCGAATTACCGCCGGCTCAAGGCCGCCGGCATCTTGCCGCATTGGCCGATCAATCATGGGGTCACGACATCGATGTACTACCGCGATCCTGACAACAACCGGGTCGAGCTGCAGATCGACAATTTTGCGACCGAGGCCGAGTGCCAGGCCTATTTCCAGAGCCAGGCGTTTCGCGAGAACCCGGTCGGCGTCACCTACGACCCGGAAGACCTGTGCCGCCGCTACGAGGCGGGCGAGCCGGTTGCCGAGCTCCTGCGCATCCCGCCGATGCCGGAGGGCAAGACACCCTGGGACATGCTGAGCCGCCATTGAACGCCGTCTTTGGCGGGCCCTTATTCTCGTTTATGACCGGCCGGGTATCCACGAGTCGCTTTCGTGGATGGCCGGGCCGAGCCTGGCCATAAACGGTAGATAGAGAACGCGAAATGACCGATGACGAAATCGGCCCGGACAATCTCCGCGGCTCGGAAAATCCCGATGCGTCGCTCGCGGTGCCCGGCACGCCGACGACGGAACACTTCGACGTGCTAATCGTCGGTGCCGGCATTTCCGGCATCGGCGCCGCCTATCACCTGAGGCAGCAATGCCCGGGCACCAGCTTCGCGATCCTCGAGGCGCAGGACCATTTCGGCGGCACCTGGTGGACGCACCGCTTCCCGGGCATCCGCTCCGACAGCGATCTCTACACCTTCGGCTATCGCTTCAAGCCCTGGACCAGCGCGCCAATCGCGACGGCGGCGGAAATCCTGAAATACATGGGCGAGGTCATCGACGAGAACGGCATCGCCGAGCACATTCGCTACCACCACAAGATCGGCTCGGCGCGCTGGTCGAGCATCGAAAACCGCTGGACCATCGAGGCGACCCGCACAGACACCGGCGAGGCTGTCCGCTTCACCGCCAAATTCCTGTGGATGTGCCAGGGCTATTACCGCCATGCTGAGCCCTACACGCCGGAATGGCCCGGCATGGACCGCTTCCCGGGTCCCATCGTCCATCCACAGACCTGGCCGGAGGGCCTCGACTACACCGGCAAGAAAATCGTGGTGATCGGCTCCGGCGCAACCGCGGCGACCTTGATCCCGGCGATTGCCGGCAAGGCCGCGCATGTGACGATGCTGCAGCGCTCGCCGACCTTTTTCCGCTGCGGCCGCAACGCGATCGAGCTCGCCGACGAATTGCGCAAGCTGCAGGTCGACGAGACATGGATCCACGAGATCGTCCGTCGCAAGATCCTGTACGAGCAATCGGTCTTCACCGGCCGCTCCTTCACCGAGCCGGAAAAGGTCAAGAAGGAATTGCTCGCCGGGGTGCGCGCCTACCTTGGGTCCGACTACGATATCGACACGCATTTCACCCCGAGCTACCGGCCGTGGCGACAGCGCATCGCGTTTATCCCCGACGGCGACCTCTTGCAGGCGATCCGCACCGGCAAGGCCTCGGTTGTCACCGAGGAAATCGAGAGCTTCACCGAGACCGGCCTGCAGTTGAAGAGCGGCAAGCATCTCGATGCCGACATCGTCGTCACCGCGACCGGCTTTCACTTGAGCGCGCTCGGCGACATCGCGTTTGCCATCGACGGCAAGCCGTTAACCTTCGCCGATACCGTCACCTATCGCGGCATGATGTTTACCGGCGTGCCGAACATGGCGTGGGTATTCGGCTATTTCCGCGCCAGCTGGACCTTGCGGGCCGATCTCGTTGCCGATTTCGTTTGCCGTCTCCTCAACCATATGCAGGCGAACGGTGCGGAGCGCGTGACTCCGGCGCTACGGCCCGAGGACAAGGACATGCCGCTGTTGCCGTGGATCGATCCGGAGAACTTCAACCCCGGCTATATGATGCGCGGCATGCACCTGTTGCCGAAGCGCGGCGACAAGCCTGAGTGGCAGCACAGTCAGGATTACTGGACCGAGAAGGACGAGTTCCCGAACATCGACCTCGACGACCCCGCCTTCGTGTATGGGTAATTGGGAGCCCGCATGATCACCATCGACCTCTCCGGCATGACCGCGCTCGTCACCGGTGGCGCCTCCGGCATTGGCCTCGCGACGGTGACGACATTTGCTCGCGCCGGCGCGACGGTCGCGCTCAATCACCTGTCCGACGATCCGCGCGGCGCCGAGCAGGTCGAGCGGCTGAAGGGGGAGGGACACCGCATTGTCGCTGCGCCCGGCAATGTCTCGAAACCCGGCGAGGCCGAGTCGATGGTGACCGGCGCGATCGACGTGCTCGGCCGGCTCGATTTTCTCGTCAACAACGCCGGCACCCCGGCGACCTCGGCGCCGATCCCGTTCTCCGACCTCGACCGGCTGACCGAGGAGTTCTGGCAAACGATCCTCAGTACCAATTTGATCGGGCCGTTCCGCTGTACCCATGCCGCGGTCGGCGCGCTCCGGGCGGCCAAGGGGGCGATCTGCTCGACCGCGTCGATCGCCGGCGTGCAGGGCAGCGGCAGCAGCATTCCTTACGCGACCAGTAAGGCCGGCGTTATCAACCTTACCCGCAGCCTCGCCCGCTCGCTGGCGCCGGAAATCAGGGTCAACGCGGTGGCGCCGGGCTTCGTCGATAGCCCTTGGAACAAGGACTGGCCGGCCGACCGCAAAGAGCAATCGATCGAAAAGACGCCCTTGAAACGCCCCTGCACGCCGCAGGATATCGCCGATGCGATCTTCTTCCTGTGCGCCGGCACCGCGATGGTGACCGGCCAGACGCTGATCGTCGATGGCGGCCTGACCCTTTAGTTGAAGCTCAACTCGCCGGAACAGCGGCGAGCCCGGAACCGGTGAACGCCGGAAGTAGTTTGTTCGCACACCGGCGATCAAAGCCGGAACTAGCCGCTGCTAAGGGTTTGCACCGCATCACGCTGGCGGAGCGCGATCGATCCAGACCAGGAGATTGATGCGGTCCGCGGGCACATCGTCCAGCAAACCTTGCGCGACCGACAGCCACTTACTCGGGAGACCGTGCAGCTCTCCGGTATCTTCGAAATAGATGTGCGCATGATGGCTGGGGTCGGTATGGTAAAACTGCTTCAGCCGCTCGAAGAATATGCGCCGCACTAATCCGCGCTTGGCCAGGATTTCTAATGTGTTGTAGCAGGTGGCCAACGACACCCGGTCGCCGCCGGAGCGAGCTTCGGCGTGAAGTCTTTCCGGGGTAACAAAGCGCAGGCCGCCCGTTTTCAGTAGGCGTGCAAGAATTAGGCGTGGGCGGGTCGGGAGCAGGCCGGCGCGTCTCAGCTCATCTTTGAGCAACTGCAATTCCGCGTCCGCGGAATGATCCCGGTCACTCTTCTTGCGGCGGCCAGGACGGCGCTGGCGACGCGGTGTTCCGCGCGTCATAAGCGCTTCCTCCTTTGATCAATTTTGGTGCTTCGGAGGAGTGGCGCTTCAAAACCGGGGTGAAACGTCCCGAGCCTCGTCCTTAGGTTCACCGGCGTTTCCGGAGCTGTCGCGGGATCGGTGCACCCGACCCGTCACCAATCACTCAGTGGCGGGTCGGGCTTTGCTCTGGAACTCCCGGAATGCTCAGGCGAGGTCGAAGCGATCGAGGTCCATCACCTTGCCCCACGCCGCCACGAAGTCCTTTACAAACTTCTCCTGCGAGTCGGTGCACGCGTAGACTTCCGTGAGGGCGCGCAGCTGCGAGTGAGAACCGAAGATCAGATCGACACGCGTGCCGGTCCATTTGACCTCGTTGGTTTTCCGGTCGCGGCCCTCGTACACGCCTTCAGCTCCGGCGGCGGGCTGCCAATCCGTGCTCATGTCGAGCAGGTTGACGAAAAAGTCGCTCGTCAGCTTCTGCGGCCGGTTGGTGAAAACGCCGTGCCGCGAGTTCCCGGCATTTGCGCCGAGGACGCGCAGCCCACCGACGAGAACCGTCATCTCGGGAGCCGTCAGCGTCAGCAGTTGTGCGCGATCGACCAGCAGCTCTTCCGGTGACAGACGCTGCGTGCCGCGGAGATAGTTACGGAACCCGTCGGCGATGGGTTCGAGCGGTGCGAACGAGTCCACGTCGGTCTGCTCTTGCGACGCATCCATGCGCCCCGGCGTGAACGGGACTGTCACGTCGTGCCCGGCGTCCTTTGCGGCCTTCTCGATCGCGGCGCAGCCGCCGAGGACGATCAGGTCGGCAAGCGAGACCTTCTTCCCGCCGGACTGTGCGGTGTTGAAATCCTTTTGGATCGCTTCGAGCGTCTGCAGCACTTTGGCGAGTTGTGCCGGCTGGTTGGCGTCCCAGTCTTTTTGCGGCGCCAAGCGGATGCGCGCACCGTTCGCGCCGCCGCGCTTGTCGGAGCCGCGGAACGTCGAAGCCGAGGCCCAGGCCGTCGCCACCAGTTCGGAAACCGACAGGCCGGAACCGAGGATTTCCACCTTCAGAGCGGCAATCTCCTGCTCCCCGATCAGCGGGTGATCGAGCGCCGGGATCGGGTCTTGCCACGGCAGCGCCTCTTTCGGCACCAGTGGGCCGAGATAACGCGCGATCGGGCCCATATCGCGGTGCGTCAGCTTGAACCACGCCCGGGCGAACGCGTCGGCGAACTGGTCCGGGTGCTCGTAGAAGCGCCTGGAGATCTTCTCGTAAGCTGGGTCGAACCGCAGGGGGAGGTCGGTGGTCAGCATCGCCGGCGCGTGACGCTTTGACGGGTCAAAGGCGTCCGGGATTGTTTCAGCGGCGCCTTTCGCCTTCCACTGATGGGCGCCCGCAGGGCTCTTCACCAACTCCCACTCGTTCTCGAAGAGGTTCTTGAAGAAGTTGTTGCTCCATTGGGTCGGCGTTTGGGTCCAGGTGACTTCGATGCCGCTGGTGATCGCGTCGCGGCCTTTGCCGGTGCCGAACTTGTTCTTCCAACCGAAGCCCTGCTGCTCGATCGTGGCGCCTTCCGGCTCCGAGCCGACCAGCGACGCATCGCCCGCGCCATGCGTTTTGCCGAAGCTGTGGCCGCCGGCGATCAGCGCGACTGTCTCTTCGTCGTTCATCGCCATGCGCGCGAACGTCTCGCGGATATCCCGCGCCGCCGCGACCGGATCCGGATTTCCGTTCGGTCCTTCCGGATTGACGTAAATCAGACCCATTTGCACGGCGCCGAGCGGGTGCTGAAGCTCGCGGTCGCCGGTGTAGCGCTCGTCCGCCAGCCACTTGCCTTCGGGGCCCCAATAGATGTCCTGCTCGGGCTCCCAGCTGTCCGGCCGCCCGCCGCCGAAACCGAACGTCTTGAAGCCCATCGAGTCGAGGGCGACGTTGCCGGCGAGGACCATCAGATCGGCCCAGGAGATTTTGCGGCCGTATTTTTGTTTGATCGGCCACAAGAGCCGGCGCGCCTTGTCGAGGTTCGCGTTGTCCGGCCAGCTGTTGAGCGGCGCAAAGCGCTGCTGCCCGGCCCCGGCGCCGCCGCGGCCGTCGCCGATGCGATAGGTGCCGGCGCTGTGCCATGCCATACGAATGAACAGCCCGCCGTAATGGCCAAAGTCGGCCGGCCACCAATCCTGCGAGTCCGTCATCAAGGCATGCAGGTCGTCGATCACGGCCTTGAGGTCGAGGCTCTTGAACTCTTTGGCATAATCGAACGTCTCGCCCATCGGGTTGGAGAGGGCGGAGTGCTGATGTAGCACTTGAAGGTTCAGCTGGTTCGGCCACCAGTCGCGGTTTGTGTGTGCGCGTGTCGCGCCCGTGAACGGGCATTTGCCTTCACTAGCCATCGCGATCTCCGATTCATCCCCGTTGATTAGAATAATTCTTATCTAGGAGCCAGGGCGCTCGACTGTCAATCGTGTTTAGAATAAATAAAAATTTAGTCGGTCCGACCGCCCCCTCCACAAGGAACGCGCCCCCCAGGCGCATTTCGTTTGTCGATCACACATGGACTTCGATCCGATCACCGTCGACATCGTCCGCTACAAGCTCGACGGCATCGCCAACGAGATGCAGTCGACACTGCTCAGGAGCTCGTTCTCGCCGATCGTCAGGGAGGGGCTCGACGCCTCGGCGAGCCTCTTCGCGCTCGACGGTACGACCTTAGCGCAGAGCTGCTCGATCCCGATCCATCTCGCGACCCTGATCCCGGCCGTCGCCAAGATCATCGAAACCTTCCCGGTCGCGTCGATGTGCGATGGCGACACCTATGTCCTGAACGACCCCTATTGCGGCGGCACGCACCTGCCCGACATCGCGGTGGTGCAGCCGGTATTTTATGGGAAGCGGCCGATCGCGCTCTCGGCGGCGATGACGCACCATCAGGATGTGGGCGGCATGTCGGCCGGCTCGGTGCCGACCAACGCAACCGAGATCTTCCAGGAGGGCCTGCGCATCCCGCCGCTGAAACTGCGCGAGGCCGGCCGCTACAACGAAACGCTGGTGGCGCTGCTGCGGCAGAACGTGCGGATCCCCGACACCGTAATGGGCGACCTGAACGCCCAGATCGCCGCATGCACGGTCGGCGCCCGGCGTCTCGCCGAATTGGCCGACCGTTTCGGTCACGACCAGCTCGCCGTGATCTGGGACGAGCTCTTGGCCCGCTCCGAGCGGCTGACCCGGCAGGCGCTGGCCGCGATCCCGCCTGGCACTTACCGCTATGTCGACTTTCTCGACAATGACGGCATCGAGCTCGATAAGCCGATCCGCATCGAGGTCGCCGCGACGGTCGGCAACGGCGCGATCGAGTTCGACTTCACCGGCACCAGCCCGCAGGTGAAGGGGCCGATGAATTGCGTACCGTCGGGCTCGCTGGCGGCGGGGTGCTGGGCGGTCCGGGCGCTGACCGACCCGCGCATCCCGACAAATGGCGGCTGCTTCCGGCCGATCCGGCTCAACCTCCCGAAGGGCACGATCGTCAACCCGGAGGAGCCGGCGCCGGTCAACGCCCGTACCTCGACGATCAAGCGCATCGCCGGCGCGATCGTCGGTGCGCTGGCACCGGTGCTAGCCGGGAAGGTGCCGGCGGCGTCGGCCGGGGAGCTGCTGGTGCTGGCCTTCGGTGGCAGGAAAGCGAGCGGCGAGCCGTTTGTTGTCGGCGAGTTGATCGCCGGCGGCAGCGGCGCCGGCCCCGAGCGCGACGGTGTCGATGCGATCGAGACCGATGCGACGAATTGCATGAACCTGCCGGCTGAGGCGCTCGAGATGGAAGCGCCGATCCGGCTGCACCGCGTTGCGCTGCGGAAGGGCTCGGGCGGGGACGGGGAGTGGCGCGGCGGTCTCGGGCTGGTGCGCGAATACGAGGTGCTCGACGGCGAGCTCAGCTTCTCGCACCGCGGCGAGCGGCACTTCAGCGCTGCCGCCGGTCTCCTCGGCGGCGGGCCCGGCGCGATGGCCCGCTCGACAATCCGCCGCGCCGACGGCGCCGAGGAGACCATTCCGTCGAAAATCGTGACGCGGCTGAATGCCGGCGATCGGCTGCTAGTCGAGACCGCCGGCGGCGGTGGTTACGGCAATCCGGACCAGCGCCCGCCCGACCGCGTCGCGGAAGACCGGGCGAACGGAAAAATAGGAGAATATCTGTAATCCCGGCGAGAGGCGGGCGGTCAGAACGGCGGCGGCTTCGTCACTGCGAAGCTCTGCCGCTCCTCGATCCGGCGCAGCCAGGCCTCGAGGCTCGGATAATCGGCGAATGGGGCCTTGCCTTCCGGCACCTTCTCGAAAAAGCAGAGGAGCGGGAATACCATCAGGTCGGCGAGGCTGACCCGATCGCCAACCAGGAACGGCTTGTCGCCAGCCAGCCGCGCGATCTCGGACATGCACAAGCGGGCGCGCGGAATTGCGGCGGTGATCGCATCTTCGCTGGCCGGCAGCCCGAAGCGCGGCGCCAGCACGCGGTTGAACAGGATGCCAGCGACGATCGAGGGCCAGCCATAGGCGTCGACAATGCCGATGATTTGGTTCATCCGCGAAAATTCGTGCAGGTCGGTCGGCTGCAGTGGCGCGACCGGAAAGCCCTCGTCGATGTAACGCAGGATCGCTTGCGTTTCGTACAGCGCAAATCCGTCATGCTCGAAGGCCGGCAACTTGGCGAACGGATGCCGCGACAGATGCGGTTCTTCCTTATGGGCGCCGAACGGGACCTCGACTAGTTCGTGCGCCACGCCCTTCTCGGCGAGCGCCAGCCGCACGCTCCAGACGTAAGTGCTGCCCGCCGGGCCGTAGACGATCGGCCGCGCCATGTGCTCCTCCTTACCGCTCTGGACGGTGCGGAAGATGTCAAGCCGGCGGTACCCTGGTCAAGGCGAACCGGCCGACAGAAACGGAACGGGCCTCCGCCGAACGGTGGAGGCCCGAATAACGTCAGCTGCTGGCGCGGTTACTGGGCGATGCGCCACTGCCCGCTGGGATCCTGGCAGGCGGTGCCCGTCGCGCCGCTAGCGAACCGCACTTCGCGGCAGGTGTTGCCGGATGAGTTCTTGAAGGCCGGACGCTCGGTGTAAGTGATTGAGGGTGAAGCCGCGGCGGCCGGTGCGGCAACAGGCGCCGCTGCCGCCGGCGGTGGGTAATACGCCGCTGGCGGCGGCGGATAATAGGGAGGCGGTGGCGCATAGGCATAGGGGTAATACGGAAAGGGCGCATATCCCGGGAACGGCAGACCGATCCCGACAAAGACCCGTGCATTGGCCGATGACGGCGTCGCCGCCCAGGCAACCAGGCCGAAGGCGACCGCGAGAATGGCATAACCGATGCGCCGCCCCTGGAACATTTCCTTCACCGCATTCATGCCTCACCTCGAACCAAAGAGTTGCCCAGCGTCGAAACTGTAGGCATCAGCATACCCAGCTATCCCCGTCAAAACTAGCCGTCGCCGCTGCCTAGATTGAGCGCCGATGCCATGACGCCCAGATCGGTTGCGGCTGGGCTGCGAGCGGGCTAAGACCACGGCGTATTCTATGAGGAGGATCGCAGTGGCGCGCGGAGCCGATCAACACAAGAACCCGAAATCCGACATCGAGATCGCCCAAGCCGCATCGATGCGCCCGATCGGCGAAATCGCCGCCAAGCTCGGCATTCCTGACGACGCGCTCTCGCCGTATGGCCGCTACAAGGCGAAGATCGGGCTCGATTACGTCGACTCACTCGCCAAGAGGCCCAACGGCAAGCTGATTCTCGTCACCGCGATCACGCCGACCCCGGCCGGTGAAGGCAAGACCACGACCACGGTTGGGCTCGGCGACGCTCTGAACCATATCGGCAAGAAGGCGATCCTGTGCCTGCGCGAACCAAGCCTCGGGCCTAGCTTCGGCATGAAGGGCGGTGCCGCCGGCGGTGGCTACGCCCAGGTCGTGCCGATGGAGGACATCAACCTCCATTTCACTGGAGACTTTCATGCGATCGGCGCCGCCAACAACCTGCTCGCGGCGATGGTCGACAACCACATCTATTGGGGCAACGAGCTTGGCATCGACTCGCGCCGCGTCACCTGGCGCCGCGGGCTCGACATGAACGACCGGGCGCTGCGCTCGATCGTCAATTCGCTCGGCGGTGTCGCCAACGGCTTCCCGCGCGAGGACGGGTTCGATATCGTCGTCGCCTCGGAAGTGATGGCGATCTTCTGTCTCGCCACCGATCTCAACGACCTCAAGCGCCGTCTCGCCAACATCATCGTCGCCCAAACCCGAGCGCGCGAACCAGTGCGCGCCGGCGACCTGAAGGCGCCCGGTGCGATGGCAGTGCTGCTCAAGGACGCGGTCGCGCCAAATCTGGTGCAGACGCTCGAAAACAATCCGGCATTCATCCATGGCGGCCCGTTCGCCAATATCGCGCATGGCTGCAACTCGGTGATTGCAACCAAGACCGCGCTGAAGCTGGCCGACTACGTCGTCACCGAGGCCGGGTTCGGGGCAGATCTCGGCGCGGAAAAGTTCATGGACATCAAGTGCCGCAAGGCCGGTCTGAATCCGGACGCGGCGGTTGTCGTCGCGACGGTGCGCGCCCTGAAAATGCATGGGGGCGTCCCGCGCGACGGCCTTAAGGAAGAGAATGTCGCTGCTGTCGAGAAGGGCTTTGCCAATCTTGCACGGCACCTCGAAAACCTGGTCGGTTTCGGGGTACCGGCGGTCGTCTCGGTGAACCGCTTCAGCGCCGACACCGAAGCCGAGCACGCTAAGCTCAAGGAGCTCTGCACCGCACATGGTGCCGAAGCGGTGATCGCCGACCATTGGGCGAATGGCGGTGAAGGCGCGGCCGATCTGGCGCGAGCCGTCGTCGGCCTGGCCGATAGCGGCAAGGCGAAGTTCGAATTGCTTTACCCCGACGAGATGCCGCTGCGCGACAAGATCAAGACCATCGCGCAGAAGATCTATCGCGCGAAAGACATTGCCTGCGACGGTGCGGTCGAGACCCGTCTCGCCGAATTGCAGAAGGGTGGTTTCGGCCACTTCCCAATCTGCATCGCCAAGACACAGTACAGCTTTTCGACCGATGCCAATCTCAAGGGTGCACCGACCGACCACATCCTTCCGGTTCGCGAGATCCGCCTCTCGGCGGGAGCCGAATTCGTCGTCGCGATCTGCGGCGAGATCATGACCATGCCAGGACTGCCGAGGGTACCGGCCGCCAATAACATCGATCTGACCGAGGACGGTCGGATCACCGGCTTGTTCTAAGAGCGTGGATCTGAACGCGGTCAAGGCTTGGCGCCGGGGGGAACGCGAGCGGCTGATCGCGTGGCGCGTCGCAGTGCCCGCCGAGCAACGACGGCACTGGGGCACCGCAGTCGAAGCGACCTTGCGCGAGATCCTCACCGAACGCGCGGGTGCGCTCGGGGTGTACTGGCCGTTCCGCGCCGAATTCGATCCACGCCCGCTGGTCGATTGGGCCGTCGGCGCCGGACGCACGCTCGCATTGCCCGTTGTCATCGATAAAAAGAGACCGCTGGAATACCGCGCCTGGTGCCCGGGTGAGCCGCTCGTCAATGGCGTCTGGGGCATTCCCGTCCCGGAGCGGCGCGAATTGGTCACGCCATCCCTGGTTCTCGCGCCGCTCGTCGGCTTCGACCGTAGCTGCTACAGACTTGGCTACGGCGGCGGCTACTTTGACCGCACGCTGGCTGCATTGTCACCGCCGGCTTTTGCAATCGGCATCGGTTTCGAAGCGCAGCAGATCGAGACGATACACCCGCAATCCTTTGATGTTCCGATGGATCTGATCGTCACCGAAGTCGGGCTGCGGCGGCGTTGAATCGAGGCGCTCAGTGTTCGATCTTCCGCGGGCGTCCACTTGGCCGACCACGGCGCGCCGGCGAGGTGGAAGCTGCAGTTCGGGTGCCGGTGCGGCCGCGTCCGAGTCCGAGTTCCTTGGCAAGAGCCGATCGTTGCTCGGAATAATTGGGGGCCGTCAACGGATGATCGCTGGCCAATTTCCAGCGCCGCAAGTATTCGTCGCCGCTGAGCCCGTGCCGTGTGTTCAGGTGGCGCCGCAGCATCTTGCCGCGCCAGCCGCAATCGAGACAAACGACGGCGTCGTTCTGTACCGAGCGGCGGATCGGCACTGCCGGCGATAGAATTGCCGGCGGTTCGGCCGGTTTGCCGAGATTGTCCATCGTCCGGTGCACCAGATTTATCAATTCCGGGATCTGTTCAGGGCCGAGATTGTGGTGCGAGACGTAGCTGGAGATGATTTTGGTGACGAGACGCTGATAGGCGCCGGGTTGTCTTGTTTCTTCGGCCATTTATTGGCCTCCGTTCATTTCTTATACATCTTATACGGCAAGAAATTTTTATTGCATAGGATCGGCTCAGGTGTTCGCGTGCACCGAGAGTATTGGTTGAACGAAATTTCGCGGCGGCCAGTAGAGAACCTCAGGCCGCCAATCGCTGCTTCCGGATCAGAGTCAGGATCTCAGCAGCGGCGAGCGGAATATTGGTTCCGGGACCATAGATGGCGCTGACACCTGCCTTCTTCAGGAACGCGTAGTCCTGTGTCGGAATCACGCCGCCGCAGACGACGAGGATGTCATCCGCGCCCTCGCGCTTCAGTGC
This sequence comes from Allostellaceae bacterium, assembly GCA_036264235.1. Taxonomy (GTDB): domain Bacteria; phylum Pseudomonadota; class Alphaproteobacteria; order ATCC43930; family CGMCC-115725; genus DATARH01. The sequence continues at coordinate 14,870 of DATARH010000016.1, forward strand.
CTCGATCAATCCGGGCACCAGCGTTTTGTGGCCGGCCGCTTGGCTGGAGACGCCGATGATGTGCACATCGTTTTCAACAGCCTGCTTGGCAGCCTCTTCCGGTGTCTGGAAGAGAGGACCGATATCAACGTCGAAGCCGATATCGGCAAAGGCGGTCGCGATAACCTTGGCACCGCGGTCGTGGCCGTCCTGGCCGAGCTTGACGACCAACATTCGTGGGCGCCGGCCTTCTTCCCGTGCGAAGGAAGCGCTCTCGCGCTGGATGCGCTGGAAAGCCTCGTCGCCGCGATATTGCCCGCCATAGATGCCGCTAACCGAGTGGATGTCGGCACGGTAGCGGCTGTAGACGGCTTCGAGCGCGTCCGAAATCTCACCGACCGTGGCACGCGCTCTGCTGGCGGCAACCGATAATTCGAGCAGATTGCCTTTGCCGGCACGAGCCGCCTCCGTCAGCGCGGCGAGTGCTGCTTTGCAGCGTCCCGGGTCGCGGATTTTCTTCACCCGATTAAGCCGCGCGATCTGGGATTTGCGTACCGCGGCGTTGTCAACGTTGAGGATCTCGACGTGGTCTGTTTCACCCGACTGGTATTTGTTGACCCCGACGATAACCTCCTCGCCGCGATCGATCCGAGCCTGGCGGCGCGCTGCCGCTTCCTCGATGCGCAGCTTCGGCATGCCGCTCTCGACGGCCCGGGTCATGCCGCCGAGCTGTTCCACGTGTTCCATCAGCCGCAGCGCCGCCTCGGCGATCGAATGCGTAAGACTTTCAAGGTAATAGCTGCCGCCGAGCGGGTCGACGACATGCGGAATGTCGGTCTCTTCGGCGAGGATTAGCTGCGTGTTGCGGGCTATCTTGGCCGAAAACGGGGTCGGCAGGGCGAGCGCTTCATCGAACGAATTGGTGTGCAGCGATTGGGTCCCGCCGAGCACTGCCGCCATGGCCTCGATCGTGGTGCGGATGATGTTGTTGTGCGGGTCCTGCTCGGTGAGACTGACCCCGGAGGTCTGGCAATGCATTCGCAACGCCAAGCTTGCCGGATTTTTTGGCGAGAACTGCGCCATTAGCCGCGCCCACAACAGCCGCGCCGCGCGCAGTTTGGCGATCTCCATGAAAAAGTTCATGCCGATGCAGAAGAAGAACGACAGCCGGGGCGCGAAATCGTCAATCTTGAGACCGCGCGACAGAGCCGCCCGGACGTATTCGAGTCCATCGGCCAAGGTGAAGGCGAGTTCCTGCACCGAGGTCGCTCCGGCCTCTTCCATGTGGTAGCCGGAGATCGAGATCGAGTTGAATTTCGGCATGTGCCGGGCGGTGTACTCGATGATATCGGCGACGATGCGCATCGACGGTCCGGGCGGGTATATGTAGGTGTTCCGGACCATAAACTCCTTGAGGATGTCGTTCTGGATCGTGCCGGTCAGCTTGTCCTGCGGCACGCCCTGTTCTTCCGCGGCGACGATGTAGCCGGCCAGGACCGGCAGCACCGCGCCGTTCATTGTCATCGACACGCTCATCTTGTCGAGCGGGATGCCGTCGAACAGGATTTTCATGTCCTCGACCGAGTCGATCGCGACGCCGGCCTTGCCGACATCGCCGACGACCCGAGGATGATCGCTGTCGTAGCCGCGATGGGTGGCGAGGTCGAAGGCGATCGACAGCCCCATTTGGCCGGCCTTCAAATTCTCGCGATAGAAGCGGTTCGACTCCTCGGCGGTCGAGAACCCGGAATACTGGCGGATCGTCCACGGCCGGTTGGCGTACATCGTCGCTCGCGGGCCGCGTAAATAGGGCGGCAATCCGGGGACTGCATCGCGCCACGGAAAACCTTCGGCCTCGATCGCCTCGAGATCGGCCTCGGTGTAGAGCGGCTTGACGGTGATGCCTTCGGGTGTCTGCCAATCAAGCTCGGCAGGCGACTTACCCTTCAGTTCCGCCGCGGCGAGCGTCTGCCACTGGTCGCGCACTGGCGATTTCGCGGGCGGAGGTTTTGAGGATTTCCGAGGTTTCGCCATCCTGCTCTCCCGAGGGCGCGGCGCGGATCATCCGGAATATAGTGCGGCGGTGTCGCGACCGTCCATTTGATGCGGCGCCCGCAGGGTGTGGCGCAAAATCACGGCGGCAGTCAGCAGGATCACCGCGCCCGCCTGGTGCGCCGCGGCGAGCGGAATCGGCACCACGAGCAGCAGCGTGGAAAGCCCGAGCGCGAATTGCAATGCGACGGCGGCAAGCAAGCCATGCAGCGCGAGCCGCGCCGGTTGCGGTAGCGTCCCCCGGGCTCCGACGACCCAGAGTGCAAGCACCGTCGCCGTTGTCGCAGTCGCCAGCAGGCGGTGGTCGAACTGCACCGCGGCAACATTCTCGAACCAATTGCGGAACAACGGCTGCAATTGCGAATACCCCGCCGGGACGAGTCGTCCGTCCATCAGCGGAAACGTGTTGTAGACGAGGCCGGCGTTGAGACCGGCGACAAATCCTCCGGCCGCGATCGTCAGCGTGATCAGCGCAATCATGCCCTCCGAGGTACGGCGCCAGACCGGTGCGGCGGCGGCTCGTCCCGGTTCGCGCCACAGCCCGAGAGCGACCCAAAGCGTCGCGGCATAGATTGCCAGCGCCAGCATCAAATGCGCCGTCAGCCGGTATTGACTGACCTCGATCCGGTCGGCGAGGCCGCTCTCGACCATGTACCAGCCGAGCACACCCTGAGCGGCGCCCAAGCCGAAGATTCCGGCCAGCGGCCAGCGAAGGTGCCGCGGGAGGCGCCCGCGGATTACGAAGTAAAGGAACGGCAGGAGGTAGGCGAAACCAATCAGCCGGCCCCAGAGGCGGTGGACATATTCCCAAAGATAGATTGTCTTGAAATCGGCCAGGCTCATGCCGGCATTGAGCAGCTTGTATTGCGGGATCTGGCGATATTTCTCGAACTCAGCCGCCCAGGCGCTATCCGATAGCGGCGGCAATACGCCCGTCACCGGCTGCCACTCGGTAATCGATAGACCGGACCAAGTGAGCCGGGTTATGCCGCCGATCACGACCATTGCGAAGATCATCGCGCAACAGGCGAACAGCCAGAGCGCCACCGGCCGTGGATCAAAAATCCTATCGGTGCGCTCGGCCTTTGCCGGAGCCGCCATGGTGCTGGTCGTAATGAACACGAGAGTAAACGCCTAGGCAGGGCCAACGGACCGCGGCCAGGGTGATGCCAGGGCCGGGGGAAGGCAAGGCCGCGGCTGTGCGCCGCGGCGGCATGTTGTCAATGCAGTGTCAGACTGTGGTTGATATGCCGGAAGCGGCTGGGTCCAAGGCCGCTGCTTTGCTTGATGTTCACCGAATGCAATTTGCCCTCGATGCTGGTTTTCCAGAAGTCGAGGAAGCGCTGCAATTCAGGAAAGTCGGGGGCAAGATCGAACTTTTGCCAGATGAAGCTCTGCAGCAGAGCCGGATAATCGGGCAGGTGGTAGATGATCTCCGCCGTGGTGAGACGGTAACCACGGAGCTGTAACTCTAACGCGCTCACGGATGCCCCATACAGTTACATTCCCCTGGGAAACAAGGATCGCTCTGCTTTCGCTCCGATGGCAATACAAAAGTTAAAGAAAAACAATGGATTAGCAGCCTCAGTTTGTGAGTGCTGCCAAGTTCCTTCGCCTAGACGGCCTATCCCGCGCAGAATGACCTGCTTTGCTCCCCTCGTAGCGCCCGATCCTGTCTTGAAGGCGTTGCCGCCCGGTTTAAATATCAGCGCAGGAAACCCCTTGATAATAGCGCTGTTTGTCGCCGCGCCGTCGCGTTCGCAAGGTCCCATCCGTGATGAAAGTCAGTCTGTCGTCGCTGCTGCTGCTTGCCGGCGTGGCGCTTATGCCCTTGCCCGATCCGGCTTTTGCCGCTGCTCCGATCCCCGAGGTCTCCAGTTCGGTCCCAAGCCTGGCGCCGATGCTGGCAAGAATCACTCCGGGAGTCGTCGGCGTGTCGGTCAAGGGCCGGGTTCGCGAGGAAAACCCGCTGCTGCAAGATCCGTTTTTCCGCCGCTTCTTCAATCTGCCGCAACAGCGCCAGATGCAGGAGCGTGAGACCCAGGCGACCGGTTCCGGGGTTATCATTGACACGGCGCAAGGCTATATCCTTACCAATGGCCATGTCGTCGAAAACGCGACCAGCATCGAGGTCACGACCAAGGACAACCGCCGCCTTCCGGCGCGCCTGATCGGCCGCGACCCAGAGACCGATGTCGCGGTCCTGAAGATCTCGGGTGAAAACCTGGTCGCGGTGCCGCTGGGCGACTCCGATCGACTACAGGTCGGCGATTTTGTACTGGCGATCGGCAATCCGTTCGGCCTCGGCCAGACCGTGACTTCCGGGATCGTGAGTGCGCTCGGGCGCAGCGGGCTGGGCATCGAGGGTTACGAGGACTTCATCCAGACCGACGCTTCGATTAATCCCGGCAATTCGGGCGGGCCGCTGGTCAATCTGCAAGGCCAGATGGTCGGCATCAACACGGCGATCCTGGCACCGGGCGGCGGCAATATCGGCATCGGCTTCGCTGTACCGATCAATATGGCGCGCCGGGTGATGGATCAGCTGATCCATTACGGCCAGGTGAAACGCGGTCGTATCGGGGTCGAGATCCAGGATCTGACCCCCGACGTCGCGCAAGCGATGAACACGACGCAAACCAATGGCGCGGTGATCCGCCGGGTCGATCCCGGCTCGCCGGCTGAGCGCGCAGGATTGCATAGTGGTGATCTCGTAGTTGCCGTCGATGGCGTTCCGGTGCACAGCGGCAGTCAGTTGCGCAATACGATCGGGCTGTCGCGGATCGGCGATGCGGTCGGGCTGACGGTCGTCCGCCGCGGCGGCGGCGAGCAGCAGCTGGAAGTGCGGGTGGAGCAGGCCTCTACTGCTGCGCGAAAGCCGACGGCGGAACGCTGACCGGCCGATGGCGCAAACACCGTACGAGATACTCGGCGTCAAACCGGACGCCAGCGCCGACGCAATCCGCAAGGCCTACCGCAAGCTGGCGAAAGAGCTGCACCCTGACCTGAACCCCGGGAAACCGGAGGCCGAGGCACGGTTCAAATCAGTGACCGCAGCGTACGACCTCCTGTCGGACCCGGAGAAGAAGGCGCGTTACGATCGCGGCGAGATCGACGAAAGCGGCGCAGAGCGGCCCCGCTATTCGTACCGCCCGCATGCCGACGGGGCACAGGGCTGGAAATATGATCCGCAAGGCGAGATGGACATCGGCGATCTCGACGACATCCTGTCGATGTTCGGCCGCGGCGGTGCCGGCGGTGCGCGGCGCAGCCGCGGCGGCCAGACCTTTCAGATGCCCGGCGGCGACCGATTGTTTTCGCTGACCATCGATTTTGTGCAGGCCGCGACCGGCGGCAAGCAGCGTCTGCAGCTGTCGCCCGACGAGTCGCTTGACGTGACGATCCCGTCCGGTATCGAAGACGGGCAGGTGTTGCGGCTCAAGGGCAAGGGTTCGCCAGGCCACGGCGGGGGACCGCCAGGCGACGCGCTGATCGAAGTACACATTGCGCCGCACCCGTTCTTCCGCCGCGACGGCGACAACATCCGTCTCGAACTGCCGGTCAGCCTCGACGAGGCCGTGCTCGGCGGCCGGGTCACGGTTCCCACCGTGACCGGGCCGGTGGCAATGACGATACCGAAAGGTTCCGACACCGGCACCCAGCTGCGCCTGCGGGGCAAGGGCATCCGCCGCCGACGCGGCGGCACGACGACCGAGGGCGACCAATTTGTGACGCTGAAGGTGGTGATCGGCGCCGCCGACGATGCCGAACTCGCCAAATTCCTCGAAGGTTGGAGCAAGCGGAACGCAACCGACCCACGGCGCGGGATGGGCCAAGGGAGCAATGCCGGGAGCACGGTATCGTGACCGGGTTTGACGAGTTGGTCGGCCGCTTCGCCGAATTGGACACCACCGAACTCGCCCGCTGGGTCGAGAACCGTTGGGTCCTACCGGAGCGCGAAGGCGAGAGTTTCCTGTTCCGTGAGGTCGACGTCGCGCGGGTCGAGCTGATCCTCGAAATCCGTCGTGAATATGCGGTCGACGATGACGCGCTGTCGCTGGTGCTCGGCTTGCTCGATCAGGTCTACAGCCTCAGGCGGCAGATGCGGCGCCTGTGTGACGCATTGGAATGCCAGCCGGCCGAAGTGCAGGAGGCGATCCGGCGCGCCCTGCCGCGGATCGGCGGCGAGCCCGGCTAGATCGTCTGGAACCGCGCCCGCGCGCCGCGCTCGATCGCGGCGGCGACCAGCCGCTCGAGATTGAGGTGATGACGGATCAATTCGAGGATGCGCAGCTCCTCCTGCGTCGCCTCTCCGTCGGACGCGACGAGATCGCAGGCGATCGCATAGGCCGTCTCACGCAGTTTCGTCGGCAAAGCTGCCTTGATCGCATCGAGCGTCTTTTCGAGTCCGTCATCGCGGCTCAACAATTCGGCGCAGTCGTTGAGCAGGCCTGGTAATGATTTCCGGTCGAAACCGCGAAACGCCGGCAGGCTGCCAACGATGTCGCCAATCGTCTGCAGCTCGGATTCCGGCAGCTCGCGATCCGCCGCCGAGACGATGACCATCGTGTAGATCAGTCCGCGATGGGGATCGGGCATCATGGCTCCTGTGCGCTGTGCCGCGGCGACAGACCAAGCCGAGCGCCCTCTGTCAAGCGCCATCGCTGACGAAGGCTGCGGTCGCCTCTGCCGCCTCGGTCAGCGGTACCCGCGAAACCGTAATCCCGGAAGGGAATGCCGAGAGAAGGCGAGAGGGTAGGGCCCGGTCGAGAATGACGAAGATGCCGCGGTCGTCGGCCCGCCGGATCAGGCGGCCATAGGCCTGCCGCAGCCGCAGTCGCGCGATGCGGTCGTCATAGCCGGCGCCGCCAAATACCGGTTTGCGGGCGCGATGCAGAATGTCGGGTCTCGGCCACGGCACCCGGTCGAAAACGATCAACCGCAAGGATCGGCCGGGAACATCGACGCCGTCGCGCACTGCGTCGGTACCGAGGAGGCATGAATCCTCCTCGGCACGGAAAATGTCGACCAGGGTTCCGGTGGCCATGGCATCGACATGCTGGGCGAGCAGCAGCAGCCCGCGTGCCTCGAGCGCCGGAGCGATTTTCTCATGGACCGCGCGCAAGCGACTGATCGCGGTGAACAGGCCGAGCGCGCCACCATGCGATGCCGTCATCAAGGCGGCGAAGGCGGCGGCGACCTGGCCGATGTCATCGCGCGGAATGTCGGTGACGACGAAAATGCGAGTCTGCGCCGCGTAATCGAACGGCGACGAGATGCGGACAGCACTCGGGCTCGACGCCAGATGGCGCAACCCACTCGCGGCCTCGGCGGCAGCCCAGGCGAGTGCCGGGTCCGGCTCGCCGTCGGTCAACGTCGCCGAGGTCACGACGAGCCCGTGCGCCGGCTCGGCGACCGCGCGGACGAATGGGATGCCGGGGTCGATCCAGTTCCGGTTGAGGGCGACATCGGTTTCGGTCCCCTCGATCCGGCCGAGGGTCAGCCATTCGACGGTTTCGGCATTCGGCGGGTCGCCGAGATCGCGCAGCAATTGGCTCCAGGCGGCGAGCTGATGGTCGGCGCGGCGCTCCAGCGTGCGGACTGCCGCATCGAGCCGCTGCCGGAGACCCGGTTCCGGCGGGTTCTCGGTGTGCTCCAGTTGCTTGCGCAGAGATTTGATGAGATGTCGCAGCGCTAGCACGAGCCGATCGAGTCCGCCCGCGAGCCGCGTCGCCGCCTCGACCAGCCCCTCGATCGGCGGCCGGGCCTCGGCTTCAAGGCCATAAACTGCGTCATTCGCCGTCGCGCGCGCCAGCACCTGCCGGCGGACCAGGCCGAGAAACGCCTCGAAACCGGGCAGGCCGCGGTCCTCGGCGACCCGCTGATGCCAGCCGTCCGCCGGCAGGATGCGGGCGGCAACCAGCGCCTCGATCAGCGCCTTGGAACCCTCCTCATCGGCCTCGACGAGATCGCCGATGCGGCGCTGCAAACCGCGGGCGCGCGATCTGCCCGCCTCGGCGCCGAGGATCCAGCGCCGCAATTCGCGCCCTTCCTGGCCGGACAACCGTACCGAAAACGCGGCGTCGGCGGCGTCAAGCAGGTGATGCCCCTCGTCGAAGACATAGCGGGTCGGCACCGTCCCGTCGTCGAGGCCGCCGAGCCCGGCCTGCGCCATCACCAGTGCATGGTTGGCGACGACGAGACGCGCCTGCCGGGCAGCGCGCACATTCTTTTCGATGAAGCAGCGACGCCAGTGCGGGCAGGCGGAGTGGATGCATTCGCCACGCCGGTCGGCGAGGCTGTTGACCCGGGAGCGTCCGATCAATTCCGCGAGCCAGCCCGGGAAATCGCCGGCGACGAGATCGCCGGCTTCGGTCGCGCCGATCCAGCGGGCGATCAGCGCCAGCGGCGCCGCCGAGCCGCCCGGTCGCGCCGTCGCCACCCGCACCGCATCCTCATAATTGAGCAGGCACAGAAAATTCTCGCGACCCTTGCGAATGACGACGCGGCGACGCTTTTGGACCGGCTCGGGGTAGAGCCGGTCCAGCTCGCCGGCGATCTGGCTCTGCAGGTTGCGGGTAAAGGTCGAAATCCAGACCGAACCCTGGTTGCGCTCGGCCCAAAGGCTGGCGGGCGCGACATAGCCGAGGGTCTTGCCGACCCCGGTGCCGGCCTCGGCCAGCACGGCCTGCGGTTGATCTGGCGCTTCCCGGGGTGCAAAAGCGGCGCTGACCGCTTCGGCATAATCGGCCTGCTGCGGCCGGGCCTCGGCACCGTCTCCGAGCAATGCCGCGAGCCGTTGTCGTACCTCGTCGCCGCCAATCGGCAGGTTGCCCGAAGGCGGCGGCGGAGGGCGCTCCTGCCACTCGTCGAGCGCCATCCAAGCGCGCAGACCGACCGAGCGGCGCAGCCTCTCCGCGTCCGCAACCGGCAGTGCCGCGAGCACTGCGGCGCCCCAGCTCCAGCCGGCTCGGTCGGCGGCTTCGGCGATCGCGCGCGCATTCGCGTTCACCTCGCCGGCGAGGTCCTGCAGCAATGCGCGGGCCGCGGTGACCAGGGCAACGCACGATTCTGCCGCCGTGGCGGGCTGGGGCAGGCAGAGCGCCGCCGCAATGCCTCGCGGCGTCGGCACGCAAAACTGTGCCGGCCGGGCGAACGCAAACAACTCGAGAATGTCGAGCGCCGGAAACGCGGGAGTATCGAGCCGCCGGGCGGTCGCACGCGCGTGACACAGGATCGGCGTCTCGGTTTCGATGCGCGAGCGCGCCTCTTCCGGCGACACGACCTCGATTTCGCCGTCCGGCGACAACCACGCGACTTCGCGAAAGCCGGCGACCAACGCCGGCGCGTGCGGCACCAGCACTCGCGCCAGATCCGGTTCGACGAGGCTCAAGACCGCCAGCCTCGCATTGGACAGCAGTATGGAGTGCGATAGGCTCGATGCATGGCCCGAATGATCTATCACATGTGCCCCGACGAAGCCTGGGAAGAGGCGAGGTGCGCCGGCGTCTATCATGGTTCGGATGACGATCGCCGCGACGGGTTCCTGCACTTCTCGACAGGCGAGCAAGTGGCCGAGAGCGCGCGGCGGCACCGCGCCGGCCAAACCGGCCTGGTGCTTGTCGCAGTCGAATCGGCGCGGCTCGGCGATCGGCTCAAATGGGAGCCGTCACGCGGCGGTCAGCTGTTTCCGCACCTTTACGGGCCGCTCGATCCGTCCGAAGTCAGTAGCGTGCGGCTGCTCCCGGTAGGACCGGACGGGCTGCACGTTTTCCCGCCGCTCGCCCGAAGCGCTATTCCGCCGCCTCGCGTTTCGTCGGCGGTTCGCGGAAGCGGTGACGTAACTCGTCCCATTGATCGGCGCCGAAAATCTGGAAGGTTTCGCGCACGGTGATCTCTTTGACCGGCACCGGATGGCGGCGGGTCGACTTCAGCTCGGCCAGCATCTGTTCGCATATCCCGACAACACTCTTGATCAGCAGGCCGGGCACGATCGCGAGCTTGTAGCCCATGCGCTCGGCCTCGCCGAACTCGATTTCGGGCGTCTTGCCGGCGCGCACGACATTGAGCAGACAAGGGCCTTTGACGAGGCGCGGCACCGCCGCGACCTCCTCCAGCGTCTGCGGCGCCTCAACAAACGCCATGTCGGCTCCGGCGGCGAGGGCGGCGTTGGCGCGGGCAATTGCCTCGTCGAAGCCGGCGACCGCGCGGGCATCGGTGCGGGCGATGATCGTGAAATCGGGGTCGCGACGTGCCGACGCGGCGGCCCTGATCTTGGCCAGCCAGTCCTCGCGGGGGACGATCTCCTTGTCGTCGAGATGGCCGCATTTCTTCGGGAAGCCCTGATCCTCGATGTGAATGCCGGCAACCCCGGCCTTCTCGTATTCGCGGACGGTGCGCACGACGTTGAGTTCGTTGCCGTAGCCGGTGTCGGCATCGGCGATGACCGGCAGGTCGACCGCGACGGCGATCTGGCCGGCGTTCATCACCATCTCGGACATCGTGACGAGGCCGAAATCAGGGTAGCCGAAGCGCGCCGCGGTGCCGGCACCGGTCATGTAGACGGTCTCGAAGCCGGCCCGCTCGATCAGCCGAGCGGTAATGCAGTCATAGGCGCCGGGCGCCACGATCATCCCGTCGCGCCGCATCAGTTCGCGAAACCGCGCTGCCTGGGTCATCCGTTCCTCCTGATCCCATTTCGGGCGATCCTATATTGTGATGTCCTGACTTGTCCCAGGTACCCCACGAAATTTGCGTGGATCACCGGGCGAAGCCGGTAAGGACGACAAATCGTCGGCGGAGTTTCCATGGGCTGGTTTCGCCGGTTCCAGGTGCATTGGGCAGCCAAGCAATATGCAAGGAGACTGGGACCTGCGCTGGCGCGAGCGTACGGCCACTCCGAGTTCTACAGCCCGGGTCAGATCCGAGCGGCGACCGCCAAGCTCGGTTTGAACCCGCGCTATCTCATGTTCGGCTACGCTGGCTTCTTACCCGAGGCAGAATACATCTCTGCCGCTCTGGAGATGCCTGTCGGACTTCCGTATGTCGAGGCCCGCGAGTTATTCGAACGACTTCGACCGGCCTCCCTGTTTTCGGCATCAAGTAACCCGGAGACGAGCATCAAGATCGAAGGGGTCGGGTATTCCGATCGTTGATCTTCGGTCGTTTGACATCAGCCGAGCAATCGGCCCTAGCTGCCGGCAATCCCATCCGAGGAGCAACGCCATGGTTCCGGAATCCGCCCGCAACATCGATTTCGTTGCGGCCCACGACCTCGATGGCCGCGGCGACGGCGTCCAGATCATGGTGCATAAGGGCTACGCGTTTATCGGCCACATGTTCAGCGACGGGTTCACGGTCGTCGACGTCCGCGACCCGAAGCATCCGCGGCCGGTCAAGTTCGTTGCGGCGCCGCCCAATTCACGCGCCTTTCATCTGCAAACCCATGGTGACCTGCTGCTGACCGTCAATTCGCCCAATATCTGGGTGCTGCAGGGCTATTCTGACCCGAACGACTATTTCAAGTCCTCGATCACCGAGAGCTTCACCAAGCGCGACAAAACCTTCACCGCCGGGCTGCGGGTCTTCGACATCGCCAACCCGGCGGAGCCGCGCGAGATC
>DATARH010000031.1:0-9788 GCA_036264235.1 Allostellaceae bacterium
GTTGGTTTCGGTATAGGTGCGGCGGATGCCCTCCGACAGGGCGGCGGCATCATCGCCGCCGGTCCAGACCCGCTGGCCCTTCTTGCCCATCACGATCGCGGTGCCGGTGTCCTGGCACATCGGCAGGACCTTGCCGGCGGCGATATTGGCGTTTTTCAAGAGGTCGAAGGCGACGAACTTGTCGTTGGCGGAGGCCTCCGGATCGTCGAGGATCGTGCGAAGCTGGGCCAGATGGCCGGGGCGCAGCAGGTGCTGGCAATCGATAAAGGCCTGGCGGGCGAGCAGGGTCAGCGCCGCCGGCGCAACCTTGACGACGCGCTCGCCCTCGAACGAGCCCTGCGCGACATGATCGCCGGTCAGCTTGCGATAGGGCGCGGCATCGGCGCCGATCGGGAACAGCTCGTGAAACGCTTCGGACATGCGGTACTCCAAAACGTATTAGCGGCGCAGCATCTTCCATTCCGCGCCGCGGTCAAGGAAGGCGGCGGCCGGCTCACCTCCTATTCGAAAGGCCGCTCCCAGCGATAGCGGACATCCGGCGTCCGCTCCTCGTTATCGGCGCCGTCGGTAAAGCGGATAGCGTGGAAGCCGTGCGCCTCGTAAAAGCGGCGAGCGCGCGCATTGGCCTGAAAGCACCACAGTTCGAGGGCGGCGCCGCCGCTCGCCTTTGCCGCCTCCATCAGCTGCGCCCCGGCGCCGCGCCCGATGCGATCGGGGCGCGTATAAAGCTGCGCGATTTCGTCCCCGTGCCGTGCCAGAAACGAGACGATCCCGGTGTCGTCCTCGGCGACCGTGACTTCGCAATCCTTGAGCACGACCTCGGCGACGAACCGGCGGGTTTCCTCGATCGTGTGCAGCATCGGCAGCAAGGTCAGCAGCCGGAACGAGGCGTAAAACAGCTCGGCGATCGCGTTCGCATCGCTGGCCGTGGCGCGGCGCAGCCGGAACGACATCGGATGGGGACCTCAGATATCCGGAGGCCGCCAGCGGCCGGGCGGTAATGGGATCAGCGCTTGCGGAAGGCGTCGAGCGCGACGACCGTGGCCGCCGGCTTCTCGTCTTCCTTTTTCTCGTCGTTCTTATCGTCCGATTTTGCCGCGGGTTTGGCCACCGCCGGCAACGCGGCCGGACGCGGCGATGCCGTTGCCTCGGCGCCCGGCTGCGGCGTGAATTCGAGGGCGAACTCGACCGAGGGATCGGCAAAGCTGCGGATCGCCGCAAACGGGATGACCAGCTTCTCCAGCTGCTTCTGGAAGCTCAGCGTGACCGAGAATTTCTCGTTGTCGACTTCCAGGTCCCAGAACTGGTGCTGCAGCACGATCGTCATGTCGGGCTGGAAGCGGGCGCGCAACTCCTCCGGGATCTCGACCCCGGGGGCCGCGGTGCCGAAGGTAATGTAGAAGCGATGGCCGCCGCGCAGCCCTTCGCGGCCGACCCGCGCCAGCGCATCGCGAACGACGCCGCGCAGCGCGGCCTCGACCATCCGCTCGTAATGAAAAAGGTCCTGCGCCATTGCCCCTCGCCGGCCGTCCTAAGCCCGACAGAGTATCCCAACCCGGAGGAAGTGAGGGGCTTCTGTTGCCCGGTGCCCCTCGAACCGCGAGTTACCTGCTAGCTTCACCCCGTGAAGGGTTAGGCAGCAAGAGCCTCGGTTGCGACGTTGTCGTTCGCAATCAAGTTATGACCCGATAACGGTGGTATCATGCCGAGCGACGGTTCCTGCCTTTACTACGCGCGTCGAGCCTGGTTCGCCCCCATAAGCCGCCGGCCGCGGCGATTCGCCGAGCCGGCGGGAATTGGTGGAGGCGCCGGGTACTGCCCCCGGGTCCGCAACGCTTATTCCACAAGCCGTTTATCGCCATAGTCGGTTGCCCGACGACGGAAGATATAGGGTGTCGCGGCCTCCGGCGCAATCGCGCGGCACGCGCCGCCCGGGGGCTCTGCTTCAGGAGTTGCCGCGATTGGGATCGGCGTACTGCGTCCTTCGAGACGCCCGCTTCGCGGGCTCCTCAGGATGAGGATTCGATCTTTATGCCATCTACAATATTCCTCATGCTGAGGAGCGCCCAAAGGGCGCGTCTCGAAGCACGCAATGCACCGGTGCAGCCATGCCGCTGAGCGAGGAGCAGAAGAGCGAGATCGCGGCGGCGCGCGGCGAGGAGCGGCCGACCCGGCGAGCAACGGTGCCGGCGCTCGAAGACATCCTCTACGAGCCGCTGCCGGTGCTCGACCACGGCTTTGTCCGGGTGATCGACTACATGGGCGACGACGGCGCCGTGGTGCAGGCGGCGCGGGTTTCCTACGGCAAGGGCACCCGGCGGGTCAGCGAGGACAAGGGCCTCGTCAACTACCTGATGCGGCATCGCCACACGACGCCGTTCGAGATGTGCGAGATCAAGTACCACGTGAAGCTGCCGATCTTTGTCGCGCGGCAGTGGATCCGGCACCGCACCGCCAATGTGAACGAATACTCCGCCCGCTATTCGATCCTCGACAAAGAGTTCTACATGCCGGCGCCGGAACACCTGGCGGCGCAGGCGGCGACCAACCGGCAGGGCAGGGGCGATGTTGTCGAGGGCGACGCGGCGCGGCGTGTATTGGATTTGCTGCGCGAGGATGCCGAGCGCGCTTATGCCGGTTATGTCGAAATGCTGAACGAGGACGACAGCGGCGAGCCGCGCGACCCCTCCTGGCCGGGGCTGGCGCGCGAATTGGCGCGGATGAACCTGTCGCTGAACTTCTACACGCAATGGTACTGGAAGACCGACCTGCACAATCTGATGCATTTCCTGTCGCTGCGCGCCGACGCGCATGCGCAATACGAAATCCGCGCCTATGCCGACGCGATGCTCGACACGATGCAGCGGTGGGTCCCGCTGACGCACGCCGCCTTTCTCGAATACCGCATGCACGGTGCGGCGATCTCAGCGACCGGGCTCCAGGTAATCCGCCGCATGCTCGCCGGCGACGCGGTGGAGCAGAAGGACAGCGGCCTCAGCCCGCGCGAATGGCGCGAGCTGATGGCGGTGCTGGGGCGCTGAACCGTATCAGTAACCAGAACTGTAATAGGGGTAAGCATTGTAACCGTACGGGTAGTAGCCGTACGGGTAGTAGCCATAGGCCCCGCCGTAGGCCCGATAAAAACCACCAAACCCGAACCCACCGCGGAAACCGCCGAACCCACGGTTGAAACCACCAAATCCGCCGCGGAAACCACCGTGAAAACCACCGAACCCACCGCCACGGAAGCCACCGTCGAATCCGCCGCCATGGAAGCCGCCGCCAAATCCTCCGCCGCCAAATCCTCCGCGCGCTTGCGCGACCGTCGGATCGGCCAGTGCCACAAAGCTCAGAATACCGGCGGCGATCACGCCCATACGTTTTGCACTACCGATGCAGCCCATGATGGTGTCCTTTGACAGTGAGCACGCGGTGACGGAAATTTCCTCGTCGCTAAGCCGGTCCACCGGAGTCCTCCTTCGACTTCGTCATGCAACCGGCGCAGGCCTGATGGTATGGGTTCTCCGAGACTGAGCGATGATACGGGTTTGCTTCTTCCTCGATCAGTTCTCGGACCTCTGCAATCAGGCGAGCCCGGACAGGCGGGTTCCAGCCGTCGAGGTGCGTCAGCAACTCTCGAACTGCTCTATATGTCTCCGCTTTCATCGCTTGGACGCTCCCGGCGCAGCGGCGCGCATGATCGCTTCGTAGAGGGCATCGACCTCCGACGGAGCACTGCGACCGCGGTGACTGATACCGACACTTTTCACATCGTCGGTCTGGCGCTGGGTTGTCTGCAGATGATGACCTTGGCCGATCGGCCAGGGTGTGTGGCCGCTAAAGGCCACGAGCGATAGTGACAGAAGAGATGCCTTGATGAGCATCGGGAACTCCCTCGATTCGCGTTGGTGGGTCACGACCGGCGGGTACGCCGCATTCTGGCGTCGTGTTCCATGACCTGCGTTATTGCTGAGAAATTCCCGGCGGAGGTCTTCCGTCAGGATAAAGTGATGTCGCCAGGAGGCTGATATGAGCGATGGTTGTAATTGGTCGACGCTACTTGGGTCGCGGCGGATCCGGCTGGCATAGTGGTTCGAGACGAGGGCGAAGCATGAGCAATCCGTTGCCGAGTCGGCGTGACTTCAATCGAACCTGGGTGACATTTGGTGCCGGCGCGATGATGAGCGCGCTGCCGGTTGCGCCCGCTCGCGCCGAAAGGCGCTCGGTGAAGTTACCCGATGGGACGAGTGTCGCCGCGCTCGGTCAGGGCTCGGCGGGTCTCGGGCAGGGACGACATCCGGAGGCGGCCGAGGCGGATGCGCTGCGCACCGGCATTTCGCTCGGGATGAATTTGATCGACACCGCGGAGCTTTACGGTGGCGGCAGCTCCGAGACCTTAATCGGTAGCGCGATTAAGGGTCAGCGTGATCGCGTGTTCCTCGTTTCCAAAGTGTGGCCAGATCACGTAGCCGGTGACGGCATCGCGCGGGCCTGCGAGGCGAGTCTCGCCCGTCTTGGGACCGACCATCTCGATCTGTATCTGTTGCATTGGCCAAGACCGGGGATGGACCTCCCTCACATCGTCGCCGCGTTTGAAGCTCTGCGTGCGGCCGGAAAGACCCGCGCCTGGGGCGTGTCCAACTTCAGCGTCGGCGAAATGGAAGACCTGTTCCGTGTGCCGCACGGCGACCGCTGCGCGACCAACCAGGTCCCCTACAATCTCGGCAGCCGCGGGATCGAGCGCGACCTCTTGCCGTGGTGCGAGCAGCACGGCATGCCGGTGATGGCTTATTCGCCGCTCGGCGGCAGCGGCGCCGGCCTGCTGCGCGATCCGACGCTTGGCCGTATCGGCGCCAGCCACAATTGCTCGGGCGCCGCGGTCGCGCTGGCCTGGACGATCCGCAGCGGTCACGTCATTGCGATTCCCGAAGCCGGCTCGGCCGAGCATGTGAAGGAAAACGCGGTCGCGCTGTCACTGACACTGACACCCGATGATCTTCACGCTCTCGATGCCGCGCATCCGCCGCCCGCCCGCTCGTGAGCTGCGCTGAGACTTAGGGCTCACCTGCTGAACAGTCGGAATACGGCAGGTTCGGCGGGGTCGGCTCGGCCGATTTTCGGCGCCATGCGCTGCTGCACCTCGCCCGGCACATCATAGTTGCGCATCACGATGCGGCTGTCGCGCAGGCCGCATGCCTCTCGCTGCACCACAAACATCCAGAGCGCGTGGCCGGCCTCGGTCACCAGATTACGCCGTGCTTGCCGCAGCGATTCCGGCGCTCCGGCGCCCGGATCGCCGGCATCGAATTCCCGTAGCTTGGCGAGGGCCGCTTCCAGCGCTCGCCCAATCCGCCCGAGCGCGGCGGCCTGCTCTTCGACGAGCTCGTAATTAAGAACGTCGAAGGGAGTGGGATGACGGCGAACCTCGGATGACATGGGCGATGCAGGGGCCACGGCCTAGGTGAAATTCGGCGGCGGGGTGAAGCCGCCATATTCGCGCTCGATCAGCTCGGCGAATTTGATCGTCGTGCGGTCGTCGTGGAAGCCGCCGATGATCTGCACCCCGATCGGCAGGCCAGTGTCGCTCTTGCCGATCGGCGCCGCGGTCGCGGGCAGGCCGGTCAGCGTCGCGATCGAGGCCCAGACGAGCTGGTCGTGATAGGGCACCTGCTTGCCGTCGACCTCGATATGCCGGTTGTAGTCGGGCAGCGAGTGATCGTGCGGCCAAGCCGGTGTCGGCATGCACGGGCACAGCACGACATCGAATTCGTTGCGGAACAATTCCTGCCAGCGTGCCCGCAGAAAGCTGCGCGTGCGGCTGGCCCGGATCCATTCCGGGTGGCCGATCGTGACGCCGCGCATTCGGTACGCGAAGAGGCTCTGATCCTCCGGCGACAGGTTGCGCGCGACCGCCTCGGCCTCGACTCGATCCTTCGGCGGCAGGTCGCGGCTGAACTCCGACAGGAGCAACTCGCCGTAATTGCGGACCGTGCGCGCGAGGTAAGGTGTCTTGCCGCTGTCGCGGCGGACCGTGCAACCTGATTTGGCAAGGTGTTCGGCGAGGCCGTTCAGCGCGCCGCGCACGCTCTGCGCGGTCGGCACCAGCGGGTTGTTGTCGATCACCAGCACGCGGTAATCGGCGAGCTTGTCATGGCGCGGCGGCGGTAGCGCCAGCTTGTAGCCGACCCCTTCCCACTGCTCGTCGGGGCCGGCGATCACGTCGAGTTCGAGCGCGAGGTCGGTGGGGCTGCGCGCCATCGGTCCGACCACCGACATGTCGCCGCGCACCGGGTCGGACGGCGTTTCCGGATAGCCGATGCCGCGCTGCGGCACGATTTCGAGGCTCGTCTTGTGGGCGTAGATGCCGCAGAAATGCGCCGGTGCCCGCAGCGAACCGCCGATATCGGAGCCGAGCTCGAGCGGCACGAAGCCGGCGGCGAGCGCCGCCGCCGAGCCGCCCGACGAGCCGCCCGGCGTGCGCGCGACGTCCCAGGGGTTGTTGGTGGTGCCGTAGACGTCGTTGAAGCTCTGCCAATCGGAGAGATCGACCGGCACATTGGTCTTGCCGAGGATCACCGCGCCGGCGGCCTTGAGCCGCTGCACAACCAGCGAGTCGGTGTCCGGTTTCCAATCCTTGTATTTCGGCAGGCCCCAGCAGGTCGGCAGGCCGGCGACGCGGAACTGCTCCTTGACGGTCATCGGCAGGCCGAGCAGCGGCTTCTTCTCGCCTCTCGCAAGGGCCTCGTCGGCCGCTTTGGCGGCGGAGCGGGCGCGGTCGAAATCGCGGACGACGACGGCATTGATCTTCGGGTCGAGCGCCTCGATGCGGGCAATCGCGGCATCGACCAGCTCGCGGGACGAGATTTTCTTGTCGGCGAGTGCGGCCACGAGGTCGGTCGCGCTGCGGTAGGCGTATCCGGCGCCCTGGTCGGCGGCGAAGGCGCGGGCCGGTAGCAGCGGCGCGGCGGCCGCGGCGCCGAGACCGGCGAGGAAGGTGCGCCGGCTGGTTTCGTGCTGCATCGTCGCTCCCGTTTTGTCGAGGGCAGCCTAATCCAATTCATTGACGGCGACATTACCAGGCAACATGGCCCGCAAGCGCTTGCCGGCGGGCGCCGGCGCGCCGATTATGACCGGCCCACGGGATGGAGTACGGCATGCGGATCGGGTTTGTCGGCACCGGCACGATGGGGACGCCGATCGCGCGCTGCCTGGTCGAAGCGGGCCATCGGCTGACGGTTTACGACCGCCGGGCCGAGGCGACCGAAACACTGTGCGGGCTCGGCGCCGAGCGCTGCGACAGCCCGCGGGCGGCGGCGGAGGCGAGCGAGGTCGCGGTCACCTCGCTGCCGGGACCGGTCGAGGTCGAGGCGGCGGTGCTCGACCCGCAGAACGGCATCCTCGCCGGGCTCGGCAATGGTGGCACCTATATCGACCTGACGACCAACACGCCGAATTTGCTGCGCCGCATCGCCGCGATCGGGGCGGAGCGCGGCATCGCAGTGCTCGACGCGCCGGTTAGCGGCAGGCCGCCCGGGATGACGGTGATAGTCGGCGGCGACGAGGCTGTTTTCACTAGCCATCGCGCGCTGTTCGAGGCGATCGCCAAGAATGTGTTCCATGTCGGCCCCATTGGCAGCGGTTGCGCCGCAAAATTGGTGACGCAATATCTCGGATACTCGAATTTCATCGCCGCTCTCGAAGGCATGCTGATCGGCGCCAAGGCCGGACTCGACCTCGGCGTCCTGGCGCAGATCGTGCCGGTCAGCGCCGGCGCCAGCCGCACCTTCGACAACATCCCGCGCGGCGTGTTCAACCGCAGCTTCACCGCCGGAGGCACGCTCGACATCGTCGCCAAGGACATGGCGCTCGCCTGCGAATTGGCGCGCGAGGTCGGCGCGCCGGCGGCGCTCGGCCTCGCCGCATCCGACGTGTTCCGCCGGGCGCAGACGCAGGGCTGGAACCAGGAGGGGTTCCCCGTCGCGGCGCGCATCCTCGAAGCGATGGCCGGCGCCCAGTTGCGCGCCGACGCGGTCGAGGCGGCGCCGTATTCGAGCGACGATCCGCGGCGCGAGGGCGGCAAGCGATGACCGATCGCGACACCCGGCTGGCGCGCCTGCTGCTGCAGCAGGAGATCGCCGATTTCCTGCATGCCGAGGCCGAGCTGCTCGACGAGCGCCGCTACGACGACTGGCTGGCGCTGCTGGCCGACGATCTGCGCTACTGGATGCCGATGCGGCGCAACGTCAAATCCGGCGAGGAGGCGCGCGAGTTCACCCGCGAGACGCAGGACATCAACTGGTTCGACGAGGGCAAGGAGACGCTGAGCCGTCGGGTCAAGCAGATCCAGACCGGCATCCATTGGGCCGAGGAGCCGGTGTCGCGGATCGCGCATTTGGTGACAAATATCCAGCTGCTGGAAGCGAACCCCTCGGTCGCGGACACGGCCGAGGTGCTGGTCAAGTGTCGGTTCCTCATTTACCGCAACCGCGTCCAAACCGAGACCGATATTCTGGTCGGCAAGCGCGAGGATTTGCTGCGACGCCCGAATGGCTCGACCGGTGACGGATGGCAGATCGCGCGGCGCAAGATCATTCTCGACCAGAACGTGCTGCTGAGCAAAAACCTGACATTCTTTTTCTAGGCCGGAGGCAGTCATGAATGCGGCAGACGTATCCGGTTACCGCCCCGGCATGGTCGATCGCCACAGCTGGCAGGTCAGTCGCGAGATTTTTGTCAATGATGAGATCTATGCCGAGGAGCAGGAGCGCATCTTCGCCCGCGCCTGGCTGTTCCTCGGCCATGAGAGCCAGATCCCGAACCCCGGCGACTATTTCGTGTCGCGGATGGGCGAGGAGTCGGTGATCCTCGTCCGCGACCGCGCCGGCGAAATTCATGCGTTCCTCAATTCCTGCCGGCATCGCGGGATGAAGGTGTGCCGCTACGACGAGGGCAACACCACGGTCTTCACCTGCCCTTATCATGGCTGGAGCTACGGCACCGACGGGCGGCTGGTCGGCGTGCCGTATTTCCGCGAGGCCTACCAGCAGAAGCTCGACAGGACGCAGTGGGGCCTCGTCGAGGTCGCGCAGCTCGCCAATTACAAGGGTAGCCTCTGGGCGACCTGGGACCCGGCGGCGCCGCCGTTCCTCGAATATTTGGGTCCGTTCACCCGCTATCTCGATTTGCAGCTCGACGGCTGGGACGGGCGCGCGGGCCAGGCCGAAGTGTTATGCGGCATCGAGAAATGGCTGGTGCCGTGCAACTGGAAATTCCCGGCGGAAAATTTTTCGGGCGACACCTACCACAACATCAGTCACCGCTCGGTCGACCTTGCCGGCATCGGCCCCTCCGGCAGCGGCCGCCGCGACATGGGCGAGCGCAATGTCAGCCGTAAGCTGCATGTCTGCATCCCCGATCGCGGTCACCAGACGATCCACTACGTGCTGCCGGCCGGCGAATTGCCGCCGCCGGCCTACCAGAACGCGCCGATCGTCGCCGACTATTTCCGTCATTGCGAAGAAGAGAAGCACCGCCGGCTCGGCGAGATGGGCCGGCTCGTCGGCGCGCCCGGTGAAATCTTCCCGAACACGGCGCTGTTGTCGCGCCAGCCGCGGACGATGGCGGCGTGGCACCCGAGCGGACCGCATCAGACCGAATGCTGGCGCTGGTTCTTTGTCGACAAGGACGCGCCGGCCGAGGTCAAGGCATTCCTGCGCGACTACTACATCCGCTATTCCGGTCCCGGCGGCATGACCGAGCAGGACGACATGGAAAACTGGAACTACGCG
>DATARH010000035.1:0-13246 GCA_036264235.1 Allostellaceae bacterium
CGACCCGGTTCGTGCTGGCAGTGAATTTGCGAACCGTGAAAGCGCTCGGGTTGACCGTGCCGCAATCGATCCTGGCGCGCGCCGACGAGATCATCGAATGAGGCTTGCCGGATGAGGCTCACCGAAGAACAGCGCCTGTTACGCGACACCGCCCGCGAGGTGGCGCAGAACCTGCTGGCGCCGCACGCCGCCGAATGGGACCGCGATTCTCGCTTTCCAAAGGAGGCGCTGGCCGAGCTTGGCCGGCTCGGCTTCATGGGCATGCTGGTGCCGGATCGGTACGGCGGCGCCGGCGCCGACCATATCGGCTATGCGCTGGCCATCGAGGAGATCGCGGCGGCCGACGGCGCGACCTCGACAATCGTCGCGGTCAATTCGCTGTGCTGCGCCGCGGTCGAGAAATATGCGTCGGCGGAGCAGAAGCGGCGGTTTCTGACACCAATGGCCAAAGGCGACATGCTCGCTGCGTTTTGCCTGACCGAGCCGCATACCGGCTCCGATGCCGGCGCGATCAAGACGCGGGCGCGCCGTCGTGGCAACCGCTGGGTGCTGAACGGGACAAAGCAGTTCATCACCTCCGGCTCAACGGCGCAGGTGGCGCTGGTCTTTGCCGTTACTGAACCGGAGCAGGCCTCGAAGGGGATCAGCGCCTTTATTGTGCCGACCGACACGCCGGGCTACCGCGTCTCGCACATCGAGAAGAAGCTTGGACAGCGCGCCTCCGACACCGCGCAGCTCGTCTTCGAGGATTTGGAGCTGACCCCGGATTTGATACTGGGGCCGGAGGGCACCGGCTATCGGATCGCGTTGTCCAACCTCGAAGGCGGCCGCATCGGCATCGCCGCCCAGGCGGTCGGGATGGCGCGCGCCGCCTACGAGGCGGCGGTCACCTATGCGAAGGAGCGTGAGGCCTTCGGGCAGAAGATCATCGGCCACCAGGCGGTCGCCTTTCGCCTGGCCGACATGGTGACGCAGATCGGCGCCGCGCGCGGGCTGGTGCTCGACGCCGCCGAACGGCGCGACGCCGGCGAGCCCTGCCTGCAAGAAGCCTCGATGGCCAAGCTGTTCGCCTCCGAGATGGCCGAGCGGGTCGCCTCCGACGCGATCCAAATCCATGGTGGCTACGGCTATATCGCCGATTTTCCGGTCGAGCGGATCTACCGCGACGTGCGCGTCTGCCAGATCTACGAGGGCACCAGCGAAATACAGCGCCTGGTGATCGCCCGCGAAATCGCGAAAAGCTAGAGGCGATTAGAGCCGGCGCACTTGGCGCACTTGAAAGGAGCGACTGCATGAAGGTGTTGATCAAGACCGCATGGGGCTCCGACGACCCCACCAAGGCCGCCTTCGCCTTTCTCCATGCGAACGCCTTTGCCGAGGCGGGGCACGAAGTCCGCATCTTTCTGCTCGGCGAGGCCGTCAACCTGCTCAAAGACGAGATGATCGCTTCAGTAACGCCGGTCGGATGGCCGCCCCTGTCGGAGATCATGCCGAAGACGATCGGCCATAATATCCCGCTCAGCGTCTGAACCGCGTGTTCACGGGCCCGTGCGGTCCGCGACACCGATCTCAAAGACAAGAACGCCCGGTTCGTAACGCCGCCGGATTTGGTGGCGTTGGTGGAGTGGGCCGACAAGGTTCTTAGCGAATAGGGGGTCCGCCCTTTCTAGGCGATGCCTAGTTGCCGGTTCTCCCCCCGTTTAAGGGATCGGCGGCACGCGCTCCTTCGTTCTCCGTTTCGACAACGGAGGTGCCGAATGGCCGAATTGCGGATCAGCGTGGAAAAGGTCTGCGAGCTGATCGAGACAGCGCGCGAGATCGCCGGCATCGTGCCCTCGACCGCCGGCGACCACACGACGACCGGCGATGACAGCTCGCTCGAGACGATCGAGGGCGATCCCGACAATGACCCCCGGCGGATCGAGGCAATTGCGTTTATCGCCGGCCTCAACGTCGACGAACAGACCGACCTCTTGGCGCTGATTTGGCTCGGCCGCGGCGATTACGACATCTCGGAATGGGACGACGCGGTGTCCGAGGCCGAGGGGCGGATCGCGGCGCGGGACCCCGATTACATGCTCGGCGACGCGGCACTGCCGGAATATCTGGGCGACGGCCTCGAAGCCTTCGGTCTCGCCTGCGACTAAGCCCCGATCAGTCCTCGTTCGGCTCGGCGAGGATTTCGGCGAACAACGCGCGGTCGATATTGCCGCCCGACTGGATCAGTGCGACCCGCTTGCCGGCGAGCCGGCCACGCTCCTTGACCGCGGCCGCGAGCGCCGCGGCGCCGGCGCCCTCGGCGATGTTGTGGGTGTCGGTGAACATGACGCGCATCGCCCGCCGGATTTCCGCCTCCGAGACCGTCACGATGCGCGCCGCCCCCTTGCGGATCACCGCCAGCGCAGCCTCGTCCGGCACGCGGACCGCCAGCCCGTCCGCGATCGTGTCGGCGGCGTTCGTCGAGACCGGTTTGCCGGCGGCGAAGGACAAGGCATAGGCGGCCGCATTCTCGGCGACGACGCCGACCACCTCGGTCTTGAGCCCGAGCGCGTCGCGTGCCGCCATGACGCCGGAGATGCCGCTGCCCTGTCCGATCGGCACATAGACGATGTCGATGCCGTCGACCGCGCGGAACAGCTCCAGCCCATAGCTCGCCACGCCGGCGACCAGCATCGGGTGGTAGGTGCGGACAATGTGCAGCGTGTCTCGTTCGGCGAGGTCGATCGCGTGTTCGTAGGCAGCCTGGAAATCGTGACCGAATTCGATCAGCTTGCCGCCAAACGCGGCCATCGCTCGGTTCTTCTCGACGCTGTTGCCGTGCGGCACGACGATCGTCGCGGTCAGACCGAGGCGGGAAGCCGCATAGGCAATGCTCTGGCCATGGTTGCCGCGAGTCGCCGTGACGACGCCGCGGACCGCCGGCTGCGATCGCTTCAGATCGTCAAGATAGACGAGACCGCCGCGGATCTTGAAGGCGCCGATCGGGGTGTGGTTCTCGTGCTTGACCCAGATTTCGGCGCCGATCCGCCGCGACAACAGTGGCCAGCAATATTGCGGGGTCGGTGGAACAACGCTGTGCACCAGCGCCGCCGCGGCCTCGAGCGTCGTGAGATCGGTCACGCGATCGATCAGGCGGCCGGCAGCGGCCGGCCCTTGCGGGCGATGAATTCGGGGAACGCGTCCTCGGCCTTGGCACCACGCATCACATGCGTCGTGAAGTGACGCTCCTCCTCATATTGCGCTTCCAGATCGCGGCCCATGTTCTTGAGCAGCAACTGCTTGATGCCGATCACCGCCGCACGGTTGTTGGCGGCGATCTGGCGCGCCAGCTCCATCGTCTTTGCGCGCAATTCGCTGCTCGGCACGAGGTGATTGAGCAGGCCGATGCGATGGGCTTCGTCGGCCTCGACAACGCGTGCGGTAAACAGCAACTCCTTGGCCATCGGCCAGCCGACCTGGTTTGGCAACGTCCAGGTGCTGTTGATCCGGCCATAGGCGGCGGCAAGAAAACGGAACCGGGTGCGCTCGCAACCGACACGCATGTCGAGCGAACTCGCCAAGACCGAGGCGCCGCCATAG
This sequence comes from Allostellaceae bacterium, assembly GCA_036264235.1. GTDB lineage: Bacteria > Pseudomonadota > Alphaproteobacteria > ATCC43930 > CGMCC-115725 > DATARH01. The sequence goes on from DATARH010000035.1 coordinate 3,580, forward strand.
GCGAGCCCGTTCATCATCCCGATTGTCGGTTTCGAACAGGTCGCGATTTCGAGGCTGCCGCGGCCCCGGCGGGCATCCAGCTCCTCCTGCGTGTAGCGACGATCGTCCTCGCGCTGCTCGTGAATGTCGCCGCCGGCGGAAAACGCCTTCTCGCCGGCGCCAGTGATGACGATGCAGCCGATCCCGTTATCCGCCTCTGCCTGTTTCACCGCGTCGCGCAACTCGCGCGACAGCAGCCGGTTCATCGCGTTCAGCTTGTCCGGGCGGTTCAGCGTCAGGATCGCGACGCCATCATCCTGCTCGACAAGAATGTGTTCGTAACTCATTGGCTTTCCTCGCAGCTGATATCGGCTCGGCTTGTCGCCAGTATTCCGGCTTGCGGCTTCGCCGGCCAGCGTCATTTCAGAGTGCACCCGTTCCGAAGAAACCGAGCGTATTCGCCGCCCGCTTCATTGTAAACGCGGCTAACGACTAGGGCGTAATACTTGAAATAAATGTTGCGCTTTAACGCGCGGATACCGCAGTATGAGGTCTGCATCGTCGCGTCCCCCACCCTGACGGTGCAAGCCCCGTCTCGCCGGCAGCGGCGGGACCCGAAGCCCCGACCACCCCCCGGTCGGGGTTTCGCTTTTCCAGGCGAGCCCAGAAAGGCGAGGTCAGAACCGCATCGCCTTCGCCTGGATCACATTCGGCAGCGCCCGCACGGTGTCGAGAACCTCAGCGGTCAACGGCTGATCGACCTGCGCTAGTGCGATCGCGTTTTCACCGGGCCCGGTGCGACCCAAATGCAATGTCGCGATATTGACCGAGGCCGTCGCCAGCGCGGTACCGACCGCGCCGATCAGCCCCGGCTTGTCGTTGTTGTAGACGATCAGCACATGCCGGCCGAGCTCGGCTTCGAGCGGGATGCCTTCGACTTCGACAATGCGCGGCTTGTCGCCGGCGAACACCGTGCCGGCGACCGCGCGATCGCGATCCTCGGTGGTCACCGTGATCCGCATCAGCGTCTGGTAGTCGCCGGCTTCGGTACGGCGCGTCTCGCTGACCCGGATGTCGCGCTGACGGCAGATCAACGCGGCGTTGACCATATTGACCGCGTTGATGTGCGGCGACAACAGCCCGGTCAACGCGATCGCGGTCAGCGGCTTGGTGTCGAGCTCGGCAACCGCGCCCTCATATTCGAGTGACACCGCCCGGATCACGGTTTCGGTCAATTGCCCGGCAAAGCTGCCGACCTGCTCGGCGAGCTTCATGTAGGGCCTCAGCCGAGCCGCCTGTTCAGCGCTCAGTGCCGGCATGTTGACGGCATTGGCAACGGCGCCCGTCGAGAGAAAATCCGCCATCTGCTCGGCGACCTGCACGGCGACGTTTTCCTGCGCCTCCGCCGTCGCGGCGCCGAGATGCGGCGTCACCACGACATTGTCGCGGCCGAACAGCGGGTTCTCGCGCGCCGGCTCCTCGACAAAGACATCGATCGCGGCGCCGGCGACCTGGCCGCTGTCGAGCGCCGCCGCCAGATCGGCCTCGACGACGAGACCGCCGCGGGCGCAGTTGACGATCCGTACGCCGCGTTTGGTCTTGGCCAGCGCCGCGGCGTCGATCAGCCCGTCGGTCGCCTCGGTCAGCGGCGTGTGCAAGGTGATGAAATCGGCCCGGGCCAGCAGCGCATCCAATGTCACCGGCTCGACCCCGAGGTCGCGCGCCCGCTCGACGGACAAGAACGGGTCGTAGGCAATCACCTTCATATGCAGCCCGAGGGCCCGCTCGGCGACGATTGCGCCGATATTGCCGCAGCCGATGATCCCCAGGGTCTTGCCGTTCACCTCGACCCCCATGAAGCGCGACTTCTCCCATTTTCCGGCCTGGGTCGAGCGGTCGGCGACCGGGATTTGCCGAGCCAGCGCGAACATCATCGCAATCGTGTGCTCGGCCGCGGTGGTCGCGTTGCCGAACGGCGTGTTCATCACGATGATGCCGCGCTCAGTGGCGGCCTCGACATCGATGTTGTCGACCCCGATCCCGGCACGGCCGATCACCTTCAGACCGTCGGCCGCGGCGATCAACCCGCGGGTGACCCTGGTCGCCGACCGCACCGCCAGCCCGTCGCAGCCGGTAAGGCGGCGGCTCAGTGCGTCGGCATCGAGCCCCGTTTCCATCTCGACCGCGATCCCGCGCTCGCGGAACACCTCGACCGCGCGCGGGCTCAGCGCGTCGGCGATAAAAACTCTCGGCATCAGACCAATCCCGCCATCGACACTCTGGTTAACGGCCGCTAGGCAGCCATGGCCGATTGCTGCGCCTCTTCGACCGCCCAGTCGAGCCACGGCAGCAGCGCCGCAACATCGCTGGTCTCGACCGTCGCGCCGGCCCAGATACGGAAGCCTGGCGGCGAGGCGCGGTGGCTCGCCAGATCGTAACCCGCCCCTTCGGCTTCAAGCTTCGCGGCCATGGACCGCACCGTGGCGAAGCGTTCCTCCGGCGACAGCGCAGTGAACCACGGTGCGACGATCTTCAGCTGGATCGAGGTGCAGGAACGGGTCGCCGGCACTTCGGCAAGAAAATCGGCCCAGGACGCGCCCTCGACCCATTGGGCGACGCAGGCGAGATTGGCCTCGGCGCGGGCGATCAACCCCTCATGGCCGCCGACCGAGTCGGCCCATTTCAGCGAGTCCAGCGCGTCCTCGACGCACAGCATCGATGGGGTGTTGATCGTCTCCCCACGGAAAATGCCTTCGTTGAGCTTCCCGTTGGCGGTCAACCGGAACAGCTTCGGCAGCGGCCAGGGCGGCGTGTAGCTCTCGAGCCGCTCGACCGCGCGCGGGCTGAGCGCCAGCATGCCGTGCGCCGCCTCGCCGCCCAGCGCCTTCTGCCACGACCAGGTCACCGCATCGAGCTTGTCCCAGGGCAGCCGCATAGCGAAGGCGGCCGAGGTCGCATCGCAGATCGTCAGGCCGCGCCGATCGGCGGCGATCCAATCGCCGTTCGGGATGCGCACGCCGGACGTCGTTCCATTCCAGACGAAGACCGTATCGCGGTCGGGATCGACCGCCGAGAGGTCCGGCAGCTGCCCATAGGGGGCGCGCAGCACCCGAGCCTCGAGCTTCAGTTGCGCCGTCGCGTCACGCACCCAATCCTCGCCGAAGCTCTCCCAGGCGAGCACATCGACGCCGCGGGCCCCGAGCAGCGACCACAGCGCGATCTCGACCGCGCCGGTGTCGGAGGCGGGGACGAGGCCGAGCCGGTAATCGGCAGGGATGCCGAGCAGCGCTCGCGAGCGTTCGATGACCTCGGCGATGCGCGCGAGCCCGACCCGAGCGCGATGCGAGCGCCCGACCAGCGCTTCCGACAGCACCGCCGGCGACCATCCCGGCCGCTTGGCGCAGGGACCCGAGGAAAAGCATGGGTTGGCCGGGCGCCGGGTCGGCTTCATCGCACCGCATCCTGATAAGCCGCATACGCGCGGCGAAAACGGCGCGGACCCTAGGCGCGGCGCCCGGCGCGGTCAATGCCGGGCGCGGCACCGCGGCGGCGCACAGGAATACGCCGGCGATCGATCGAATTATGCGGATGCGAAAGGTGCGAAAGGTGGATTTAGAAAACCGGCAGACCGCCCTGGGCTGACGACCATGCCTTGCGGATCTGCTCTTCGACGATCAAGCCGGATCCGGTAACCGGAGGATGAATGCGGCCACCGGTATCTGTCGTGCCACCGATGGCTGTGGCCAAGTGATCGAGAACCGCTTTCTCTCTCTTATGCCACTGTTGGATCAAACGACGGGCCGAGCGCAGGTCTTTCATTCGAATTCCTCCCGCTCGACGGCTGGTCCCCCCAACCCACCGTCTTGTGACGACGGCGCGAGTGATAAACCTTCGTTACGCGCGACGCAAGCCCATCACGAATCAACTTCTGCAGATTATCGATAAGTCGTTTAAACTAAACGTGAGTTCTTCAGTCGGAGGAGGGTAACGATGCAATACGGTCTGTTTACAATGCCCTCGCATCCGCCCGAACGAGGCCTTGGCGAGGGTCATCGCTGGGACTTGGAAACCCTGCGCTGGGCCGATGAGCTGGGCTTCGCCGAAGCTTGGATCGGCGAGCACCACACCGCCCCGTGGGAGCCGCACCCCGCCCCCGACCTCTTGATCGCCCAGGCGCTGCTGCAGACCAGCCGGATCCGCCTCGCGCCGGGCGGATTTCTGCTGCCCTACCACCACCCGGCCGAACTCGCCAACCGGGTCGCGATGCTCGACCACATGGCCGAGGGCCGGCTCAATTTCGGGGCCGCCGCCAGCGGGTTGCCGAGCGATTGGGCGATGTTCAACGTCGATGGCAATGCCGGCCAGCACCGCGAGATGACGCGCGAGGCCCTCGACATCATTCTGAAATTATGGACCTCGGAGGAGCCGTTCGACTATCGCGGCAAATACTGGCACGTGACCAAGGCCGATCTGATGCTCGAGACCCTGCGCCCGCACATCAGGCCCTTCCAGAAACCTTACCCGCCGATCGGGGTCGCCGGGGTCAGCAAGGGCTCCGACACGCTCAAGCTCGCCGGCGAGCACGGCTTCCTGCCGATGAGCCTGAACCTGAACCCCGGCTATGTCGCCAGTCATTGGGAGTCGGTCGAGGAAGGCGCCCGGCGCAGCGGCCGCACCCCGAGCCGCAAGGATTGGCGCCTGGTGCGCGAAATCTTTGTCGCCGACACCGACGAAGAGGCCTGGCGGCTATCGGTCGGCGGCCAGATGGGTCGGATGATGCGGGAATACTTCCTGCCGCTCTTGACCAATGTCGGGGTGATCCAATTCCTCAAACACGACGACAGCGTTGCCGACAGCGATGTGACCCCCGAATACTGCGCCCGCCACAACTGGCTGATTGGCTCGCCGTCGACCGTGGTCGAGAAGATCGAGCGGATGTACGAAGAGGTCGGCGGCTTCGGCGCCATCCTGCTGTTCTGCTTCGATTACAGCGAAACGCCGGAGGCGTGGCATCACTCGATGGAATTGCTGGCGAAAGAGGTGATGCCGCGGGTCGCGCATCTCGGCGCCCGCGCTGCGGCATCATAGAAAGAAAGCTTCCGGACCGGCGTTCTGATCCCCATTTCGAAAGATTGAGCAATGGCCGGCGATGCCGCCCCGGGCATTCCGATGGTTCGTGCGTTCGGACAGTTTTCGCGGCCGGCGAACCCGGATATGTGCTCCGCAAACACAGTATGATGACGGGTGCCGCAAGTCCGGGTATAAGGCGCGGCCGGGCCGACATTTACCGCGATGGGGTCCGCCGGGCGATACGGCGCAAGTGGCGGGTCATGCCAGGCGTTGACGGACCGGAAACGAGTACGGGGCGGTAATAGCCGCTCTGGCAGGAGAAGCTGATTGCAGCCCACCGATATCCGCAATCCGGACTATTTTCATAAGGTTGTCGATTGCCAATGGGCCTGCCCGGCGCATACGCCGGTGCCGGAATACATTCGCCTGATCGCCGCCAAGCGCTTTGGCGAGGCCTGGGCGATCAATTGGGAGTCCAATGTCTTCCCCGGCATCCTCGGCCGAACCTGCGACCGCCCATGCGAGCCGGCCTGCCGGCGCGGCCGGGTCGAGAAGGAGCCGGTCGCGATCTGTCGGTTGAAGCGCGTCGCCGCCGACAATAAGGGCGATGTCAGCCGCTTCTTGCCGGCGATCCCGCAGCAGAAGAACGGCAAGCGGATCGCGCTGGTCGGCGCCGGACCGGCCTCGTTGACGGTCGCCCGCGACCTGATTTCGCTCGGTTATCATTGCGTGATGTTCGACGGCGACCCCAAGGGCGGCGGCATGATGCGCAGCCAAATCCCGCGCTTCCGGCTGCCCGAGGCGGTGACCGACGAGGAGGTCGACCGCATCGTCGAGCTCGGGGTCGAAACCCGCTACGGCCAATACATCCACAGCCTGCGCGAGCTGCTTGCCGAGGGCTGGGACGCGGTGTTTGTCGGCTCGGGCGCGCCGCGCGGCCGCGAGCTCGACATCCCGGGCCGCCAGGAGGCCGCAGCCAACATCCATATCGGCATCGATTGGCTGTCCAGCGTCTCCTTCGGCCATATCGACAAGATCGGCCGCCGGGTGGTCGTGCTCGGCGGCGGCAACACCGCGATGGATTGCTGCCGCTCCTCGCGCCGCCTCGGCGGCGACGAGGTCACCGTCGTCGTCCGCAGCGGCTTCGGGGAGATGAAGGCCTCGCCGTGGGAGAAAGAGGACGCGATGCACGAAGGCATCCCGATCCTCAACTTCATGGTCCCGGTCGAATTCACCCACGACAACGGCAAGCTGACCGGCGTCCTGTTCGAGAAGGTCGAGGCCAAATACGACGACAAGGGTCGCCGCAATCTGGCCCCGACTGGCGAGCCGCACACGCACATCCCATGCGACGACGTGCTCTGCGCGATCGGCCAGGAAAACTCGTTTCCGTGGATCGAACGCGACATCGGCATCGAGTTCGACCGCTGGGACATGCCGAAGGTCGATTCGGTCACCATGCAATCGACGCTGCCGAATGTGTTTTTCGGCGGCGACGCGGCGTTCGGACCGAAGAACATCATCTGGGCCGTCGCGCATGGCCACGACGCGGCGATTTCGATCGACAAATTGTGCCAGGGCGAGGACGTCAGCGACAGACCGGCGCCCGGGGTGACGCTGGCCAGCCAGAAGATGGGCATCCACGAGTGGAGCTACGACAACGACATCTCGAACGACGACCGCTACAAGGTGCCGTTGCGGGATCTCGGCGTGGCGCTGAAGGACATCCGGGTCGAGGTCGAGCTCGGCTACGACGACAAGCTGGCCTTCCTCGAAGCCGAGCGCTGCCTCAATTGCGATATCCAGACCGTCTTCACCGGGCCGCTCTGCATCGAATGCGACGCCTGCGTCGACATCTGCCCGATGGATTGCATCACCTTCACCGAAAACGGTGACGAAGAGGAACTGCGCGGCCGGCTCACGGCGCCGGCCGAGAACCGTACGCAGGACCTCTATATCGGTAATTCGCTGAAGACCGGGCGGATCATGGTCAAGGACGAAGACGTCTGCCTGCATTGCGGGCTGTGCGCCGAACGGTGTCCCACCGGCGCCTGGGACATGGCCAAATTCCTTCTCAACCCGACACAGGCCGGACCGGCATGCCGCAGCAGCCGATAACCGCGATCAACGACTTCGTCGTCAAATTCGCCAATGTCAACGGCTCGGGCTCGGCGAGCGCCAACGGGCTGTTCGCCAAGGCGATCCTGCGGATGGGCATCCCGGCCAGTTCGCGCAACATCTTCCCGTCGAACATCCAGGGGCTGCCGACCTGGTTCGAGGTGCGGATCAACGAAGGTGACCATCTTGGACGCCGCGGCGGCGTCGACATGATGGTCGCGATGAACCCGCAGACCTGGGACAAGGACCTGGCCGAGATCGAGCCCGGGGGCTACCTGTTCTACGATTCGACGAAGCCGATGCCGGCGTCGAAGTTCCGCGACGACATCACGGTGATCGGCGCGCCGCTGACCGAGATCTGCAACCGCACCTATGACGACATGCGGCAGCGGCAGCTGTTCAAGAACATCATCTATCTCGGCGTGCTGTCCGCCTTGCTCGACATGGATGTGCCGGCGATCGAGGCGTTGATCGGCGAACAGTTCCGCGGCAAGGACACCCTGATCAAGCCGAATTTGCACGCGCTGCAGCTCGGACGCGACTGGGCGCAGCAGGCGCTCGACTGTCCGCTCGGCATCCGGCTCGAAAAGTGCGACAAGGTCGGCGACCGCATTTTCGTCACCGGGAACGACGCGGCGGCGCTTGGTGCGGTCTATGGCGGCGCGACGGTCTGCGCCTGGTATCCGATCACCCCGTCCTCGTCGCTGGCGGAAGCGTTCTCGGCGCATTGCGCGCGCTACCGCCGCGACCCAGAGACCAAGCAACACCGATTTGCGATCATCCAGGCCGAGGACGAGTTGGCATCGATCGGCATGGTGATCGGCGCCGCCTGGAATGGCGCCCGCGCCTTCACCGCGACCTCCGGACCCGGCATCTCGCTGATGCAGGAATTTCTCGGCCTCGCCTATTTCGCCGAAATCCCGGCGGTGATCTTCGATATCCAGCGCGGCAGTCCGTCGACCGGCATGCCGACCCGCACGCAGCAAGCCGATTTGATGCTGGCGGCCTACGCGTCACACGGCGATACCAAGCATGTCCTGCTGTTCCCGCAGGACCCGAACGAATCCTTCACCTTCGCCGCCGACGCGCTCGATCTCGCCGACCGCCTGCAAACGCCGGTGTTCGTGATGATGGACCTCGACATCGGGATGAACGACTGGCTGGTGCGGCCGCTCGAATGGGACCCGGCGCGGAAATTCGACCGCGGCAAGGTGATGACCGCCGAAGAGCTCGAAGCCGGCAGGGATTTCGGCCGCTATCTCGACGTCGATGGCGACGGCATTCCGTACCGCACCTATCCCGGCACGCACCCGACCCGCGGCGCCTATTTCACCCGCGGCACGACCAAGGACCGCTACGCCCGCTACACCGAAGAGGGCGGGCCCTATGTCGACAACATGCAGCGGCTGCTCCGGAAGTTCGAGACCGCGAAGCGGCTGGTACCACGGCCGGTGAAGCGCGAGGCGAATGAGGCCACCAAGTACGGCGCGATCTATTTCGGTTCGACCGCGCCGGCGATGGAAGAGGCGCTTGAGGCGCTCGAAGACCGCGACATCCATCTCGACACGCTGCGCATCCGCGGGTTCCCGTTCCACGACGATGTCCTCGACTTCATCCGCGACCACGAGAAGGTGTTCGTCGTGGAGCAGAACCGCGACGCGCAGATGCGCTCGCTGATCACGATCGAGGGCGAGGTCGACCCGGCCAAGCTGGTGCCGATCCTGCATTATGACGGAACCCCGATCACCGCCCGTTTCATCGTCAAGGCGATCGCCGACATGCTGAATGTCGTCACCCTCGCCCCGCTGCGGAAGGCGCTTCCCTGATGACCTACATCACCAAGCCTCGTCTGCATCACCCGAAACTGCCGACCAACGAACTCGGCTACACGCACCGCGATTACGAGGGCACGATCTCGACGCTGTGCGCCGGCTGCGGCCACGATTCGATCAGCGCCGCGATCATCCAATCCTGCTTCGAGTTGTCGCTGCCGCCGCATCGCATCGCGAAATTGTCGGGGATCGGCTGCTCGTCGAAGACGCCGACCTATTTCCTCGGCCAATCGCACGGCTTCAACAGCGTGCACGGCCGGATGCCGAGCGTGTTAACCGGCGCCAATCTCGCCAACCGGGATCTGGTCTATCTCGGCGTCTCCGGCGACGGCGACTCGGCCTCGATCGGTCTCGGTCAGTTCGCGCATTGCATCCGCCGCGGCGTCGACATGGTGTACATCGTCGAGAACAACGGCGTGTATGGGCTCACCAAAGGTCAGTTTTCCGCGACCGCCGACAAGGGCTCGAAGGCGAAGCGAGGCGCCGTCAATTCCGACGACCCGATCGACCTGGTGGGGTTGGCGTTGCAGCTCGGCGCATCGTTCGTCGCGCGCGGCTTCTCCGGTGACAAAACGCAGCTTGTGCCGCTGATCAAGGCCGCGATCCAGCACAAGGGCGCCGCGTTCATCGACGTCGTGTCACCTTGCGTCGCGTTCAACAACCATCCG
>DATARH010000045.1:0-1635 GCA_036264235.1 Allostellaceae bacterium
GAAGATCGCGCCGAGCCCGACCGTCGAGGTCAGGGTCGCCAGGCCCTCCGGCCCGCGCCCAAACACGCTGTCGGCAAAGCCGGGAAACAGCTCGACAAAGCCGCGCGTCCCGACCGTCGTGATCGTGAACAGCAGCAGCATCGGCGCGATGCCGGGATGATGGCTGGCGTAGCCATAGGCCTCGGCCGAGGCCTTGAGGACACTCTGGGTCGCGGCGACCGGCAATGCCGGGATGCCGCGCAAATTGGCCATCGCGACAAGAAACACGATGTAGGTCGCGGCATTGACCGCGAAGGCGGCGCCGACGTTGACCTTGGCGATCACGATGCCGGCGACCGCCGGCCCGAGAAAACGGGCGGAATTGAAGATGATCGCGTTGATCGCCAATGCCGAAGGCAGCGCCGCGCGATCGACCAGGGTCGGGATCAACGCCAGGCGCGACGGCTGCGCCACCGCGTTGAAGACGCCGAGCAGCAATGTCAATGCGAACAACAGCTCGATCGTGATGGCGCCCGTATAGACGAGAACCGCGAGCAGGGTCGCCTCGATGCTGCCGGCGATCTGTGTCACCCGGATGATGCCGACCCGGTCGCGACGGTCGGCGAGAGCGCCGGCGAGCGGGCTCAAAAACACCACCGGAAAGAATTCGGCCATCGAGATTATGCCGAGCCAGGCGCCGGAATGGGTCAAGGTCCAGGCGAGCCAGCCGACAGCGACGCGCTGCATCCACACGCCGATCAGCGAGACGGCGTTCCCGCTTGCATAGATCCGGTAATTCCTGTGGGCAAAAGCCTGGAGGACAGTTCCCACTCCACTGGGAAACAAGCGATCGCGGAGAAGGGACAGGGCCGGCAGATCGAATTCTCAGCGCTGCGGCAGGTGAGGGGCGAGGCGGCCGCCGATGCGGATCGGCTCTACCGACACGGCCAGACCGGTTTTGTCGTCGGTCCCGAGCAGGATGCCGCACAACGTCGCCTCACCGTCGGCGACTTGCGGGCGCTCGCCGGGCATCTTGGTGACGAACTTGAGGACCACCGGGCCTTTTTGCATGCCGATCACGGAATCGTAATCGCCGCACATCCCGGCATCGGTCTGGTAGGCGGTGCCGCCAGGAAAAATCTGCTGGTCGGCGGTCGGCACATGGCAGTGCGACCCGAACACGGCGGAGACTCGGCCATCGGCGAAATGACCGAGCGCCATCTTCTCGCTCGACGCCTCGGCGTGAAAATCGACGAGGATCGCCGCGGCGTCAGCGCCGAGCCGGAATTCGCCGAGAAGCTCTTCGAGTCGGGCGAACGGATCGTCGAGCGCGTCCATAAAGAGTCGGCCCATCAGATTGACGACGAGGACGCTCCGCCCTCCGACCGGATGGAGCCGCCACCCGGCTCCGGGAGTCCCCTTCGGGAAGTTCGCCGGGCGCAGGACGCGCGGATCGCGGTCGATGTAGGGGATGATTTCGCGCTGGTCCCAGACGTGGTTGCCGGTGGTCAGGACATCGACTTCGGCATCGTAGAATTCCCCGCAGAGACGTTCGGTCAGGCCGCGGCCCGCCGCCGCGTTCTCGGCATTGACGACGACCAGGTCGAGAGCGAACTGACGGCGCAGGACCGGTACGTGCTTTTTGACGGCCTCACG
>DATARH010000057.1:0-20334 GCA_036264235.1 Allostellaceae bacterium
TCGCGCGATGGTCGCCGAGGCGGAGGCGGCGCTAGCGCCGTTTGAGGCGCAGCATCGCATCAGCCGCGAAGTCGAGGCGCGCCGGGTGCAGATGATCGGCAGCTCAGGCACGGTGACGACCTTGGCCGGCATTCATCTAGCGCTGCCGCGCTACATCCGCGCGATGGTCGATGGCAGCATTTTGACCTTCGATCAGATCGATAAGGTGTCGCGGCATCTGGCCGGGCTCGATCTCGCCGGCCGCGCCGCCAGCCCCTGCGTCGGCCGCGAGCGCGCCGATCTGGTGCTCTCCGGCTGCGCCATCCTCGACGCGATCTGCGCGACCTGGCCGGTCGGTCGGTTGCGGGTCGCCGACCGCGGCATCCGCGAGGGCATCCTGTTCGATCTGATCCACGGCCGCAGCGGCGGCTGAATGGCCGCGCCGCGCCGGCCCGGCGGTCGAAGCACCGGCGGTACCGAGCCGGGCGGGCGACAGCTGGCGATCCGCGTACGGCGCTCGCGGCGGCGCAAGGCCTCCTCGACCGAATGGCTGACGCGGCAGCTCAATGACCCCTATGTCGCCGAGGCGCAGCGCCTCGGCTATCGCTCGCGCGCCGCTTTCAAGTTGCTGCAGCTCGACGAGCGCTTTCACCTGCTGGCGCCGGGCCGCCGGGTGCTCGATCTCGGCTGCGCCCCGGGCGGCTGGACGCAGATCGCGGTGGCGCGGAGTGCCGGCCGCGGCGCGGTGGTCGGGGTCGATCTCAACGAGACCGACCCGGTGCCCGGCGCGACGATCCTCCAGGGCGATTTCCGGGACGAAGCTACCGCCGCCGCGATCCGGGACGCGCTCGGCGGGCCGGCCGATCTGGTGCTGAGCGACATGGCGGCGCCGACGACCGGCCACGCCGCGACCGACCATCTGCGCATTGTCGCGCTGGCCGAGGAGGCTTTTGCCTTCGCCGCAGGCGCGCTCAAACCGGGCGGCGGCTTTGTCGCCAAGGTGTTCCAGGGCGGCGCCGAGGGCGAATTGCTGGCGGCATTAAAGAAAGCCTTCACGGAAGTGCGGCATGCCGAGCCGGCGGCGAGCCGCGCCGAATCGGCCGAGACCTATGTCGTCGCCAAGGGTTTTCGTGGTGGCGCGTAGCCGGCCGGAAGCGTCGCTGCGGCGCTGGATAAGGGTCGATCTCGACCCTACATAGGTTGTCTCGTATCCCTGGATCGTGTAACAGGCACGATGGAAATCCGACAAGCGCTGACGTTCGACGACGTCATGCTGGTGCCGGCGGCATCGAGCATTCTGCCGACCGATACCGATACCCGAACCCGCATCACCCGTGAGATCGAGCTCGGCATCCCGCTGATCTCGGCGGCGATGGATACGGTTACCGAGGGCGCGCTGGCGATAGCGATGGCGCAGGCCGGCGGACTGGGTGTGATCCACCGCAATCTGCCGATCGACCAGCAGGCGGCCGAGGTCCGCAAGGTCAAGAAATTCGAGGCCGGGATGGTCGTCAATCCGGTCACGATCCACCCGGAGGAGACACTCGCCGACGCTCTCCGGCTGATGGCCGACCACAAGATCTCCGGCATCCCGGTGGTCGAGCGCTACAACGGCCGGCTCGTCGGCATCCTGACCAACCGCGACGTGCGCTTCGCCGACGACCCGCGCCAGCCGGTCTCCGAGCTGATGACGCATGACGGGCTCGTCACCGTGCGCGAAGGCGTCGGCAAGGACGAAGCGCGGCGCCTGCTGCACCAGCACCGGATCGAGAAGTTGCTGGTCGTCGACGACGCGTACCGCTGCACCGGGCTGATCACGGTCAAGGACATCGAAAAGGCGCAGCTATTCCCGAACGCGTCGAAGGACGAGCACGGCCGGTTGCGCGTCGCCGCTGCCGCCGGCACCGGCCGCGGCGAGCTGGAACGCGCCGAAACGCTGTTCGCCGCCGGTGTCGACATCATGGTCATCGACACCGCGCACGGGCATTCGCAGCGGGTGATCGAGGCCGTCAGCGAAGTCCGCCGGATGTCCAATTACACCCAGGTCATCGTCGGCAACATCGCGACCGCCGAGGGCGCGCGGGCCTTGATCGAGGCCGGTGCCGACGCAGTCAAGGTCGGCATCGGGCCGGGTTCGATCTGCACGACCCGCATGGTCGCCGGGGTCGGGGTGCCACAATTCACCGCGATCTCCGACGCCGTCGAGGAATGCCGCAAGCACGGCGTGCCGGTCATCGCCGATGGCGGCATCAAATTCTCCGGCGATCTTGCCAAGGCGATCGCTGCTGGGGCCGATTGCGCGATGCTCGGCTCGTTGTTTGCCGGCACCGACGAGAGCCCGGGCGAGGTGTTCCTCTACCAGGGCCGCAGCTACAAATATTACCGCGGCATGGGCTCGATCGGTGCGATGGCGCGCGGCTCGGCCGACCGCTATTTCCAGCAGGAAGTGACCGACACGCTGAAGCTGGTGCCGGAAGGGGTCGAGGGCCGGGTCGCGCATAAGGGCCCGGTCGGCAACATCATCCATCAGTTGATCGGCGGCTTGCGCGCCGCCATGGGCTACACCGGCAACCGAACGATCGCCGAGATGCAGACGAATTGCCGCTTCGTGCGCATCACCAATGCCGGTCTGCGCGAAAGCCATGTCCACGACATCGCGATCACCCGCGAGGCGCCGAATTATCGCCACGACATGTGATGCGGTCTGACGGGCGGACTTGACCCCGGGCGCACGCGCCGCGGCCGCTATCGATATTCTTGCCGCGATCGAGACCGAGAACCGGCCGGCCGACGGGATCGCCGCCGAGTATTTTCGCAAGCGCCGGTACATCGGCTCCAAGGACCGCGGTTGGGTTGCCGGCCAGGTCTATGCGACGCTGCGTCATCGCGCCCGGCTCGACTGGTGGATCGCGCGCGCCGGCCATGATGCCATCGCGATCAATGCCCGCCATCGGGCGCTCGCGGCGCTGCTGATCCTCGATCACTGGACGCCGGCCGATGTCGCCGCCGCTTTCGACGGCGACCGCTTCCGCCCGGCGCCGCTATCGCCGGCGGAGGAGCGGCTGGTGCGAGGCCTCGCCGGCCGCACCCTCGACCATCCCGAGATGCCGCGCGCCGTCGCCAACGATCTGCCGGAATGGCTCGAGCCGTATCTGGCGCGGCTTTACGGCAAGGCGCTCGAAACCGAGATGGCGGCACTCAACGGGCCGGCGCCAATGGATTTGCGGGTCAACCCGCTAAAAGCCGATCGCGAAACGGCGCAACGTGCGCTCGCGGCCGAACACATCCAGGCCGAGCCGACACCATGGTCGCCGCTCGGGCTGCGCGTCGGCGGCCGCGTGCCGCTGGCGGCCACCGTCGCCTTTCGCGATGGCCTCGTCGAGGTGCAGGACGAGGGCTCGCAACTGGCCGCGCTGCTCGCCGATGCGCGGCCGGGAATGCGGGTCGTCGATTTCTGCGCCGGCGCCGGCGGCAAGACGCTGGCTTTGGCGGCGACGATGCGGAACAAGGGCAAGCTCGTCGCCTGCGATGTGTCGCAATGGCGGCTCGACCGCTCGGCGCAGCGGCTGCGCCGCGCCGGGGTCAGCAATGTCGAGCGGCGGGCGCTGACCAGCGAGCAGGACAAATGGGTGAAGCGGCACGCCGGAAGTTTCGATCGGGTATTCGTCGACGCGCCGTGCATGGGCATCGGCACCTGGCGCCGCAATCCCGACGCCAAATGGCGCAGCGCCCCGAGCGATCTCGCCGAGCTGGTCGAGCGTCAGCGCGCGATCCTCGCCAGCGCGGCGCGGTTGGTGAAGCCCGGCGGGCGTCTGGTTTATGTCACCTGCTCGCTGCTGCGCGAGGAGGACGAGGATCAGGCCGAGGCGTTTCTCGCCGAGCATGCCGATTTCACCCTGTACCCGGCGGCCCGCGCCTGGGCACACACGGTCGGTGGCGTCTTGCCTGCCGGAGAAAACTACCTGCGCCTGACGCCCGCGCGCCACGGTACCGACGGCTTTTTCGTCGCCCAGTTCGAACGAGCCGCCAGTGCCCCTACGACAGCAGCTTCTGCAGACGCTTAGCGATGTCGTCGGACGACGTGTCCGGGGTGAAGGTCGCGGTGAAGCGGCCTTGCGGATCCATGATGTAGATCACCGCGCTGTGGTCCATGTCGTAGCCGCCGTCGGCGCGCGGGTGCTTGGCGTAGTAGACGCGGTAGTCCTTCGCGGCCTGGGCGACCTCTTGCGGCGTCCCCGTCAGCCCGGTGACTGGCGCATCGAAACTTGCGAGATATTCCTTCAGCGCCGCCGGCGTGTCGCGCTCGGGATCGACCGTAATGAAGACGATGCCGACCGATTGCTTCTTCGGCCCGAGCTGGTCGAGCGCCAGAGCAAGGTCGTTGAGGGCGGTCGGGCAGGTGTCCGGGCAATGGGTGTAGCCGAAGAACACCAGATGCCATTTGCCCTTGAGGTCGGCCTCGGTGACGGTCTTGCCGTCCTGATCGACGAGCTTGAACGGGCCGCCGATCGCGCTCGCCAGCGCGGTGCCGGCGGCGCCGCGCGGCCCCTGGCTGAAGATAATGCCGAGCAGAACTCCGGCCGCGACGACCAATATGCCGGCGAAGGTAACCGCGATCAGGACGAAACGTGGCGAGCCGCCCGGTCTGGTGGAGGAGGTGCGTGCCATTCTTGCCTCCCCCTCAGTGCTTCATCGGCATGTTGCCCATTGGCATACCTGTGCTGCCGACCTGCGGGCCCATTGCGCCCGGCCCCTCGATCGCGACTGTCACCTGCTTGGTGCCGGCCTTCTCGAACGTCAGCGTCAGCGGAAATGCGTTGCCCTCTTTCAGCGGCTCTTTGAGACCCATCAGCATGATGTGCGTGCCGCCGGGTTTTAGGGTGACCTGCTGACCGGCGGGTAGGTCGATCCCGTTCGGAAGCGGCCGCATCTTCATGACGCCGCCATCCATCGTCATGTTGTGCAGTTCGGCGGATTTCGCCTCGGGCGTCGATATCGCGGTCAGCCGGTCCGCGATCGGCGAGACGATCGTCAGATAGGCGGCGCCGTTTTCCGCCTTGCCAGGGGTCGCGCGGGCCCAGGCGTTGTTGATTTCGACGTTTTTGGTTTCGGTTGGGCCGGTCTGCGCCATGGCGCTGCCGGCGATCAGGAGACTCGCGGCGAAGGCGAGCAGCTTCGATGACATCGGATGATCCTTTACTGCTGTCGCGGGAGGGGGCGTTTGGCGCACCCTTCGCAGTGATCCCAAATTTGAATTGCTTAGATTTGGGAGACGGCAGGAGGACCGCGCGGCTGCGCCGCGACATAGGCGTGTGGAAATGCTGCGGAGTCGGGTGTGATGCCGCCGGGAGCGGCGGTCGCCAACCGTGCCGGTGCGCGAATTCCGGTTGCGACCGGCGGCGCGAAGGCGCTCGCGGCAGTGCATAGAATGCAGTGGTTGCAGATCGGCGGCGCCGAGCCTCGGTCGGGAGGGTGGCCGCCCGGGCCGGTGCCGCACCAGCCGGATACTGTCGCAGGCCCCTGCCCCGCCGCAGCAGCGGCAAGCGAGGTCGGCACCAGCGCGTTGATCAGCAGCGCCAGGACGGCGAGCCAAGCAATGCCGCGGCGCCGCTTCTGCATCCTATTCGCCGTCATCGGGTCCGATCATTGCGTCAGCAAATGTTGGATCTCATCGATCAGATGGCGCAGGTGGAACGGTTTCGCTACTACCTTCGGCCGGTTCGGGCCGAGGCTGTCGTCCTGCATCACGACGGCGGCAAAGCCGGTGATGAACATGATCTTGATGCCCGGCTGCTCCTCGCTGACCCGACGCGCCAATTCGATGCCGTCGAATCCCGGCATCACAATGTCGGCGAGCAGGAGATCATAGCCCGTCTTGCGGGCCTGGACGAGAGCGCCGGCGCCGTCGGGGAAGGGATCGACCGAATGGCCGGCACGCTTCAGGCCGCGGGTTAGAAACTCCCGCAGCTGATCGTCGTCCTCGGCGAGAAGAATGTGCGCCATAATGCCCAGGCTTCTGTAAGAAGACGTCCTGTATTCGGGACGGTCTAACACGCGCTTGGGGGCGTGCGAAGCGGCGAATATTGCGTCTGGTCAATCCCGGCGGCGGCGGGCGGCGAGCCGCAGGCGCAAGGCGTTGAGGCGGATGAAGCCCTCGGCATCGCGCTGGTCGTAGACCTGGTCCTCCTCGAAGGTGACATGCGCCAGGCTGTAGAGGCTGTTCGGCGATTGCCGGCCGACCACCCGCGCCAGCCCCTTGTACAGCTTGAGCCGCACGCGACCGTCGACCGTTTCCTGGCTCTTGTCGATCAAGGCCTGCAGCATCTCGCGCTCGGGCGAGAACCAGAAGCCGTTGTAGACGAGCTCCGCATAGCGCGGCATCAGCTCGTCCTTCAGATGCATCGCGCCGCGGTCGAGGCAGAGGCTTTCGATGCCCCGATGCGCCGCCTGCAGGATCGTGCCGCCCGGGGTCTCGTAAACGCCGCGCGACTTCATGCCGACAAAGCGGTTCTCGACGAGGTCGAGCCTGCCGATGCCGTGCCGGCCGCCGAGCTCGTTCAGCCGCGTCAACAGCGCCGCCGGCGACAGCGTCTCGCCATCGACTGCGACTGGGTCGCCGCGGGCGAACTCGATTTCGACATATTGCGGTTTATCGGGTGCGGCTTCCGGCGCGACGGTACGGCTGTAGACGTATTCCTCGGGCTCGACCCAAGGGTCTTCGAGCACCTTTCCCTCGGCCGAGATGTGCAGCAGATTGGCATCGACCGAGAACGGCGCCTCGCCGCGCTTGTCCCTGGCGATCGGGATCTGGTGTTTTTCAGCGTATTCGATCAGCCGTGTGCGCGAGGTCAAATCCCATTCGCGCCACGGGGCGATGACCTTGATCTCGGGCGCCAGCGCGTAATAACTCAGTTCGAAGCGGACCTGATCATTGCCTTTGCCGGTCGCGCCGTGTGCGACGGCGTCGGCGCCGGTCTGGCGGGCGATCTCGATCTGCCGCTTCGCGATCAGCGGACGTGCGATCGAGGTGCCGAGCAGGTATTGGCCCTCATAGAGGGCGTTCGCCCGGAACATCGGAAACACGAAATCGCGAACGAATTCCTCGCGCAGATCGTCGATGAAGATCTCCTTGACCCCCATCATCTCGGCCTTCTTGCGGGCCGGCGCCAGCTCCTCGCCCTGGCCGAGATCGGCGGTGAAGGTGACGACCTCGCAGCGATAGGTCTCCTGCAGCCAGCGCAGGATCACCGAGGTGTCGAGCCCGCCGGAATAGGCGAGGACGATTTTCTTCACCGCTCCGGACTTCACCGCGTCGGGCATGCTTCCGGTCCTTCAGGGCCATAACCGTGTTGCCGCGCACAATATCATCGCGCGGCGTGCAGAAAACCGATGCGTCGAGCGAGAAAATCGAACATCGCATCGAGCCCCCCGAACCGCGAGAGGTCATAGTGACCGGCGTCGGGCGAGAACCAGCCCTCCTTCGGCTCATGCGCGGCGGCGAGCAACGCCCGGCCGAACCGGATCGGCACCACCCGGTCCCGCTCGCCCTGCAGGATCAGCACCGGCGCGGCGACTCTTGCGATCGCCGACAGCGAGTCGAACCGGTCCCACAACAGCAGCGACACCGGCAGGAATGGGTAATGATAGAAGGCGGCATCGGCCAGCGTCGTGAACGGCGCCTCGAGCACCAGCGCCCCGATCTTGCGCTCCGCCGCCGCGTGCACCGCGATCGCCGCGCCGAGCGACTCGCCGTAGATCACCAGCCGGTTCGCCGCAATGCCTTGACCGGACAGGAAATCGAAGGCGGCGGCGGCATCGGCATAGAGCCCGGCCTCGGTCGGGCTTCCCGGGTTGCCGCCATAGCCGCGGTATTCGAGCATCAGCACGCCCAGCCCTTCCTGGGCGAACCGCGTCATCCGGTTGGTGCGGTAGCCGAGATGGCCGCCATTGCCGTGAAAATACACCAGCACCGGCGCTCCCGCCGGCGGCGGCCGGTACCACGCCAATAGCGACAGCCCGTCGGCGGTGCTCAGCGTCACCTCGCGAACGCCGAGCTCGGCCAACGCCCCGAGCGGCGGTCGCTCGCGGTCTGGCACATAGAGCAGCGAGCGCTGTCCGAGATAGAGGCCGCCGACGACCAGCAGATAGACGAGAAGGAGGGCGGCAATGCCGCCGAGCACGAGACGCCCCCGCCGGGACAGCGGGTCAGACCGCGGGAACCGGTGCCGGGGCCGACACGCTACGGCGCCGGCGCAGGCTGTCGGATTTAAGCTGCCCGCAGGCGGCCAGGATGTCGCGCCCGCGTGGCGTGCGCACCGGTGCCGAGTAGCCGGCGGCGAAGACGATGTCTGAGAACGCCGCGATCGCCGCGTCGGTCGAGCATTCGTAGGGGGCGCCCGGCCACGGGTTGAACGGGATCAGATTGACCTTCGCCGGGATGCCCTTCAGCAGCCGCACCAATTCGCGAGCCTCGGCCGGACTGTCGTTGACCCCCTTCAGCATCACATACTCGAAGGTGATGCGGCGCGCATTGCTCGATCCGGGGTAATTGCGGCAGGCGTCGAGCAGCTCGACAATCGGGTATTTTTTGTTGAGCGGCACCAGGCGATCGCGCAATTCATCGGTCACTGCGTGCAGCGAGATCGCCAGATTGACGCCGAGCTCGCTGCCACAGCGCGCGATCATCGGCACCACGCCGGCGGTCGACAGCGTAATCTTGCGGCGCGAGATCGCGAGACCTTCCCCATCCATCGCGACCTTCATCGCCGCCGCGACATTGTCGAAATTGTAGAGCGGCTCGCCCATCCCCATCAGTACGATATTGGTCAGCTGCCGATCGTCCTGTGGCGACGGCCACTCACCAAGCGCGTCGCGCGCCACCATGATCTGCCCGACGATCTCGGCGGCGCCGAGATTGCGCACCAGGAGCTGGGTGCCGGTGTGACAGAAGGTGCAGTTGAGGGTGCAGCCGACTTGCGACGAGACGCACAGCGTGCCGCGGTCGCTTTCCGGAATGTGGACGGTCTCGGCCTCCTGGCCGTCGGCGAAGCGCAGCAGCCATTTCCGCGTGCCGTCGGTCGAGGCGAGAGCGCGGCTGACCGCCGGTCGGCGCAATTCGTAATTCTCGGCGAGCTGCGCGCGGAAACCCTTGGCGAGGTTGGTCATCGCCGAGAAATCGGTCGCGCCGCGGTGATAGATCCAGTGCCACAGCTGGCGGGTGCGGAACGGCTCGGCCCCAACGCGCGCCATCTCCGCGCTCAATTCGTCGCGACCCAACCCGACCAGGTTGCGACGCGGTTCCGCCGATGGCACCGATTCCCGCAAGGCGCTAGCGTTTGACACCACACGCCTTGTCGATCAGCGCCAGCGCCCTGGGGAAGCCGGCCAGCGCATAGATGTCGGTCGTCACCGACCCTTTCTGCGGATCGCCCTTGACGATGACCTGTTTGGCCTTCGCCATCGCGGTGACGATCGTCTTGTCGAGCTCGGAGGTGCGGGCCCAAGCGCTGTCGTCCTTCGAGAACAGCTCGAACTTGGTCTTGCCGACATCGAGCGCGACGTTGCTGCCGTCCTTCAGCGTGTAGCCCTCCATGACACTGACGACATTGGCGATCTTCTCTTCCGGCCGGTGCGTCACCATCATCATCGGCTGCTTGCGCTTGGCGCCCGAGGGTTCGCTCTTCTTCGGCTCGCCATAGACGTAACAGACTCGGCCGGTCTTATCCCGCGCCTCATAGGCGGTCCACGAATCGATCGTGCCGAGTTCCTTCGCCGCCGAGGTCGCCGCATCGGCCGCCGGCTTGTTCGGCTTGGCCTCCTCGGCGGCCGGCGCAGGCTTTTTCTTCTTCTCCTTGGCGGCATCGGCGTGGCCGGCGAAGGCCAGCGCGGCAAGGGCCGCGACAAGCACCGCGGCGCGGCGGATTCGGGTAAGGCTCATGCCGCAAACATAGGCCGCGGCCGGGATGAATTCCACGCCGGCTGCCGCGACGCGTTGGCCCTTTCCCGTATTGGGGGAAATTGGGCACAATGCCCGGGCATGGACCAGATAACGATCCGCGCCGCGAGACCGGCGGATGCCCGCAGCATCGCCCGGCTCGATGTCGATACCTGGCGATCGACCTATGCCGGCATCCTGACCGGGAGCTATCTCGTCGGCCTGTCGCCCGAGCGGCGGCAGCAGGGCTGGGGCAAGGTCATCGAACGCGAGCCGCGCGACGTTCGCGTCGCGGTCGATGCGGAAGGCACGATCCTCGGCTTCGGCAGCTGCGGTAAATGCCGCGCCGAGCCCGGTTTCAACGGCGAGGTCTTCACGCTCTATGTGGACCCCGACTGGCACAATTGCGGGATCGGGCGCCGGCTGCTGCTGGCGCTGTTCGCGCGGCTGGTGGCGCAGGGCTGCGGCTCGGTGATCATCTGGGTGCTGCAGGACAACCCGGCACGGTTCTTCTACGAGCGGCTCGGCGGCGTGCTGGTCTGGCGCAAGCGGTTCACCGTCGGCGGCAAGGATATCCAGGCGCTCGGCTATGGCTGGCGCGACCTGCCGGGCTATGTCGCGGCGATGGCCGGGGTCGGCGGCAGCTCCGACCCGGAACAGACGGACCCCTGATTATTGCTTCGCCGGCGTGAGGCCGGTGCCTTCCTGCCAACGCCCGCTCTTCTTCAGCGCGTCAGCGACCTCGCGCGGCATGTATTTCTCGTCGTGTTTGGCCAGAACGCTGCTGGCGGCGAAGGTGCCGTCGGCGCGGAGCTTGCCCTCGGCGACGACGCCCTGACCCTCGCGAAACAAATCGGGCAGGATGCCGTCATAGGCGATTGCCAGCTCCTTGTTGCCGTCGGTGACCCGGAAGGTAACGGTGCGGCCGCCGTCGGCGCGCACTAGGCTGTGCTCCTCGACAAGCCCGCCGATGCGGATGCGGCGGTCGGGCCCGATCGGATGCGAGGCCAATTCGCTCGGACTGTAGAAAAAGACCAGGTTCTCGTTGAACGCGGCGAGCACCATTGCGGTGGCGCCGCCGAGCGCGCCGAGGCCGAGCACCAGAAACAGCAGCCGGCGACGTTTTCGGGTCACTGGCCGCGGCCAGGTTGGCGCTGCATCCGGTCGAGCAGCGCCGCGCTGGCGCGGTAACGGCGCCAGGATTGCCACGAGATGCCGCCGATCGCGAGCGTCGCCACCGCATAGGCCGGCCAGACAAAACCCGCATAGCCACCCATCGCGAGATATTGATTGAGGGCGGTCATACCGCGTCGCCCACGGCGCCCCCAGCCGGCGCCGTTTCGGTCTGGACAGCAGCCCGCCGCGCCGGCGCCGCATAGAGCTGCAGGGCGCGCGCCTTGCGCTCGTTCAGCGCGGTGCGCATCCGCACCAGCAAGAGCCAGCCGAATAGCAGGCTGAACGCGGCGATCATGATCAACAGCGGCACCAGCATCGACTTGTCGATGGTCGGGCCGCCGGCGCGGAAGATGCTCGCCGGTTGGTGCAAGGTGTTCCACCAATCGACCGAGAATTTGATGATCGGCAGGTTGACGACCCCGACCAGCGCCAACACCGCGCCGGCGCGCTCGCCGCGTTCGGCGCTCTCGAAGCCGTTCACCAGCGCGACATAGCCGAGATAGAGGAAGAACAGCACCAGCACGGAGGTCAGCCGCGCGTCCCACACCCACCAGGTGCCCCACATCGGCTTGCCCCAGAGCGAGCCGGTGACCAGGCAGACCAGGGTGAAAGCGGCGCCGACCGGCGCGGCAGCGGCCGCCGCCACCGCCGCCAGCGGGTGACGCCACACCAGCGCGACGGCGCTGGCAACGGCGATGAACAGATAGACAGAGGTCGCCATCCATGCCGACGGCACGTGGATGAACATGATCCGCACGCTCTCGCCCTGCTGGTAGTCGGCCGGGGCGACGAACAGCGAGAGATACAGCCCGACCGCCAGGCTCAGCGCGGCGGCAGTGCCGAGCCACGGCACCACGGTGCCGCTGACCCGCATGAAGCGGGCCGGATTGGCGAGGGCATTGAACATTCGTTACTCTCCCTGAAGCGGCCCTTGTAGCGCATCGCGCCGGCGGCGTCAGCGGCGCCGGGGTCGCATCCGGCTCAATCGAGCGCCTGGCGAAGCGCCGCGGCGGCGGCGAGCGGCGCCAGCGGCACCGCGGCGAGGCTGAAGGCGCCGAGCAGCAGCAGATGCGGCCGCGCCGCGCCGCCGGTCAGCACCGCCTCGACCGCGCCGGTGCCGAAGATCAGCGGCGGCAGATAAAGCGGCAGCAGGACCAGCGACGACAGCACGCTCGGCCGCCGTGAGCCGATCGTCAGCGCCGCCGCAATGGCGCCGAGGAGGCTCAGCCCCGGCGTCCCGATCAGCAGCCCGAAGGCAAGGACCGGGATCGCGGCGCCGTCGAGGTTGACGAGCAGCGCCAGGAAGGGGCTCGCGACCGTCAGCAGGAGGCCGGTCGTCAGCCAATGGGCGGCGCTCTTGGCGAGCACCGCCAGTTCCAGCGGCAGCGCCGACAGCACCATCAGGTCGAGCCCGCCATCGGCGTGGTCGACCGCGAACAGCCGGTCGAGGCTCAGCACCGCCGAGAGCAGCGCCGCGACCCAGATGATGCCGGCGGCGATCCGGCGCAACGCCTCCGGCTCGGGGCCGACGCCGAACGGGAACAACACGACCGCGAGAACGAAGAACCCGAGCACCAGGCCGATATCGCCGCCCTGCCGGAAGGCCAGCTGCAGGTCACGCCGGATGATCCCGAGAAACGCCGCCATCAGGAAACCCGCTGCATGGCGCTCCAGCGTCCTTCGAGACGCGTCCCGGCTGGCGCCGGTCCACTCCTCAGGATGAGGAATGTTTTGGATGGCCTCACAGTCCATCCTCATCCTGAGGAGCACCCCCAAGGGCCCCTTGGGGGTGCGTCTCGAAGGACGCACAGGGTCGATCCAGTCGGGGCACCATCAAACGGTCTCCGTCCAGGCATCTGCGACGTCAGAAATTTCGGGGGCGAAATCGTCGATCGGCAGTGTCGCGGCAGCGTCCGCGGCGATCGGCGCATGTGTGGTGATCACCGCACAGCCGCCACCGGCGCGGTGCGCCGCCAGCGCCACCGTCAGCCGTTCCTCGCCGTCGCGATCGAGCGACGCGGTCGGCTCGTCGAGCAGCCAGAGGGGCGCCGGTGCCGCGATCAGCCGCGCCAGCGCGACCCGTCGCCGCTGCCCGGCCGACAGCCAGCGGCACGGCCACTCGGCAATCGCCTCGAGCCCGAACGTGGCCAGCGCCGCTTCGACCTTGTCCGCGCCGAGGCCGCGCTGTGCGGTCCAAAACGCGAGCGTCTCGCGCGGCGTCAGCGCCGGCTTCAGCGCGTCGAGGTGCCCAAGATAATGGATCGCGGCGCGGTAGCGCGGCAGCGCCTCGGGGACCGGTGCGCCGTCCCACAGCAGCCGCCCGGCCACCGGCGCGAGCAGCGTCGCCAATACGCGCAGCAGGCTCGATTTGCCGCTGCCGTTGGCGCCGGTGACGAGCAGCGCGCCGCCGGCCGCCAGCCGGCACGACAGCCCGGTAAAGATCAGCCGGTCGCCGCGGCGGCAGGCGAGGTTCTCGGCAACGAGGTCCGGCGCGGCCGCCACATCCGGCTACTCGGCGTCGGGCTGCTTCGACGGGTGCGCGTCGGCGAAGGCCGGGATCCTCATGACGTTGTCGTGGATGCGCATGACCCGCTTATAGGGGGTCAGGTCGGCGCCGAAGCTGTTGGCCGATGAAACCGGCGGGACCAGGCAAAGATCGGCGATCGTCGGAGAGTCGCCGTGGCAGAAATCGCCGCTCTCGGAATGCTCGGCGAGCAGCGACTCCATCGCCGCAAAGGCGGCGCCGAACCAGTGCCGGATCCAGGCGAGCAGCTGGTCCTGACTGAGATGGAGCTCGTCGATGAGGTAATGCCGCACGCGCGGCACGACCAGCGGGTGGGCGTCGGCGATGTTGATCAGCGCGAAGCCGCGCACCCAGGCGCGCGCCGCGAGATCCTTCGGCAGGAGCGGCGGGTTCGGGTATTTCTCCTCGAGATATTCGAGGATCGCCAGCGACTGGAACAGCTTGCTGTCGCCGTCGATCAGCGTCGGCACCATCATTTGCGGATTGAGGGCCTTGTAGTCGGCGACGAACTGGTCGCCCTTTTCGAGGTGCAGGTAGGTGTCGTCATGCGCCAACCCCTTCAGGTTTAGCGCGATCCGCACCCGGAAACTCGCCTGCGAGCGGTAATAGGTATAGAGCTTCAAACAATCCTCCCTGCCATCCCGCGTTGGGCGGCGTTTGCCAATCGACACCGCGCAGATACGAAGCGATTTCCGATGCCAGATTCGATGGAACTTGCCCCGCAGCCGATCCGGCTCGCCGATTATCAGACCCCCGATTTCCTGATCGATACGGTCGACCTCGCCTTCGAGCTCGGCGAGGCGGAGACGCTAGTCAAAGCGCATCTGGCGCTGCGCCGCAACCCCGCCGCGGCCGACCGGCAGGCGTCGCTGCGCCTCGATGGCGACGAATTGGAGCTCGTTTCGCTGGCGCTCGACGGCGCCGCGCTTGGCTCGGATCGGTACCGGTTGGAGCCGGATGGCTCACTGGTCGTGACAGAGGTGCCGGACGCCTTCTCGCTCGACATCGAAACGCGCATCCGGCCGCAGGACAACACCGCGCTGTCCGGTCTCTACAAATCCGGCGGCGATTTCTGCACCCAATGCGAGCCCGAGGGATTCCGCCGCATCACCTATTTCCTCGACCGGCCCGACGTGATGGCGCGGTACACGGTGACCATCACCGCCGACAAGACGCGGTACCCGGTGCTGCTGTCAAACGGCAATCCATCCGGCAAGGGCGATCTGCCGGACGGCATGCATTGGGCGAAATGGGTCGATCCGCATCCGAAGCCGTCCTACCTGTTCGCGCTCGTCGCCGGAGACCTCGTCGCTCACCAGGACAGCTTCACCACCCGCTCCGGCAAGACCGTGCCGCTGGCGATCTGGGTGCGCCGCGGCGACGAGGACAAATGCGCCCATGCGATGGTATCGCTGAAGAAATCGATGCGGTGGGACGAGGAGGTGTTCGGCCTCGAATATGACCTCGATGTCTTCAACATCGTCGCCGCCAGCGACTTCAACATGGGGGCGATGGAGAACAAGGGTCTCAACATTTTCAACACACGCTACGTGCTGGCGAAGCCCGAGACCGCGACCGACACCGACTACCAAGCCGTCGAGGCGGTGATCGCGCATGAATACTTCCATAACTGGACCGGCAACCGCGTCACCTGCCGCGATTGGTTCCAATTGTCACTGAAAGAGGGGCTGACCGTATTTCGCGACCAGCAGTTCTCCGCCGACCAGAACAGCGCCGCGGTGTGCCGCATCGGCAATGTCCGCACCCTGCGCGCCGCGCAATTCCCCGAGGACGCTGGCCCGCTGGCACATCCGGTGCAGCCGCAAAGCTATCTGCGCATCGACAATTTCTACACCGCGACGGTCTACAACAAGGGCGCCGAGGTGATCCGGATGATGCACACGCTGTTGGGGCGCGACGGCTTCCGCAAGGGCATGGACCTCTATATCCGGCGCAACGACAACCACGCCGCCACGATCGAGGATTTCGTCACCGCGATGGAGGACGCGAATGGCGCCGACCTCGGCGATTTTCGCCTGTGGTACCGGCAGGCCGGCACCCCGGAGCTCTCGATCCAGGACCGCTACGACCCGGCGACGAAAGAGTACGAACTGACACTGACGCAGCGGGTGCCGTCGACCCCGGGCCAGCCGGAAAAAACACCGATGCCGATACCGGTCGCAATGGGACTGATCGGCGCCAATGGCGATGAGATGCCGACCCGGCTCGCCGGCGAAACCGAAAGCCGCGACGGCACCCGCGTGCTGGTGTCGAACGCGGCGCGGCAAAGCTTCCGGTTTGTCGATGTCGCGGCGCCGCCGGTACCGTCGCTGCTGCGCGGCTTTTCGGCGCCGGTCAAATTGCAGGGCCTGCCCCTTCCCCGGCTCAAATTCCTCGCCGTCCACGACACCGATCCGGTGGCGCGCTGGGACGCGGGACAGCGGGTCGCACTCAGGGTGCTGCTCGACCGCGTCGACGCGTACCAGCGCGGCATCGGTGCGAATCGACCGGTCCGGATGCCGGGGCTCGACCCCGATTTGATCGCGGCGATGCGGCAGACGCTGGCCGATGCCGACCGCGATCCGGCCTTTGCCGCCGAGGCGCTGTATCTGCCGAGCGAGACGACCCTCGCCGACGAGATGGCCGTCGTCGATGTCGACGCGATCCATGCGGCACGCGAGAGCGCCCGACAAGATCTCGGCCTCGCTCTCGCCGATGCGTTCGCCGACACCTACCAGCGCCTCGCCGATCGCGGCGCCTACAAGATCGACGGCCGCTCGATCGGCCGGCGCGCGCTGCGCAACGTGTCGCTTGCCTATATCGCGGCCCGCGACGGCCGGGAGGGCGCGCAGCTGGCGATGGTGCAGTTCGAGGCGCAGCAGAACATGACCGATGTGCTGGCGGCGCTGTCGGTGCTGGTCGACACCGATTGCCCGGAGCGTGCGGTCGCGCTCGCCCGGTTTTACGAACGGTGGCAGGACGATGCGCTGGTCATCGACAAATGGTTCGCGTTGCAGGCGCGCTGCTCACTGCCCGGCACGGTCGCCGCGGTCCGCGAACTGACCCGGCACCCGGCCTTCAGCCGCAGCAACCCGAACCGGATGCGGGCCGTGGTCGGCACGTTCTCGCAGGCGAACCAGCTGCATTTCCATTCGGCCGACGGCGCCGGCTACGAATTCCTCGCCGAGGAGGTCTTGGCGCTCGACCGGGCCAATCCGACGACGGCGGCGCGGCTGGTGCAGCCGCTCGGCAATTGGCGCCGCTTCGATCCGGGGCGGCAGGCGCTGATGAAAGCGCAGCTCGACCGCATCCTGAAGACGCCGGGCCTCAGCGCCAACACCTACGAGATGGTGTCGAAGAGCCTCGCCTAAATCACAAATCGAGCACCAAGAGGTCGCTCTTGGCACGGGCGCAGCAGGTCAGGAGGTGTGTCTTGCGGGCGGTGTCGTTGAGGATTTCGTCGCGATGGTCGGGCTCGCCTTCGAGGTAACGGGTCAGGCAGGTGCCGCAATAACCGAGTTCGCACGACACCCTGATCTCGACACCGTGCCGCTTCAACACCGCGGCAATCGTTTCGCCGGCCGGCACCTCGAACTCGCCGCCGCTTTGCGCGAGGCGGACCCGGAACGGCCGGTCGTCGGCAAGCGCCGCCGGCGGCGCCGCCGCCGGCCCGGTGAAGTATTCGAAATGCACGCTCTCCGCCGGCCAATGCGCCGCGGCCGCTGCCGCCGCCTGCATCAGCCCAGAGGGTCCGCAATAATAGAGATGCGTGCCGGGCTGCCGCTCGCGCAGCAGCGCGGCGACGTCGAGCCCCTTCGCCGGGTCGCCACCATCGTAATGAAACTCGGCCCGGCCCATCGCCGCAAGCAGCTCCAGCTCGTCGCGGAACGCGGTCTTTTCCGGCGCGCGGGCGCAGTAATGCAGGCGGAATTCGGCGCGGCGGCGCTTCAATTCGGCGATCATCGCCATGATCGGGGTGATGCCGATGCCGCCGGCGACCAGCAAATGCCGCTCGGCGGCATCGGCAAGCCGGAAATGGTTGCGCGGCCACGACACCTCGGCAAGGTCGCCGGCCCGTACCGTGTCGTGCAATTGCCGCGAGCCCTGCCCCACTTTGTCGCGCAGCACGGCGATGCAGTAGCGGCGCCGCTCGGCCGGATCGTTCCACAGTGAATAATCGCGCCACACGGCTGCCGGCTGGCCCGCCCCGCCCGGTTCAGCCGCGCCTAGCCGCACCGCGATATGCGCGCCCGCCTCGAAGCGAGGCAGGTCGTGCCCGTTGGGATCGACCAGCTCGTAGGCGTTGATTTCGTCGGTCAGCCAAGTGACCGACCGGATGCGCAGCAGCATGCCCCGTTATCGACGCGAATCCGGGGCAATGCAAATCCCCGCTGGTGTTTTCCTCTTGAATTCGGGTCCTACTACAATTTGAAAAACGCGACCGGACCAAACGCCAACGCGATCGCGGCAGCCTGCAAAGCTACGAAGCCAGCGACCTGCGTAACCCGCCGCCAGTCGGCCGTGATCAGAAAAGCGAGAACGAAGGGTATCTGTATGGCGATAAGAAGCTGGAAGATGTGAGCGGCGGCGCCCTCGTCCTTCTTACCCTGGTCCCCCACCCAACCGCGACGGCCACCAGCACCAACGTGAACGCCGACATCGATAGGACGACCGGCGCGATCGCAGTAATGCGGTTGATCGTCCGGCGGGACATTGCCCTCAGCTTCCGCTTATCGATCTTGCGGCTCAGCTGCCGGGCAGGTTCTGCGCCTCGGAGAAGAACAGGTCCTTCCACGATGCCGGCTTGTGCTTGAGGCGGCCGGTCTGCTGCAGGAAATCGACGAGCCGCTTCACCCCGACCGGCGCGGTCGCATAGCCGAGATCGGGATCGCCGATCATGTCGGCGAGATCCTCGACCGCGACGCCGGCGTCGGTGACAGCGGAGGCAAAGATCTCCGCCGCCCGGCCGGGATTGTCGCGGATCAGCTTGTCGGCCTCGTCGAGCGCATCGATCACCCCCGAGCATAGGCGCGGGTTGGCGTCGTGAAATTCCTTGGCGGCGGCGAGCAGCGTCGTGGTGTGCGGGCCGGCGATATCGACCGAATCCATGACCCGGTGCACCTCCTTGTCGCCGAGTTCGCTGTCGGAATAGGGCAGGCGCGAGAAATGCGTGTCGATATCGCTCGTGGCGGTGACCAGCGCTGTCGCGGCTTCGGCGTCGGGCTTGGTCACGATCAGCGAATCGAGTTTCTTGTACTGGTCGGCGCCCCATTGCTGCGCCGCCGCCATTTGCAGCAGCACGCCCGGCTCGGTGCTCGCCGGCGCCGGTACCGCGATGCGGTCCTTGTCGGTGAAGTCGAGGATCGTATGCACCGCAGGGTTGCGGGTCAGCAGCACATACGGCATCTGTTCGATCGCGGCGACGGCGCGCAGTTCCTGCGGCGTCCCCGTCTTCTGGTCCCACGCGCCGATAAACGCGCCGATCTCGAACGCGCCAAAATCGATCGTGCCGGCGGCCAGCATCTCGGCGGCGGCGGTCTTGCCGGGCGTCAGCCAGCGCACCTTGATCTTGCCGACCCCATTCATGTCAGCGTGCTTTTCGATCAGCTTTTCGTGCTCGGCCACCAGGAGCGGCAGCGCCGAGAGATCGACCGGCCGCACGATCCGCAGCTCGTCGCTGTCGGCGGCAAATGCCGGCCCCGCAAGCAGCAGCGCCGCTGCGATCGCGCCAATGGACGCCCAGTTTGCTTCCTTCATGCGGGTCCGATCCGTCATTCGCGCACCTCCAGCCTGCGGCGACGGGTGTAAGCTGGGGGTGCGAACCCTCGACGCGGAGGAATCATATGCCGGGACTTCTTGACGGAAAAACGGCGCTGGTGACCGGCGGCGGCGGCGGCATCGGCCGGGCCACCGCGCTCGCCTTCGCGCGCGAGGGGGCGCGGCTGGCGGTTGCGGACTACGCAGCCGAAAATGCGGCGGAAACCGTGGCGCAAATCAATACCGCCGGCGGCCAGGCGATCACCCTGACCGGCGACGTAACCCGCACCCGCGACGTCAAGGCGATGCTCGACGACACCCTCGTCGCCTACGGCCGGCTGGACTGCGCCTTCAACAATGCGGGAATCGCCCCCTATCAGGTCGATGCCAGCGGCAAGAAAACCGCCGACTGGAGCGAGGATTCGTTCGACCGGATGATCGCGGTCAATCTGAAGAGCGTGTGGCTGTGCATGAAGGCGGAGATCGCGCAAATGCTGACCCAGGGTGGCGGCGGCGCGATCGTCAACACCGGCTCGATCGCCGGGCTGATCGGGCTGCCGACCTCCTCGGCCTATGTCGCGGCCAAGCACGGCGTCCTCGGCCTGACCAAGACCGCGGCGCTGGAATATGCCGATGACGGCATCCGGGTCAACGCGGTCTGCCCCGGCTTCATCAAGACGCGGATGACCGAAGATACGATGCGCCGGCGCGGCGAGCAGATCATCGGCCAGATCCCATTCCGCCGGATGGGCAACCCGGAGGAGATCGCCGAGATGGTCGTGTGGCTGTGCTCGGATCGCGCCAGCTACGTCAGCGGCGCCTGCTACAATGTCGATGGCGGCTGGATGGCGATGTAGCCCGGTCAGCCAGACGTCTTGACCTCCGGCTCGGGCTCGCCGGCGTGAAACTCGAGCGACACGCCGTTCATGCAATAACGCAATCCGGTCGGTTGCGGCCCGTCCTC
>DATARH010000076.1:0-26242 GCA_036264235.1 Allostellaceae bacterium
CACGGCCCGGATGAAACCAGGCCGGCGGCTCGGCCGCGGTCTGGATGCTGTCGATCGGCGCGGCGGCGAGCGCGGCGAGCGCGTCGGACTTGGCGGTGTAGAGATCGGGTTCGCCGAGCCGGTCGCGCCAGTGGCGCGGACCGAGGCTGCCGGCGCGCAAGCCGGACGCCGCCAGCACCTGGCCTTCCGGCGTGTCGTCGCGGTAAAGCGGCCCGACCTCGAACAGCGCGACATCGGGAAAGCCGCGATCGGCGTTGCGGCGCGCGGCATCGACGAGGGCCGGCAGGATCGACGGCCGCATTGCATCGAGATCGGCGCTGATCGGGTTGACGAGGCGCAGTTCCGGCTTCGCGCCGCCGAACAATTCGGCCCAGCGCGACGGCATGAACGAATAGGTCACCGCCTCGGTCAGGCCGCGCGCGGCGAGGGTGCGGCGCACCAGCTCGGCGCGGCGGCGCGCCGGCTCCATCGCCGGCCGCGACACGGTCGTTTCGCGCGGCAGCGGCACCGGCGGAATGTGCTCATAGCCGACAACCCGCACGACCTCCTCGACCAGATCGGCCTCGCCGACGATGTCGCCGCGCCAAGAAGGCGGCGTCACCTTGAGGGTGCCGTCGCGATCGTCGGCGACTTCGCAGCCGAGCGCTTCGAGGATCGCGCGGCTGCGGTCGGGTGGCACATCGAGCCCGCCGAGGGTGCGCGGCCGCTCCGGGCGGAGTCGGTACTGGCGGCGCCATTCCGGCTCGGCGCCGGCGGTGACGATTTCCGACGGCTCGCCGCCGCACAGTTCGAGAAACAGCCGCGTCGCGATCTCGAGGCCAGGGCTGGTGAAGGCCGGATCGAGGCCGCGCTCGAAGCGATAGCGCGCGTCGCTCTGGATCTCGAGCCGGCGCCCGGTCGCGGCGGTGCGGACCGGGTCGAACAGCGCGGCCTCGACAAAGACCTCGGTCGTCGCCTCGGTACAGCCGGTCGGCTCGCCGCCGATCACGCCGCCGAGGCTCTGCACGCCGTTCTCGTCGGCGATTGCGGTGACCTCCGGGTCGAGCGCGTATTCGCGTCCGTTGAGCGCCTGCATGCGCTCGCCGGACCGGGCGAAGCGGACGGTCAGATCGCCCTTCAGCTTGCCGGCGTCGAACACATGCAGCGGCCGGTTCAAATCGAAGGTCAGGAAATTGGTGATATCGACCAGAGCCGAGATCGGCCGCAGGCCGATCGCCTCCAGCCGGTCGCGCAGCCAGCGCGGGCTCGGCGCATTGGTCAGGCCGCGGATATGGCGGCCGAGGAACAGCGGACAGGCGGTGCGGTCCTCGATATGGATCGCGATCGGCGAGGTGAAGCGGCCTTCGACCGGTGTGGTGTCGAGCGGCTTCAGCGTTCCCACACCGGCGGCGGCGAGGTCGCGCGCGATGCCGCGGACGCCGAGACAATCGGCACGGTTCGGCGTCACCTTCAGGTCGATCACCGGGTCGTCGAGGCCGAGATATTCGGTGTAGGCGGTTCCGAGCGGCGCGTCCTCCGGCAGCTCGATGATCCCCTCGTGGTCGTCGCTCAGCGCCAGCTCGTAGGCCGACATCAGCATGCCGCGCGATTGCACGCCGCGGATCGCGCTTTCGGTCAGCACCGCGCCGGTCTTCGGGATGCGCACCCCGGCGCGGCCGAAGACGCCCTTCATGCCGCCGCGCGCATTGGGTGCGCCGCAGACGACCTGGATCTGCTCGGTGCCGTTATCGACGACGCAGACCCGCAGCCGGTCGGCATTCGGATGCTGCTCGGCCGAGACGACGCGGCCGACGACAAAGCCGGTGAGCGCGGCGGCGCGATCGTCGACGCCTTCGACATCGTGGCCGAGCATCACCAGCTTGTCGGCGATTTCATCGACCGGCGCCTCGGTGTCGATATGCGTCTTGAGCCACGACAGCGTCGTCTTCATGCGCCGACCCCAGCCGGGAGCGAGCCGCGCACCGGTGACGGAATGTCGAGCGGCACAAAGCCGTAATGCCGCAGCCAGCGCAGATCGGATTCGTAGAAGGTGCGCAGATCGGGGATGCCGTATTTCAGCATCGCCACCCGCTCGATCCCCATGCCGAAGGCGAAGCCCTGATACTCGTCGGGATCGATGCCGCAGTTGCGCAACACCTGCGGGTGCACCATGCCGCTGCCGAGAATTTCGAGCCAGCCGCTGCCGGCGCCGATCTTCAACTCGCCACCCTCGCGCGAGCAGCCGATATCGACCTCGGCCGAGGGTTCGGTGAACGGGAAATAGCTCGGGCGGAACCGAACCGGCAGATCGTCGACATCGAGGAAGGCGCGGCAGAACTCGATCAGGCAGCCCTTGAGGTGACCCATATGCGTGGTGCGGTCGATCACCAGCCCCTCGACCTGGTGAAACATCGGCGAGTGGGTCGCATCGTGATCGGCGCGGAAGGTGCGGCCCGGCACGATGATCCGGATCGGCGGCTTCTGTACCTGCATCGTGCGGATTTGCACCGGCGAGGTGTGGGTGCGCAGCACCAGCCGCGAGCCGTCGGGGCGCGGCGGCAGATAGAATGTGTCATGTTCCTGCCGCGCGGGATGCTCGGGCGGGATGTTGAGGGCGGTGAAGTTGTAGAAATCGTCTTCGATATGCGGCCCGTCGGCGACGGTGAAGCCCATCTCGCCGAAGATCGCGACGATCTCGTCGACTGTCTGGCTGATCGGGTGGATGCGCCCCATCCCGGCATGCAGGACCGGAAGTGTCACATCGGCGCGCTCGGCAGCGAGGCGTTCGGTCAACGCGGCGCGGCCGAGTTCGGTCTTGCGGCTTTCCAGCCGCTCGGCAATGTCGTCTTTAATCGTGTTTAGTTTGGCGCCGGCCTCGCGCCGCTCCTCGGGCGGCAGCGCACCGAGGCCGCGCATCAACCCCGTGATCGCGCCATTGCGGCCGAGATACTTGACCCGCAACTGCTCCAGCGCGTCGAGCGACGCTGCCGCCGCGAGTTCGCGGGCGAAGTCCTCGGGAAGACGATCAGCAGCGTCCATCGTTCCAGTCCTGAAATGCAAAAGGGGCCACACGGCCCCTTTCGACACAACTCCTCTGCGGGGGCCCTAGCGTACACGAACCCGAGTAAATCGCACGGTCATGGTCATTACGCGCCACATGGTCAGGCTGCCTTCGGCTGCGCCTCGTCGAGCGCGCCCTTGGCTTGCGTCACCACCGCGGCGAACGCCTCGGGCTCGCGGATCGCGAGGTCCGACAGCACCTTGCGGTCGAGTTCGACGCCGGCGAGCTTCAGTCCGTGCATGAACTGCGAATAGGTCATGCCGTGCTCGCGCACCCCGGCATTGATCCGCTGGATCCACAAGCCACGGAAATCGCGCTTTTTGTTGCGCCGGTCGCGATAGGCATAGCGCAGCGCCTTTTCGACCTTTTCGAGCGCGATCCGGTAGACCTTGCTGCCGCGGCCGCGATAGCCCTTGGCGAGGCCCAAGACCTTCTTGTGGCGCGCATGCGCGGTAACGCCGCGTTTGACCCGGGCCATCGGTCAGCTCCGCAGATAGGGCATATAGGTCAACACCAGCTTGGCGTCGCCCGGCTCCATTACCGTGGTGCCGCGCCGCAGCCGCTTGCCCTTGGTCGATTTGCTGATCAGCCGGTGGCGCTTGTGGCCCCAATTGCGCTTGATCTTGCCGGTCGCTGTGCGGCCGAAGCGCTTTTTCGCGCCGCTCTTGGTCTTGAGCTTGGGCATTTTCCGTCCTTTGCCGATGGTTGCGGCGGCTAGGCATGCCCGTATGGCGCCCCTAAGGGCGCGGCCCGCCGCCGATTTGAGCCGCGCTATATAGCGGCGGCCCCCGCCGAGCGCAAGGCGGGGAAAGGGCGCGCTCAGCCGAAGAACACCCCGTGCAGCAGCCGCCCCGGCAGCAATGTGAAGGCGCCGGCGATCAACAGCCCGCCGAAATAGAGGCCGAGCATCGCCGAGCGGTGGCCCCGGATATTGCCGCGGCGCACGTTCCACAGCGCCCCGAACACCCCGAACAGGGTCAGCGGGATGAACAGGTGGACCGGCGAAAAACCGCCGGGATTGATCGTGCGGATGAAGAAGGTCGAGGCGGCGGTCACGGTCATCAGAGCCAGGTACGTCGCGCCGAGGACGCGATGCGTGGTGCTGCCCTTGGTCGAGCCGAAGATCAGCCAAGTGCCGATCGCGAAGGCCGGCAACACGGTCACCAGATGGACCTTGATCGCCAGCGGTGCGGCCGCGATTGGGGCGAAGTTCATCGGCCGCCCAATCCTATGCCGGGTTCAGCGCCTTCGCGAAGAACGCCGCGACCGCCGCGTTGAAGGTCCGGTGGAAGGCGACGCGATCGAATCCGTCCGGATCGCGGCAAACCTCCGGTGCGGCCTCGGCCAGCGCCTTGCTGCACGGTGCCAGGAACGCGAAATGCCCGGCGAGCGGCACAAGATGCGCTTCGGGTGGCGACGGCAGGTTCGCCTTGATCACGTCAAAACTTAAGGGCTTCACCGCGATTTCATCATCCTCCCCTTGCCACAGCTGCACCGGTACAGTGGCACCGGCTAGCCCGGCGGGCGTGAAGATGCGGCCGAGGGCGGTCGCCGCGACGACTGCTGCTTTGATGCGCGGGTCGTGGGTCCAGACCGGTACGGGTGGCGCCGCGGCCGCGGTGCCGACAGCGACAGCGCGCGCTCGCACGCATCCCCAATCTTCCGGATGCTCTTTGCAGAAAGCGGCCGCCAGCGCGAAATCGGGGGTACCGCCAATCGCGACCAGGGACGTAAACCCGCCGGCCGAATGACCAAACGCGCCAATCCGATCGGCGGCAATATGATCTCGCGCTGCCCAATGGCCGAGCAGGTAATCGACGGCGAGCTTCAGCTGGCGTGGCCGCTCGGTGAGTCCGCGCAGAGTGAAGCTGTAGGATCGATCATGCCAATTGTCGCCGGTGTGCTCGATTGCAGCCGCAATGTATCCGGCTTCAGCGAGCGCAATGGCGGTGTCGTAATGTGTCAGCGCGCTGCCACCGGTCCCGTGCGAGATCAGAATAAGCGGCAGATTCGTCCCTGCGATCGGCCCGTCCATCGCGACTTTCTGCTCGTACGGCCCGAGACGCAGCGTTGCGATCGCCGCGTTGCTCGGGTACCAGAGGTACACCTCGATCGGCGCACCGTTCGGATCCGCCACCGCGAGCTGCTGAAACCCGACCGCCTGGGCGCTGCCGCTTCCCGTGGCGAGAATGAGTGCGGCGAGGATTGCTGCCGCCGTTGCCGCCGAGGTCCGCACTGCTGTCGCCTCGGCGACCAGCCGGCGCCGGATGATCGCCCGGAAGACGACGTATTGCAGCGCGAAGGCGGTGGCCTTGGTGCCAATCAACACCACCGAGACGAACCAGGCCCAGGTCGCGAAATCGGCGTAGGTCGCGACCGCGATATTGGCGATGCCCAGCACCGCCATCAGCCCGGCCCAGGCATAACCGGCGGCGACCGGCACCGCTGCGGGGAGATTGCGCTGCGCGATCTCGGGCAGGTAGCGGAGCAGCCAGCCACGCTTCAGCATTGCGGCGGCGATCGCGAAATGCGCCAGGCTCGGCTTCAGCATCACAAAGCGCGGACTGTTGGTGGCGATCGAGGCGGCGCTGAGCACGACGACGATCGCGAGGCTCAGCCACTGCATCGGGTCGATGCGGCGACCGGTCGCCAGCTGGAACGCGGTTTGTCCGATGCCGATGACGATCGCGACGATCGCGCCGGCGGCGACATTCCCGGTCGCGATATAGACGGCGAGAAACAACAGCGCCGACAAAAAGTCGGTGAACAAGTGCTGAACCGCATGCTTCATCGGGTGCCATCCTTTCCTGGGGGTTCGCCGCCGCCGGAGGGCGGCAGCAGGGTTTCCAGATGGGCGACGTAGTCGAGCAGCGCCGCTCGGCCGCGCTCGGTCAGCGTGTAGAGGGTTTGCGGCTTGCGGCCGACAAAGCGCTTGGTCATCGCGACGTAGCCGGCGTCTTCGAGCTTGCGCAGGTGGATGCTGGCGTTGCCGTCGGTCGTCTTGGTGGCGTCGCGCACCGCCGCGAAATCGGCGGTCTTGGCGCCGGCCAGGAAGGCGATGATCGCGAGCCGCACACGGCTGTGCAGGATTTCGTCAATCGCGGCATGGTCGTAATCGGTCATCCGCAACCGGTCATCCGGCGCGGTGGCCGCGACGCGACCACAGGACATAGCCCGGTGCGGCGAGCAGCAGCAGGTACAGCGCCGCAGCCAGCGGCAACGCCTCCGGTTCATGGCGGAGCGCGAACAGCGCCAATTCGCCAAGCCACCAGCCCACCCCGACCCAGCGCAGCCACGGCAGGTTGCCGAGCGACGAACTGGCGAAGAAGCCGACCCCGATCGCTCCGGCGATCACCGCGCTGGACCAGCCCTCGCGCGCCGCCCCGGTCGCCATCGCGACAATTACGGTTATCGTGATGAAGACGCCGGTGCCGAGCCACAGCATCGCCAGCGCCTGCGCCATCGGACGGCGCGCGACCGGCTCGCCGCCAATCGTGTGCCGCGCCACGTGCCGCAGCGAATAGAGCCAGGGCAGGATGATGCAGGTAGTCCAAACCGCATTCGGACCGACCGAAGACCAGCCGCGAACAAAGCTGTAGGTCGCTAGATATCCGATCGCGACGGCAATGCCCCAGACCAGCATGTCGGGGCTGCGGGCGGTCGCGTAGGCGCCGCCATCCTCGATCGCGCGGCGGATGAAGGCGATGTCTTCGCGCGCCCGGTCCTCGACCATCGTGGCCTCCGCAGAGAACTTTGATTTATAAAGTACACTGCCAAGAGGACCTGCGCAAGCCAAATGATCGGCCCGCCGCGGCGGCTCAGATCACCGCGATGGCCTCGACCTCGATCAGGAACTCGGGGGCGGCCAGCGCCGCGACCCCGATCAGCGTATGCGCCGGCATTTTCTTGCCGAAGAACTCCTCGCGGATTGGCCCGTAATCGGCGCGGTGCCGGATGTCGGTCAGGTAGGTGTTGACCTTGACGATGTTGGCCATCGTGCCGCCGCCGGCCTCGACTTGCGCCTTTAGGCATTGGAGGGCGGCTCGCGCCTGCGCCCTGAAATCGCCGGGATGGGCCGCGCTGCCGTCCGACCCATAGGCGACCTGTCCGGCGATGTAGAGGATCGTCTGCGCGCCGCTGACCTTGACCGCCTGCGAGTACATCGGCGGGTCGAACACGCTCGGCGCGGCATAAGGTTGAATTGTCGCCATCGCTCACCTCCGGGGATCGAGAACCGAAGCGAGTATGGCACGGCGTCAGCTTCGGGCTGAACTTCGCGCCATCCGGCCCGTTTCCAGGCTAGACGCACGCATTCCGGCGCGGCCGCAGCAGTACGGCCTAGGCGCCGGATCAGTTATCGGAGGTCATCATGGGTATTCGCCCCGGTCTGGTTTCGTCCGCCGTCATCGCGCTGATGCTGTCGACGCCGGCCTTCGCCAAGCAGACGACGCGGATCGCGCCGGGCTCCAAGAGCGCGAACACAACGGCGACCGCGGTTGTGCCGCAGCACAAGCTGGACCGTACCGATCTCGACTTCATGAAAAAGGCAGCCGAGGGCGGCATGGCCGAGGTCGAACTCGGCAAGCTGGCGCAGCAGAACGCCGAGGACGCGCAGGTCAAGCAGTTCGGCCAACGGATGGAGCAGGACCATTCCAAGGCCAACCAGCAGTTGACGAGCATCGCCGGCCAAAAGGGCGTGCAGCTGCCGAAGCAGCTGGATGCCAAGGACCAAAAGGAGCTCGATCGGCTGTCAGGCCTGAAAGGTCCCGCCTTCGACAGGGCCTACATGCGGATGATGGTCCAGGATCACGACAAGGATTTGAAGGAGTTCCAGCACGAGACGCAGGCCGCCAAGGACCCGGACCTCCAAAACTTCGCGCAGCAGACGCTGTCGGTGATCCAGCAGCACGATCAGATGGCACATGACATCTCACGCGCGACCACCGGCAGCGGCTCGTCGCGGCCGCGGCGGTAGCTGAGCAGCCCCTCTCCCGCGTTGCGGGAGAGGGTTTTCTCACCCGATCGGGCGACGGTCCTCGATCACCTTGCCGTCGTTCGGCAGGCTGCCCTCGGGCACGCGGATCACGGTTGCCCGCAGCTTCGTGACCGCCTGCACCGTCTCGGCGATCGCCGCCTCGGTCTCCGGCGGCTCGCCCATCTCAACCAGAAAATTCATCACATCGGCCGCTGCCGGCCGCTCGATCGCAATTCGAGCGCGGATGATCGATTTGTGCTGCCGGACGATCTCGGCGACCTGCACCGGATGCACGAACATGCCGCGGATTTTCGCCGTCTGGTCGGCGCGCCCGAGCCAGCCCTTGATGCGGTGATTGGTGCGGCCGCAGGGGCTCGGGCCGGTCAATTGCGCCGACAGGTCGCCGGTCGCAAAGCGGATCAGCGGGTATTCGGGGGTCAGCGTCGTGACCACGACCTCGCCGACCTCGCCCGGCGGGACCGGTTCGCCGGTGCCCGGCTGGACGATCTCCAGGATCACCCCTTCGTCGAGCACCATGCCGTCGCAAACCTCGCCGTCGGGGCCGGTCGTCTCGTAGGAGATCAGCCCGATATCGGCGGTGCCATAGCATTGCATCGCCGCGATGCCTCGCGACCGGAACTCGGTGCGCAGGACCGACGGGAATGCCTCGGCGCCGACCATCGCCTTTGTCAGGCATGAAATGTCGGCGCCGAGTTCCTGCGCCTTGTCGAGCAGGATCTTGAGGAAGGAGGGCGTGCCGACATAGGCCGCGGGCTTGAGGTCGGCAATCGTGCGCACCTGCTGCTCGCTCTGCCCGACCCCGGCCGGGATCACGGCGCAGCCGATCGCCTCGGCGGCGCTCTCCAACATCGCCCCGGCCGGAGTCAGATGATAGGCGAAGGTGTTGTGGACGAGGTCGCCGGCGCGGAAACCGGCGGCAAACAGCGCCCGCGCCATACGGAAATAGTCGGGGCGCCGGGCCTGCGGCTCGTAAATCGGGCCGGGCGAGGCGAACACCCGGGCGAACTGCCCGACCGGAACCGTCGTCAGCCCGCCGAAGGGCGGGTCGCGGCGCTGCCATTCGATCAGGTCGGATTTGTGGATGACCGGCAAATCGACGAGGGCGCGCCGGTCGGTCACGTCCTGCGGCCGTACCTTGGCGAGTAGCGCGCGATAGGCCGGCGCCTTGTCCTTGGCGGCGGCGATGATGCCGGGCAGCGCCGCCATCAGCTCCACTTCGCGCCTGGCCGGATCGCGTATCTCCAGCGAATCGAAGAATTCTGCCGCCATGCCATCCCCGCTGCGCTGGTTGTCGGCGGCGCATCGGCGCCGCTCGCGCGATTCGCAACATTGCTACGCCGCGGCGCGGGCCAGCAAGCCTCGTCGAGGTTCCGCGCAACGGGTTGATACGACAGCGGTTGTAGAGCAATCACAGGTTGGTTACCTTCTCCGATGCGGGGATTACAAGCACAGGGATACAGGGGTGAGGAGGCTTAGGAGAGGGTGGGCCCGGATTCCGGGCAAACACCGGGGGCTGCGCCGCCTGTTATCGGTGGCGGCGATCCTGATCGGGGTGTTCTTCACACCGGCACAGGCGCAAGCGCCAGCCGAGCGCGCCGCGCTCGAGGCGCAGAAGCAGGCGCTGTTCGAGCAGATGCTGCGCAACCCGAACGACCTCGACGCGACGTTCGCCTATGCCGACATCGCGGCGAAGCTCGGCGACAACGAGGCGGCGCTCGGCGCGCTCGAGCGCATGCTGCTGTTCAACCCGAACCTGCCGCGGGTCCAGCTGGAACTCGGCGCGCTCTATTTCCGCCTCGGCTCGTTCGACGCGGCGCAGGGTTATTTCGAAAAGGCGCTGGCGGCCAACCCGCCACCCGACATCAAAACCCGCATCGAAACCTATCTGGCCCAGATCGCAAAGCAGCAATCGCCGGAGCATTTCGGCGGGTTGATCTTTATGGGCGCGCAATACCAATCGGACGCCAATGTCGCGCCCGGTTCCTCGCTGATCAATACCCTGCTGCTCGGGCCGGTGACGCTGCAAAGTCAATTTCTCAAGCACGCCGACGAAAATATTTTCGGCGCCGCGACGCTGTTCTATTCGCATGATTTCGGCGATCAGAGCGGTGACGCGTTCGAGGTCACCAGCACCAATTTCATCAACCACTACTTTCGGTTCGACCGCCTCGATCTTGGCCTAACCGAGGTGACGGCCGGGCCGCGCTTCATCTTCCCGGCGCCGATCGAGGGCATCAAGACCAGCTCGGTGAAGCCGTATGCGATCGTCAACGAGGTCGGGCTCGGCGAGAAGCAATACTTCTACACCTATGGTGGCGGATTGGAGGCGACGGCGCTGGTATGGGACGACATAACGGCCAAGGCCAATTTCGAAATCCGCGAGAAGCGGTTCGCCAACGCCGCCGACCGGCCCCTTTCGACCGGGTTCGACGGCGACGACAAACTGGTGACGCTCGCGTTGTCCAAGCCGGTGTTGCTGATCCCCGGCACCCAATCGCAGCTCGGGCTGGAATTCGATTTCGTCGACCAGTCGACCCGTCTCTCCTTCTATTCCAACAAAACCTACGGGATCGCCGCCAATTATCGCGTGCGCTACCAGGACCCGACCGGGACCCTGCCCTACCCATGGGAAACGACGCTGTTCGGCGGCCGGTTGTGGAGCAACTATGCCTCGCCCGACCCGTGCTGCAACACCAGCTCCGATCCCGCCAACCCCGGGTCGAGCGACCGCTTCGACCGGCGCTGGCGCTTCGGCATCAGCCAGATTTTCCAGGTCTCGCCCGATATCGGCGTCGCCGTGCAGTTCCAGCGCGACATCGTTTCGTCCAACCTGCCGATCTATGCCTACACCAGCAATTCCGTTCTGGTCGGGCCGCAGATCCGGTTCTAGGAGCCATCGAGTTTCCGGAGTTTGTCGAGTTGAAAACCGCCTAGTCAGGAGAAGCGTCGTGTACGTTATGCCCCTCTCGCTGAGCCGTTCCATCCCTCTCGCAATCATGCTGCTGCTCGCTGCCACGGCCAATGCGCAGCAGAGGGTCGGGGTCAATGCCGCGGTCAATGCCGACGCGACCGGCACGCCGCCAAACGGCGCGGCGCGCCGCCTCGTGATCGGCGAGAACGTGGTCTACAACGAGCGCATCCAGACGACGACGGTGGGCCAGACCCAGGTGCTGTTTCTCGATCAGTCGACGATGACGGTCGGGCCGAATTCGGACGTCACCATCGATCAATTCGTGTTCAACCCGGCCGCTGGTACCGGTACGATGGCACTGACCGCCACCAAGGGTGTACTCCGGCTGGTGGGCGGCACGCTAACAAAGCAGGAAGCGCCACTCTCGGTCCGGACGACGATCGCCACAATCGCGCTGCGCGGCGGCGTCATGGTCGCCGATGTGCATGAGGGCAACAGTCTCGACGTCGTGTTTCTGTTCGGCAAGGAACTGACCGTCACCGGCAGGAACGGGGTCTCGCAAAAAATCACGCAGCCCGGGTTTGCGATCTCCGTCCCTGGCGCCGGCGCCTCGCCGTCGCAGCCGTTCCGGGCCCCGCCCGGCGTGTTGAACGGCATGCTCGCCCGCCTCGATGGCCGGCCTCGCGGCAATGGCGGCGCGACCCGCGTGCCGACCGACGCGACCGTCGCCAGCAGCGGCGTCAGCGACACGATTTCCGGCAATCTGACGGTGAGCGTCCAACAGGCGACGGCGCAGGCGCAAACGGCGCAACCCCAGCTCACGTCGACAAACCCGGCAACGACCTCGCAGACGGCCGCCGGCAACACCGCGCCGCAAGTGATCGATTGCTCCAGCAACCCGGCCGGATGCAGCAATGCGACGACGGTCGGCACGACCACATCGGGTCAGCCGGTCGGCGGCGCCCCGGTGACACCATCAGGCCCGGTGCAGGTTACCTATGCCGGTTTAGCGAAGGGCAACGGAGGTCCGCTCGGTTTTACCGACCAAAGCCCGAACAATCGCAGCCCGTTCCGGAACGGCGTTCTACAGAACGGGGTGTTCACCGCCACACTCGATAATGGCCTCATAGTCTCGTTCCCTGTGGCGCCGGGGACCAACACCGTGCAGGGCACTGCGACCCCGACGCCCGGCAGTACGGAAACCGGCGGACCATTCACCGCAACGACATTCCTGTCGGCGGATAAGACGTTTCTGTACCTGAACGGGACGGATAGCAGCGGCAAACCCATCTTCGGGTTTGCCGGCATCCCCGTCAATCAGAGCTTCTTCCAGCCGACCTCGACCCCGCAGTTCTACCAGTTCAGCTTGCAGCCGGATGCCGCGTTGCAGACGGCAATTCCGTTTGTACCGGCGCAATTCGGCGGCAACACGCCGAACGCTCAGGTCTCGCCGCTCTTGCTGGCGGCAAACGCGAACAATCAATTCGGCGCCTTTAATCCAACTCTCAATCCGACTGCGAACGGTGGGCAGCGGTGGCTGCAGTCGAACATCGCCTTCAATGGCGCGGGCGCATCGCAAACTTCGGTGTTCACGGTCAACACCGGAGACTTCTTCACCTCGTCTGATACGGGGAACGTTGCTGGGGCGGGCGGAGTACGCGGCTCGTTTTTACCGAGCGGCGCACGGACACCGACCCGACTGGGCTCAAGCGTCGCGACGGTGCCCGACGGCAACGGCAACAATCTGTTCGGCGGCAACACGATCCAGGGCTTCGTG
The DNA here is from genome assembly GCA_036264235.1 of Allostellaceae bacterium. Lineage (GTDB taxonomy): Bacteria > Pseudomonadota > Alphaproteobacteria > ATCC43930 > CGMCC-115725 > DATARH01. Next base: position 12,725 of record DATARH010000076.1, read on the forward strand.
CTCGACCAGAACAACTACGACACCAACCTGAACTTCAACCAGCAACTGGCCTCGGCCGTCCCGCTCGGACAGCCCGCGACCAACTACGCGTTCAACAATCCGGCGGTCGCTGCCGGCACGCCGGCGATCGGCAGCCGTACCAGCCAGGTCACGAGCGGCTTTTTCGGCGGGGTGATGTATCCGTTCGTGCCCGGCAGCGGAAATGCCGCTCCCTACGTCATACAGGGAGCCACCGGGGTCGTCACGAGCCCCGCCAACAATCGCGTGCAAGCGATCTTCGGCGGCGGTGACCCGTTCACTTCGTCAACGAGCGGCGTATCGGGCATGACCCTGTCGTTCGGATCGGTCAGCGGCCGGTCGTTCGCGCGCGACACATTCATCGACGATACCCGCTATGCCGCGTTGGAGAGCCCGAGCAACCCATCGACGATCATCAGCAGCAGCGGCACGACCACCACGTTCCCGACGACACCCGGCGGCACTTTCACGCCGCGGTTGGGGATGGTCACATCGGGCGTCGTCAACAATGCGCTGCCGAACGGCGTCACCCCTTGCGTCTGCCAGTATCTGCAATGGGGCTATTGGACCGGCGAGCTCGACACCCCGAACGCGGCGCAGACCGCCGCTGCCCGGATCGACCGCGCCCACATCAACACCTGGCTGGCCGGCATCCCGACCGCGGCGGCGGACATCAACACGCTGCAGGGCAGCTCGTTCGTCGGAAATTACGCCGGGCACGTCGTCGGTTCGGTGTTCAACAACGGCGCCAGCTATACCGCTGCCGGCGGCTTCAACGGCGTCTATAATTTCGGCACCAACACCGGCACCGCGACGATCAGCAATTTCGACGGGCGGACGGTCAGCGGCACCGTTTCGGGATCGGGTGGGATTTATGCCGGCACCATCGCGGTTCCCGGCGCGAACGGCTTCGTCCAAGGCCAATTCTTCGGCCCGATGGCGGCCGAGACCGGCGGCAATTTCGGCATCCGGACAACGGCCGGCACACCCTACATCGCCTCCGGCATCTTCGCCGCAAAGCGCTAGCCGCAACCGCGACCGCGCCTCACCGGTTCGAGGCGCGGATCGCGGCGATCACCGCGTCCGTTACCTCGCGCGTCGTCGCGCTACCACCGAGATCGCGGGTCAACGGGGCGCCGGCGGCCGTCACCAACTCAATCGCCCGCATCAGCCGCGCCGCCGCGTCGGGCTCGCCGAGGTGATCGAGCAGCATCGCGCCGGTCCAGAAGGTACCGACCGGGTTGGCGATGCCCTTGCCCATGATGTCGAAGGCCGAGCCGTGGATCGGCTCGAACATCGACGGGTGGCGGCGCGAGGGATCGAGATTGGCGGTGGGAGCAATGCCCATGCTGCCGGCGAGCGCGGCGGCGAGGTCGCTCAGGATGTCGGCGTGCAGGTTGGTGGCGACGACGGTGTCGATGCTCTTCGGCCGCAGCACCATCCGCGTCGTCATCGCATCGACCAGCTCCTTGTCGACCATCACGTCCGGGAAATCCCGGGCGGTCTCCATGGCGATCTCGTCCCACATCACCATGCCGTGCCGCTGTGCGTTCGATTTGGTGACATAGGTCAGGTGCTTTCTCGGCCGCGAGCGCGCCAATTCGAAGGCGAAGCGCATGATGCGGCTGACACCGGTGCGGGTGAACACCGCGGTTTCGGTCGCGACCTCCTCCGGGAAACCGCGATGCACCCGTCCGCCATTGCCGGCGTATTCGCCCTCGCTGTTCTCGCGGACGATGACCCAGTCGAGGTCCGCGGGGCCGCAATTGCGCAGCGGCGCGGTGATGCCCGGAAGAATACGGGTCGGGCGGACATTGGCGTACTGGTCGAGCCCCTGACAGATCGGTAGGCGCAGGCCCCACAGCGTCAGGTGATCCGGGATCTGCGGGTCGCCGACCGCGCCGAAATAGATCGCATCGAAATTCTGCAAGGCCGCGACGCCGTCCTCGGGCATGAAGCGGCCCGTCTCGCGGTAATAGTCGGAGCCCCAGGGCAGCGTCTCGAATTCGAACGCAAACCCGCCGTCGCGTTCGGCGAGCGCCTGCAGCACCTCGACTCCGGCCGGGATTACCTCCTTGCCGATGCCGTCGCCGGGGATCGCCGCGATGCGGTACGGGCGCGCCGTCATGCGGCCGCTCCGCAGGCGCAATCGACGTGAAAGATGCGGGCCGCGGTCTCGCCGAAGATCGCACGGCGCTCGGTGTCTGTTAGCGGGGTGTTCTCGACGATTTGGCGCGGGTCGAGATCGCCGATCCCGAATGGCCAGTCGGAGCCGAGCATCACCCGGTCGGCGCCGACAACGTCGCACAGGAAGCTGAGCGCCCGCGGCTCGAACAGCACGGTGTCGAAATAGAGCCGGCGAAAGCCCGCCTCCGGGTCGGCGTAGTCCTTGTGGATCGCCCGGTTGCGTTTGAGGCGCCCGAGCGCATAGGGCAGCGCGCCGCCGGCATGCGACAGCAGCAGCGAGACGCCGGGGAAGCGGGTCAGGTGGCCGGAGAACAGCAGCCGCGCCACCGCGATCGTGGTGTCGGCGAGGCGGCCGACCGCGTTGACCAGATCGTAATCGGCGAGCCGCTCATCGCCGCAGATGTAATGCGGATGCAGGAAGATGCCGGCGTTGCGGGCCGAGGCGACCTCCCAGAACGCGTCGAGCGACGGATCGTCGAGATTGCCGCCGATGCCCTTCGGCTGGGTCGCGATCATCGCGCCGTGAAAGCCGGCATCGAGCGCCTCTTCCAGCACCCTGGCGGCGAGCGCCCCATCCTGCAGCGGCACCGTCGCCAGCATCGACAGCGCCGAGCAGGCCGCCGCGTCGCGCGCCATATGCTCGTTGTAGAACCGCGCCCAATCCGCCCCTTCGGTCGGCGCCAGATCGTAGCCGTAGACATCGGTCCAGCCGCCGACCAGCTGATGATCGACCCGTGCCTGTTTCAGCCAGTCGCGGCGCTGCCCAAGATCGGAGAGGCGCGGCTGGATCGGCCGGCCCGGGCCGCCGCCGAAATCGATGCGCGGCATCGCGGCGTTGTCGTCGAGCCGCACCGTCGGAAACAACCGCTTCTCGGCGCGCAACGCCTCGAGCAGCGTGCCCGGCACGGTATGGGCGTGGGTGTCGATGATCATGCTGTCCCTGTCAGGTTCCTTGGGCGCGGATTTTCTCGCTGATCGGACGGTAAAGGCGGACGCGGTCGTCGCGGCGGGCCAGCCCCTCGAATGGCGCGGGGTCGTCGATCACGCCGAGACCGCATTCGGCTATGGTGCGGTCGAGGCCGATGCCGCGCAGCCAGGTCACAGGCGACGGCGGCACGTCAATGTCGCGCAGGTCGCGCAGCAGCAGCACATATTTCGCCGCCGGTACCTCCGGGGTCTGATCGATCCCGGCAAGCAGGTTGCGGTGCCAATTGGTCTGCAGATCGTGCCACTCGCCGACCGATCTCGGGCCGCCGCGGCCGCGATAGGCGGCGCTCTCGAACAGCTCCGGCCCCGACACCTCGTGCAGCGCCAGATAGGGTGAGGGATTATCGACCACCGCCTCGAAACGCTGCGAGGCGCGGAACCCGGGCACCGTCAGCAGCACCCGGATGTGCGCGAGATACCATTCGTGCCACTCGGCGAGGCGCTCCGGGTGCGGAAACCCCATTTCGACCATGTACAGCATCGCGCCCGCCCCTGAAGCCTGCGGCGGACAGTGTAAAGACGTGGGTGCTCGGAACAAGTGCGGGCACGTGCGAGCCGCATGAGCTTGGCCGACTGACCGAGCAGCATTTGCCGGGGCGCCGGGGCGGCGAGTAGGATGGCACCAAGGCGGCCGGCCGTCCCGTGGCGGGCCGAGGAGGTAGGTGATGGCGCAGGCGAAGACCGGCGGTCCAAATTTTGCGCGGGCCGGCGACCCGCCGGATTTTCCCGAGCTGCTGGCGCGGGCGGAGGCGCTGGTGCCGGTCCTGCGCGAGCGCGCAGCCAAGGCTGAGGAAATGCGCCAACTGCCCGACGAGACGATCGCCGACCTGCATCAGAGCGGGCTTTTCCGCATCCTGCAGCCGAAACGGGTCGGCGGCAGCGAACTGCCGTTCCGCTCGATCGTCGAGCTGGTCTCGACGATCGGCCGCGGCGACGGCTCGACCGCCTGGGTCCTGGCAAACCTCGCCGCGCATCACTGGCTCTTGGGCATGTTCCCGCCGGCGGCACAGGACGAGATCTGGGGGCAGTCGCCCGACAATCTGATCGGCTCGGCGCTGATCTTCCCGCGCGGCCGCGCCCACAAGGTGCCGGGCGGCTACAAGATCACCGGCCGCTGGCCGTTTTCGAGCGGCGTCGACCCATCATCATGGAACATGATCGGCGCGATCGCCCAGGACGCGGAGACCGGCACCAATGAGCCGCGCATCTTTGTCGTGCCGGCGAGCGATTACACGATCGTCGATACCTGGCATGTGATCGGTCTCGCCGGGACCGGCAGCAAGGACGTCGTGGCCGAGGACGTCTTCGTGCCGGACCACCGCACAATCGCGGTGCAGCAGATCACCGGCGGCCCGAACCCGGGCAGCGAGATCAACCCGTCGGTGCTCTATCAATTGCCGGCGATCAGCCTGTTCGCGTTCTGCATCGCCGGCGTCTCGCTCGGGATCGCCCAGGGCGCGGTCGAGTATTTCGTCGAGACGATGCGCACCCGCACCAGCTACTACACTGGCCGCACTCTCGCCGATTTCGTGACCGTCCAGGGTCATCTCGCCGAGGCGGCGGCGATCACCGACGCGGCGCGCGCCGTCATGCTTGGCGATTGCGACGAGGCGACGCGCCTCGTCGGCGAGGGGCAGGTTCCGAGCCTCGAACGGCGCGCCCGCTATCGTCGCGACGGCGCCTATGCCGCGACGATGTGCACCAAGGCGGTCGACGTTTTGTTCCAGGCGACCGGCGGCGGCGCGATTTATGCACGCAATCCGCTGCAGCGCGCCTTCCGCGACGTGCATGCTGCCAATGCACATTATGTGCTGAACTGGGACATCAACGGCGCGATGTATGGGCGGGTAGCGCTCGGCCTGTCGCCGGATGCGTCGATCTAGTCGGGGGATTGCAGTGTCAAAGGATATTCCCGGCAGCCATCAGGCGCAGGTGCACAGCACCTCCGCCGAAGGCTTCAACAGCCGCGAGCTGCGCAACGCGCTGGGCTCCTTCGCCACCGGCGTCACGATCATCACGACCCGGGCGCGCGACGGCAAGCCGCACGGCATGACCGCCAATTCCTTCACCTCGGTGTCGCTGAACCCGCCGCTGGTCTTGTGGAGCAGCTCGCTCTATGCGCAGAGCCTGCCGGCATTCCAGGAAAGCACCCATTTCTGCGTCAACATCCTGGCCTACGATCAGATGGAGCTGTCGAACAAATTCGCCAAGCAAAGCGACGACAAATTCCTCGATGTCGAGCATGTGATCCCCGAGAGCGGCGCGCCGGTGATCGTCGGATCGGCGGCGCATTTCGAGTGCCGCAACGAGTTCCGTCACTATGGCGGCGACCACATCATCTTCATCGGCCATGTCGAACGCTTCGCCTACACCGACAAGCCGACGCTGCTGTTCGGTCGCGGCAAATACCTGCGCGGCGAACCGATCCTGCAGGGCTGACGATATGGCTAAACTGCAGTGCCGTTGTGCGTCCTTCGAGACGCGGGCTGCGCCCGCTCCTCAGGATGAGGTGAACTTCTTGATGGCATCAAAAACGGTCCTCATCCTGAGGAGGCGCGAAGCGCCGTCTCGAAGGACGCAGACTTTCAATCCAGCCAAGCGGTTGCAGGACGGTTTTGCATGAGCCGCGTCGGCGTTATCGGGCTCGGGATCATGGGCGGCGCGATCGCCCGCAATCTTATGGCGGCCGGTCACACGGTCGTCGGGTTCGACACCGACCTCGAGAAGATTGGGCGACTTAAGAAGGACGGTCTGGACGGCTGCGGCTCGGCGGCGGAAGCGATCCGCGGCGCCGACCTCGCGCTGACCAGCCTGCCGACTATCGAGGCGCTCGACGCCACCGTGGCGGCGCTTGCCGGCACGCCGCAGAAGGGGCTGGTGATCGCCGAGCTCAGCACGATGCCGATCGAGGTCAAGCAGCGGGCGCATGACACTCTGAAGTCCGCCGGCATGATCCTGCTCGATTGTCCGCTCTCCGGCACCGGCGCGCAGGCGGTGACGCGGGACCTGGCGCTCTATGGCAGCGGCGACGAGGCCGCGTTCGGCCGCGCCCGGCCGGTGTTCGACGGCTTTGCCCGGGTCAGCCATTATCTCGGCGCCTTCGGCAACGGCAGCCGGATGAAGTTCGTCGCGAATCTCTTGGTCGCGGTGCACAATGTCGCCGCCGCCGAGGCGATCGTACTCGGCGTCAAATCCGGGCTCGATGCCGAACGCATCCTCGACGTGATCAGCAGCGGCGCCGGCAATTCGCGCATCTTCGAATTGCGCGGCCCGATGATGGCGAAGGGCGTCTACACACCGCCGACCGCGACGATGCACGTATTGCAGAAGGACAGCGCGATCATCGCCGCCTTTGCCGATGCGCTCGGGGTCGACACGCCGATGCTCGACACCGCCGCGCCGCTCTACGACGAGGCCGAACAACTCGGCTATGCCGAGGAGGATGTCGGCGCCGTCCATGCCGTGCTCGCCCGCCGCGCCGGGCTGACCAAATGACAGTAGCAGCCTGAAAGCGCAGTGGTCCTCGACCCTGTCCCTGGCTTGCGTCACATTGCGTGTTCTGCCACGCTGATTTCGCGTGATAATAATAAGCTGCCTCAAAACCCTTCGACCAATGGTAGCGCAGGGGTTAGACGTTGCTAAAGACGCTTCATATTGTCGGTTTCAAATCTATCAGTGAAGTCTCCCTTGAGCTCGGACGTATCAACGTCTTCATCGGGGCGAATGGATCCGGGAAGAGCAATCTCCTAGAAGCTATTGGTGTACTTGGTGCGGCGGCATCCGGAGCCGTCGAGCCTGAATCGCTGCGATACCGAGGGGTGCGACCTGGTCTTCCAGCCATCTATAAATCTTCTTTTACAGCCCAGCGCTTACGTCGAATCATAACTCTGGAGACGGAGTCAGAGCTTGGACGCTTCCGTATAGGTTTGGATAATCCAATACAATCGCGTGATGCAAAGTGGCGGGTCACCTGGGAGACGCTAGAAGTAGCTGTGCGAGGTAGGTTTAAATCGGTTGTCAGCCGAAGCCCGAGGGGAATTCGTCTGTTTCTTCCCGATCAGAGCAGAATTGGAATCCGCGATACCAACATCACGGATCAAATGACCTTATCCCGAAGTCAGCTGCTAAGATGGACTGATGTTCCAGAGTCCAATGCATTAATCGAAGACCTGACTAATTTTGCTATATTTTCACCAACTACTCCAGTACTTCGAGGATTGACGACAGAAGATATTGCGCGGGAGCCCGTAGGCTTAAGTGGATCTGCGCTGCCGCAAGCATTCAGGTTTTTAATTCGAAATCGTGTGAATAGCGATGCACTTGATGATTTCATCGGATTGATTGACTGGGCTCGATATGTTGGCGTTTCCTCCACTGTTTCCCTGCCAATTTCGCCTGCTGTAAGTACGGCGAATCTATCATTTCGTTTTACAGATAGATATATGCGCCATCGCAGAAACGTCTTGTCTGGGTATGACGCCAGCGAAGGAGCTTTGTACATAATATTTCTAGCCGTCTTAGCTTTGCATCCCTCGAGTCCTCGGGTTTTTGCAATTGACAATTTCGACCAGGCCCTTCACCCACGATTGGTGAGAGAATTAACTGAAAGATTTTGTGACGTGGTACTCGAAAAAGACGATGCCCAGATATTTATTTCTACACATAATCCTCTTGCCCTAGATGGCCTAGATTTAACCAATGACGAAATTCGCCTATTCGGCGTCGATCGCGACCATGCAGGCGCCACTATGATCCGCAGAATCGACGTACCTCGTATAAGGCAGACCCGTGCAGGAAATCGGCAGAGTCTATCGCAGCTGTGGGTAATGGGGCGCCTTGGTGCAGTTCCCACTCTGTTTTAGAAAAATGATTATAGGAATTGTCACCGAGGGCCCCACTGATTTTCTGATCTTAGATACCCTTATCCTGTCCATTTTTCCAACCGCAGAATTGATCCACTTACATCCCGGGCGAGTGGCATTGCAACCGTTAGGGACTGGTTGGATGGGCGTTGAGAGGTGGTGCAAGGAGTTTTCCAAGGCGCCGCGCGCGATCCTTTCTATCGGCCGGCCACTGGATATATTGGTGGTACATGTCGACTGCTCGATAGCGCGGAATTTCGAGATCCCGATGGAGTGCCCTCCAGCCCAGCCGACCGCAGATGCGTTGCGTAATTTTGTGCGAAGAGAATGGTTAGGCGGAGCGCCGGAAGGAGTCCCAATTGTCATTGTCACACCTTCGAGAGCCACCGACGCGTGGCTTCTCCTCTCCCTGTACCCTGATGATTGGCCACGAGGGGATCCTCCTTTAGAAATCGAATGTGATGACCAACTCGATGGCGAATTGGTTCGACGGCGCTTTGCTCGAGCGTATAGGGGCCGAGCGAAGAAGCGTCCGGAGAGGTATCGACCGGCCACTTCGCGGATTCCTGCGATGATCCAAACGCTCCGAACACGATGTCCCGAGGCTGGGATTTTCATTGATGCGCTCCATACCGTAATCTCCTCCCCACCACTGTGAAACTACCATGACCTCAAGTTTCCTGAACGCGGCGCAGCGCGCCGCCTATGAGCGCGACGGGTTTATCGTCGTGCCCAACGTCTTCTCCGCGGCCGAGATCGCCGAGTTGCGCGCCGTGACTGAAGAGTTCGAGCACAAAGCCGCTGAGGTCGCCGCCAACGACGACATCTTCGATCTCGAAGACTCGCATTCGGCGGCCGAGCCCAGGGTGCGGCGAATCAAGACACCGCATCTGCACCATCCGGCCTATCATCGCGCCAGCCGCAACGACACCGTGGTCGCGATCCTGACGGAGCTGTGGGGCAGCGTCCGCCTCGACACGGGCAAGCTCAACATGAAAGCGGCCGGCTACGGCGCGCCGGTCGAGTGGCACCAGGATTGGGCCTTCTACCCGCATACCAACGACGATCTCGCCGCGGTCGGCATCATGCTCGACGACATGACGATGGAAAACGGGCCGATGCTGATCGTGCCCGGCAGCCATAAGGGGCCGATCTACGACCACCACGGACCGGACGGCCGGTTCTGCGGCGCGATGGACCCTGCCAGCTGCGACATCGATCTGTCGCGGGCGCAGCCATGTCTCGGCCGGGCCGGCTCGGTGACGGTGCATCATGTGCGGGCGGTACATGGGTCGGCGACAAACATTTCCGGCGCGCCGCGCCGCTTTCTACTGTTCCAGTACCGCGCCGCCGATGCGTGGCCGCTGCTGGGCTTCAAGGACGGGATCGAGAAATTCGACGAATTGCTGCTGGCCGGCGAGAAGACGATTGAGCCGCGGCTCGTGCCGGTGCCGGTGCGCTTGCCACTGCCGCCGGCCGAACACCAGGGCTCGATCTATGAAAACCAGCGCGCCACCGGCCGCCGCTATTTCGCGCCGGCAGAAAACGCGCGCGCGGTCGCAGCGGAATAAGGCCAGAGAAAGCGGGGACAGGGAATGCAATCCTTCAGGCTCGACGGCAAGGTCGCGATCGTCACCGGCTCGTCGCGCGGCATCGGCCGGGCGATCGCCGAATTGTTCGCCGAGGCCGGTGGCAAGGTCGTCATCTCCGGCCGCAACCAGGCACCGTGCGACGAGGTCGTCGATGCGATCCGCGCCAAGGGCGGCGAGGCGATCGCGGTCACCGCCCGCATCTCCGACCACGCGCAGCTCGAAAATCTGGTTGACCGCACGCGCAAGGAATGGGGCCGGATCGACGTCCTCGTCTGCAACGCCGCGATCAACCCGCATTACGGCTCGTTCGCCGATCTCAGCGACGAGGCCTTCGAGCGGATGATGACCAACAACGTCTTGAGCAATCTGTGGCTCAGCAAGATGGTGGCGCCGGAAATGCGCGAGCGGCGCGACGGGTCGATCATCTTCACGATCTCGATCGGCGCGCTGAAGGCCTCGACCGTGATCGGCATGTACGGCGTCACCAAGGCCGCCGATTACGCGCTGTGCCGCAGCCTCGCCGCCGAATGGGGGCCGGACGGGGTCAGGGTCAACAGCATCGCGCCGGGGCTGGTGGTGACGGAATTCGCCCGCGCGCTCTACGAGAACCCGGAGCGGCGCGCCAAGACCGAGGCGGAAACGCCGCTGCGCCGGCTCGGCCAGCCCGAGGACATCGCCGGCGCCGCACTGCTGCTCGCCTCACCCGCGGGCGCCTTCATCACCGGCCAGATGATCGTCGTCGATGGCGGCCGGATGGCCGTCTAGCTGCGATAACGGAGGACCTGATGATCACCGCGATCGTGCAATACAAACTGCCGCCGCATATCGACCTCGCCGCCTGCGCCGATCACTTCCGCAAGATCGCGCCCGGTTTTCGCGAGGTGACGGGGCTGATCCGCAAGCAGTTCATTTATGCCGAGGATGGCTGGGCCGGCGGCGTCTATCTGTGGCAGACGCGCGCCGACGCCGAAGCGTTCTATTCCGGCCCGTGGCTCGCCGGCATCCGCGACCGCTACGGCATGGACCCGCAGATCAAGTATTTCCACACCGCCTGCGTCACCGACAATTCGGCCGCCGCGGTGCTGCTGCCGGAAGCCGCGGAGTAGGCATTTCGGATTGTCGCCGGCTCACTGGCCGTGCGGCTTCACCAGCTGGGCGCACCAATAGGTCGAGACCTCGCCGCGCTTGCGGAAGTCGCAGCGGACGAGTTGCGCCTTCTTTTGCAGAAAGTAATGCACGTCGGGCAGGATGTCGGGCTTTGCGCCGGTCTCGACGCTGTCGTAGACGACCGCCTTTAAGTCGAACCCGTCGTTCAGAAACTCAGGCATCCCTTTCTGGACGGTCTCCCATTTGTGCGGATGGCCCTCCGACGACGGCTCGGCCACTGCCGCCGTCATCGCCATAAGTAACACACTACCGGCTAAGGCCAGACACACTCCGAACCGCGGCATCCCCATCTCCCCCAATCGTTGTCGCAGCAATTACAGCATCCCGAGAGAGGTCTTGCCCTTTGGCGGCGGGAAGGCGCGGTCGAGCGTCGCCAAGTCGTCATCGGTCAGCTTCACCTTGAGCGCGCCGAAATTGTCGCGGACATGCTCTGCGGTGGACGCCTTCGGGATCACCATCATGCCGTCCTGTCGCAACAGCCAGGCGAGTGCGATCTGCGCCGGGCTGGCGCCGTGTCGCGCCGCCACCTCGGCGAGCCCGCGGTTGCCGAGCAGCCGCCCCTGGCCGAGCGGCGTATAGGCCATGATCGCGATGCGGCGCTTGCGGCACCACGGGATTAGGTCGAATTCCGGGCCGCGACGCTGCAGGTTGTACAGGATCTGGTTGGCCGCGACCTTGTCGCCGCCCTGGAGCGCGGTCCATTCCTCCAGATCGTCGGTGTCGAGATTGCTGACGCCGTGGTGACGGATCTTGCCGTCGCGCTGCAGCCGATCGAACGCGGCGAGCGTCTCCTCGAACGGGTGCGAGCCGCGCCAGTGCAGCAGGTAAAGATCGATGCGGTCGGTCTTGAGCCGCTTCAGGCTGTTCTCGCAGGCCTCGATCGTGCCGCGGCGCGAGGCGTTGTAGGGCAGCACCTTGCTGACGATGAAGAGCCGGTGGCGCAACCCCTGCATCGCCTCGGCGACGATCTCCTCGGCGCGGCCGCTGCCATACATCTCGGCGGTATCGATCAGCCGGAAGCCGAGCTCGATGCCGAGCCGCAGCGACGCCGCCTCCTCAGCGGCGCGGCGGCGGTCCTCGCCCATATGCCAGGTGCCCTGGCCGAAAGCCGGCACGCGCTCGCCGTCGGGCAGGGCCACTTCCGGTTGCAGGTCGGTCATCGCGGGGCTCCGTCGTAGCGCAGGAACAGGAGGCGGGCGGCACCGTAGACGCGCTCCTCGATCGCGGTAAAGCCCGCCGGCGCGGCGAGTGCCTCGCGCGCCGCGACCTCGACGATCGCCAGCGCCGCGGCGTCGAGCCAGCCGGCAGCGGCGAGCGCGGTCAACGCGTTCGGGGCGAGGCCGCTGCCATAAGGCGGGTCGAGAAAGGCGAGCGCACAGGCGAAACTCGCGCGCGGCGGCCGGGTCGCGTCGCCGGAAACGATATGCGCCTGCTGCTCGGCGCCAAGCGCGGCGATGTTGCGGCGCAAGGCGGCGAGCGCGTCGCGGCCATTCTCGATAAAGGCAGCTTCGCCGGCGCCGCGCGACAAGGCTTCCAGCCCAAAGGCGCCGGTGCCGGCGAAGGCGTCGAGCACCGCGCGCCCGGCGATCGGCGAGCCCGCGCTGGCATAGCGGCCGTGCAGCAGGATGTTGAACAGCGCCTCGCGGGCGCGGTCGCTGGTCGGCCGCACCGCCTCGCCAGCCGGCACGACGAGCCGCCGGCCGCGATGCGTGCCGCCGACGATGCGCAGCCCACGCGGGTTCGGGTCAGCGGACCGCATCCTACCTGGCGCGCCGCGCAATGCGCGTCGTCCGCCGATCCGCCTTTTCCGCGGCGGTTTCCCCCAGCTGCTCGCGGAGCACCTTCTGCGGCACCTCCTCGATCGCGCCGCGCGCCAAATGGCCGAGCTGGAACGGGCCATAGGCCAGGCGAATGAGCCGCGTCACCGGATAGCCGAGACGCTCGAGCACACGCCGGACCTCGCGGTTCTTGCCCTCGCGCAAGGCCAGCGCGATCCAGGCGTTCGAGCCCTGCTGGCGCTCCAGTTCGGCGCGGATTGGGCCGTATTCGATGCCGTCGATGCGCACCCCTTTGGCCAACCCGGCGAGCCGGGTCGGCTCGACGGCGCCGTACACCCGCACCTTGTAGCGCCGCACCCAGCCGGTCGCCGGCAGTTCAAGACGGCGGGCGAGGCCGCCATCATTGGTCAGGAGCAAGAGCCCCTCGGAATTGAGGTCGAGCCGCCCGACCGAAATCAGCCGCGGCAATTCCTTCGGCAAGGCGGCGAACACGGTCGGGCGCCCCTTGTCGTCGCGATGCGTCGTCACCAGCCCGGCGGGTTTGTGATAGCGCCACAGCCGCGCCCGCTCAGGCTGCGGCAACGGCTTCCCATCGACCCGCACGTCGTTGGCTTCGGTGACGACGAGCGCCGGGCTGGTCAGAACGGTGCCGTCGACCGAGACCCGGCCCTCGGCGATCCAGCGCTCGGCGTCTCGGCGCGAGCACAACCCGGCGCGGGCGAGCACCTTGGCGACCCGCTGGGGCGTGTTGTCGATAGTTGTTTGTGCCATGCTTCGCCGAAGCTTACCGGCTGACCGGATGCGTAGACACGACATAGAGGCCGCGGTGCCGGCCGACAATCTTCCGATGCCGATGCAGGCGTCGCTCGCCGAGGCGGAGGCGGCCGCGGCGCGCGGCGAAGTGCCGGTCGGCTGCGTGATCGTGCG
>DATARH010000132.1:0-10722 GCA_036264235.1 Allostellaceae bacterium
CGAGGTGCTGCGGCATGGAGAGGTAGCGCCGCAGATCGGGGTTCTCGTCGATCTCGGCCGAGCGGCGCAGCACCTCGGTCGCGCCGCTCTCAATGTCGATGGCGATGACCGCCGGCGGCTCGGATGGAGATCCGGCGAGGCACACGACCCGCCCGGCGATAACCTTCACCGAGCCGAAATCGATGTATGGCAGATCAACCGGCGTGAGGCTGCCGCGCGTCAGATCGAGAATGCCGAGCCGGCCGCGCCCGGCTTCGTTATAGGCGCAGGCGATCCGCTCGAGCGTGAGAAAGGCGTAGGTCGATTGGCCGAACACCCAATGCGCCCGGCCAAATTCAGCGTCGCGCGGGCAGAGCGCCCGGATCGCGCCGTCACCCGCAGTGTCGCAGCGGTACAGGTTCCACCAGCCGCTCCGATCGGAGACGAAAACCAGCCCGCCATCGGGCGTCCATTCCGGTTGACAAATGGATTCCCGCGGCCCGCCAGCGACGCGTTTCGGCTCGGCCAGACTGCCGTCGTCCTTGATGCGGGCGAGCCATAATTCAGTACTCACCCACGGCATGTGCGGGTGGTTCCAGTTCAGCCAGACGAGCTGCTTGCCGTCCGGCGAAAGGCGCGGCGCCGCATAGAAGTCGCAGCCCTGCGCCAAGACTTGTCCAGGAGTGCCGGCCCTCGGATCGACAGCAACGAGGGTATTGATGACGCTGCGCTCCGAGGTGTGCTCTTCGCGCACACCGATCCAGTGACCGTCCTCCCGATCAATGCAGCCATCGGCGTAGCGCCAGCCCGAACCGGTCGGCTCGGGCGCCGGCGTCACCGCCTCCGGCGCGCCGCCGCCGATCTGCCAATAGAGTCGCTGGTCAGCGAAATTGCTGAAGTAAATCAGCCCCCGGCCAATCGCGACGGCGCCGCCGCCATATTCGTGCACCCGCGTGCGGGCGTTGAACGGCGGCGGTGTCAGATCGAGCGGCTCGCCATCGCTGTCGTGACGGACCAGCACGTTGCGGCCGCCCTCGCCGGGCCGCGACTCGATCCAATAAATGTCCTTGCCGTCTACAAGGACGGCGCCTAGCCCGATCGTCTCTCCGACGATCAGATCCGAGGTGATCGGCGAGCGCCAGCTCCCATAAGGGAGAGTTTCGGCCATGCAGCGCTAAGCCTCGACGGCGCTGCCGCGGTCGCTCGCCGAGGCGACGATCGCCTCGCAAGCACCGACCAGCGCGATCATATGAGCCTCGGGGATCGGATACGATGCACGCCCTTCGACCGCGTCGGCAAAGGCTTCGAGATTGGCTCGCACCGAGTCGTTCGGCGGCAGCCGCAAATGCTGTGCATCGGTGCCGCTCTTGCGCACCACCAGCTCTGTACGGCCCAGCGCCTCGGCCGAACCGTCACGGCCGAACACATGGACGCGCCAATAAGCGGGGGTCGATCGTACTGTGGCGAGCGTACCGCTGACACCCAAGGCAAACTCGATCAGCACCGAGAGGCTGTCCTGCGGGTCGGGGGGCGGCTTGTGCGACACGAGCTGCGCCTGGACCCGCCGCACCGGCCCGGCCATCCGGATCATCGCGTCGAGTACATGGATCGCCGTGCCGGTCAGTCCGCCTGCCGGCGATTCCCCCAGCGCCTCGCGCCACGGCGAATACATCGTCGCCGCGACCTCGTTGCTGAAATGCGCTTCCAAGTGAAGGATACGCCCGAGCGAGCCATCAGCGGCGAGCCGGGCCAGCTCTTGCATCGCTGGAAAAAAGCGCTTGTCCGTACCGTGGCCGAGCACAACCCCGGCACGCCGGCAGGCCTCGACCGCGCGCAACGCTTCGGATTTGCTGAGGGCCAGCGGCTTCTCGCAAAACACCGCCCTCTTCGCCTCGGCGACGGCGAGGATCTCGCCGACATGCTGCGAGTGCGGCGTTGCCAGGACAACCGCATCAATACCGCGCTCACCGAGCACCGCGTCAAGGCTCGGCAGCACCACGAGATTATGCGCGGCGGCGAAATCGGCGACGCGGCCGGGATCGCGGGAAACCGCATGGGTAAAGCGCAGCTTGTCGCTTTTGCCTTGCACGGCATCGACGAGCGTTCGCCCCCAGCGGCCGAGACCGACGATCGCAGCCTCCGTCATTGCACATGTTCTGCCATGCAGTTTGTCCAGGCGTTTCGGTCCGTGCTCAGGGCAACGATTTGACTGCACCGGCGCGATGCAGCGCCGCGATTTCCGAGACGGAGAAGCCCCAATCTCCAAGCACAGCGTCCGTGTGCTCGCCGCAACGCGCCGGCGGCCGCGGCACCCGCGTCGGGGTGCCGAGGAAGCGCGGCGCCGGTCCCGGCTGCTTGATGCCCGCAACCTCGACGAAACTCTCGCGGTGCAGATTGTGCGGATGCTCCATCGCCTCCGACATGCGCAGGACCGGGGCGAAGCAAATGTCGGTCTGCTGCATGATCGCGGTCCATTCGGCGCGGGTCTTCGTCTTAAAGATGCGGGCGAGGCGCTCCTGCATCTCGGGCCAGCGCGAGCGATCGGTTTGCGGCGGCAGCTGCTCACCCTCCAACCCGGTGTGCTGCAGCAGGAGTGCATAGAATTGCGGCTCGATCGAGCCGACCGAGATGTACTCGCCGTCTTTCGTCTCGTAGACGTGGTAGTAGTGTGCGCCGCCATCAGTCCGGTTGCTGCCGCGCTGTTCGGTCCAGGCGCCGGCGGCGAGCGCGCCATACATCATCATCATCAACGATGCCGAACCCTCGACCATCGAGCAGTCGATGACCTGGCCGCTGCCGGTGGTGCGCGCGTGGAGGATCCCCGCGAGCACGCCCATCGCCAGATACAGCGCGCCGCCGCCGAAATCGCCGACCAGATTGAGCGGCGGCACCGGCGCCTCGCCGCGCTCGCCGATCGAATACAGCGCGCCCGACAGCGCGATGTAGTTGATGTCGTGACCGGCCGTGTTGGCGATCGGCCCGTCCTGACCCCAGCCGGTCATCCGGCCGTAAACCAGGCGCGGGTTGCGCGCGAGGCAACTGTCGGGACCGAGACCGAGCCGTTCCATGACGCCGGGGCGGAACCCCTCGATCAGCGCGTCGGCGCGGTCGATCATGCGCAGCACCGCGGCCGAGCCCTCGGGGTTTTTCAGATCGACGGCGATGTTGCGCCGGCCGCGCAGCAACAGGCTGAAGCGCGGGTCCTCGCCCTCGCGGCCAATGTCCTGGCCGACATTGGCGGCGCGATCGACGCGCACGATCTCGGCGCCCATATCGGCGAGCAGCATCGCGCAGAACGGCGCCGGGCCGATGCCGGCCAGCTCGACGACCCTGATCCCTTCCAGCGGTCCCATACGATGCTCCTTTGGCGGGGGTCCATCAGGCTGTCGTTGCGGGGAGCGAGGCGACACAGCAATCTCGGCTCGACAAGCGAGCCCGGCAGGAGATTGCGTCGCAGCGCTCGCAATGACAACCGAAAGCGAGGCAGGGTGATGGACAGCACCGCATTGCGCGAGATACAGGCGCCGCTGAAGGCGAAGTACCGCGACGATCCCGGCGCCGCCGTGGTGACGCTGAAGGCGGAGGGCGACCTCTCCGGCGAGGGTATCGCCTGTCGGGTCGAGACCGGCCGCGCGCTGGTCGAGGCCGGGCTGCACCCGGCGACCGGCGGCAGCGGACTGCAGGCCTGTTCCGGCGACATGCTGCTGGAGGCGCTGGTCGCCTGTGCCGGGGTTACCGTGAAGGCAGTGGCGACGGCGCTTGAGATCGAGCTGCGCGGCGGTGCGGTGCGCGCCGAGGGCGACCTCGACTTCCGAGGGACCCTCGGGGTCGACAAAGAGACACCGGTGGGCTTCCGCGACATCCGTCTGGTCTTCGAGCTCGACACCGACGAGCCCGAAGACCGGCTGCAGACGCTGCTGCGGCTGACGGAGCGCTATTGCGTTGTGCTGCAGACGTTGCGCAGCGCGCCGGCAATTGAAGCCAAGGTAACGCGTCGCGGCGGTTGAGCAGGCCAAAAGATCGGCGACCTGCGGCAGAATAACCCGCCCGAGCCTCGCAGGGGCGATTGGCGTTCCCAACTAAGTCATGCATACTGTCCGATGGCGTCGTGTGCGCTCCTGCCGGCAGGAGGTCCGTCCGGTCAGTTAAAACCTTAGTTTGAAAGCGTCCGAGGATGGGTTCGCAAAGCAACAGAGGGCTTTACGATCCGCGCAACGAGCACGACGCGTGCGGCGTCGGCTTTGTGGCGAATATCCGCGGACGAAAATCGCACGATATCATCAAACGCGGCCTGCAAATTCTGGTCAATTTGGATCACCGCGGCGCGGTCGGAGCCGACCCGCTGGTCGGCGACGGGGCCGGCTGCATGATCCAAATGCCGGACGAATTGCTACGTCATTGGGCTGGCGAGCGCGGCCTCGAACTGCCGCCGCCGGGACGCTACGCGGTGGCGATGTGCTTCCTGCCGATGCACGAACAGGCGCGCGCGGTTGCGATCCGGCATTTCGAACATTACGTCGCGGCGGAGGGGCAGACGCTGGTCGCGTGGCGCGACGTCGGTGTCGACACGACTGGGCTTGGAGCGCGAGTTATCGAGACAATGCCGTGGATCGCGCAGGCGATTGTCGCGGCGAGCGCCGCGGTGCCGGATCAGGATGCCTTCGAGCGCAAGATCCTGACAATCCGCAAGCAGGTGCTGAACAGCGTCGGGAAACTGTCGGATCACCTGAAACTGCCGTCGCTGCGCGAGTTGTACATCCCGTCTTTCTCGACGCGGACCGTGGTATACAAGGGCCTGCTTTTGGCGCCGCAGGTCGAGAGCTTCTACGACGATCTTCGCAACGCGCTGACGGTTTCGGCGCTGACACTGGTGCATCAGCGATTTTCGACGAACACCTTTCCCTCATGGCGCCTGGCGCACCCCTATCGGTTCATCTGCCACAATGGCGAGATCAACACGGTCCGCGGTAACACCAACTGGATGGCGGCGCGCCGGCAGGCGATGTCGTCGAACCTGCTGGGTCCTGATCTCGGCAAGATGGTGCCCCTGATCGGCCCGGGACAGTCCGACACCGCCTGCATCGACAACGCGCTCGAATTGCTGGTTATCGGCGGCGGCTATTCGCTCGCGCATGCGATGATGATGCTGATCCCTGAAGCGTGGTCGGACCCGCTGATGGAACCGGAGCGGCGCGCCTTCTACGAGTACCACGCGGCGCTGATGGAACCGTGGGACGGGCCGGCGGCGATCGCCTTCACCGATGGACGCCAGATCGGCGCAACCCTCGACCGTAACGGTCTGCGCCCGGCGCGCTACATCATCACCGACGACGACCATGTGATCATGGCCTCGGAGTCCGGTGTGTTGCCGGTGCCGGAGGAAAAGATCGTCCGCAAGTGGCGATTGCAGCCCGGCAAGATGCTGCTGATCGACCTCGAAGAGGGTCGCATCATTGGTGACGACGAGATCAAGAACAAACTCGCCGCCGAGCACCCGTATGAAAGCTGGCTGAAGCAGACGCAGTACAAGCTGAGCGAACTGCCGGAGCCGCCTGAGGGCTCACCCGCCGGGCCAACCAACGACCCCGAGGCGCGGCTCGATCTGCAGCAAGCCTTCGGCTACACCGAGGAGGACATCCGCTTCTTCCTCGAGCCGATGGCGCGCGACGGCGACGACCCGGTCGGCTCGATGGGCACGGATACGCCGATCGCCGCCTTCTCGGACAAGCCGAAACTGCTCTACAACTATTTCAAGCAGAACTTTGCGCAGGTCACCAACCCGCCGATCGATCCGATCCGCGAGGAATTGGTGATGTCGCTGATCTCGATGATTGGGCCCCGGCCTAATCTGTTGTCGCACGAAGTCGGCAGTCATCACCGGCTCGAGGTGTCGCAACCGATTCTAACCGATGCCGATCTCGACAAGATCCGCAATATCGAGCGCCTGGTCGACGGCCGCTTCAAGACCGACACGCTCGACATCACCTGGCCGGTGTCGGAAGGCGCCGGCGGCATCGAGCCGGCGCTCGAACGTATTTGCCACGAAGCGACCGTCGCGGTCGATGCCGGCCACAACATCCTGATCCTGTCGGACCGCGCGGTGTCGGCGGAGCGGGTGCCGATCCCGGCGCTGCTGGCGACATCGGCGGTGCACCACCACCTGATCCGACAGGGCCTGCGCACCAAGACTGGTATCGTCGTCGAAACTGGCGAGGCGCGCGAGGTGCACCATTTTTGCGTGCTCGCCGGCTATGGCGCCGAGGCGATCAACCCGTATCTCGCTTTCGCGACCATTGAGCAGGTGCGCACCGAGAACGGGCTGCCGTTCAGCGCCGAGCAGGTGCAGAAGAACTACATCAAAGCGCTCGGCAAGGGCATACTGAAGGTCATCTCCAAGATGGGGATCTCGACCTATCAATCCTATTGCGGCGCGCAAATTTTCGATGCGGTTGGGCTGCAGAGCGATTTCGTCGAGCAATACTTCACCGGCACCGCGACGACGATCGAAGGCGTCGGGCTGCAGGCGATCGCCGAGGAAGCGATGCTGCGCCATGCCCGCGCTTATGGCGAGGACCCGCTCTATAGCGAGATGCTCGACGTCGGCGGCGATTACGCGTTCCGGCTGCGCGGCGAGGCGCACGCCTGGACGCCGCAGACGATTGCCAAACTGCAGCACGCGGTGCGCGGCAACTCGCTGGCCGATTACCGAGCGTTCTCGCAGAGCCTCAACAACCAGAGCGAGCGCCTCCTGACGATCCGCGGGCTGATGCGTTTTCGCGACGGCCACGGACCGGTGCCGCTCGACGAGGTCGAGCCTGCCGCCAATATCGTCCGCCGCTTCTCGACCGGCGCGATGAGCTTCGGCTCGATCAGCCGCGAAGCGCATACCACGTTGGCGATCGCGATGAACCGCATCGGCGGCAAATCGAACACCGGCGAGGGCGGCGAGGAGGCAGACCGGTACAAGCCGCTGCCAAACGGCGATTCACAGCGCTCGGCGATCAAGCAGGTCGCGTCCGGCCGATTCGGCGTCACCACCGAGTATCTGGTCAATGCCGACGTGTTGCAGATCAAAATGGCGCAAGGTGCCAAGCCCGGCGAAGGTGGGCAATTGCCCGGCCGCAAGGTCGACAAGGCAATCGCCAAGGTGCGCTATTCGACACCGGGCGTCGGGCTGATCTCGCCGCCGCCGCACCATGACATCTATTCGATCGAAGACTTGGCGCAGCTGATCCACGATTTGAAGAACGCCAATCCGAAAGCGGCCGTGTCGGTCAAACTGGTGTCGGAGGTGGGCGTCGGCACCGTCGCCGCCGGCGTGTCGAAGGCGCGCGCCGATCATGTGACGATCGCCGGGTATGAAGGCGGCACCGGCGCAAGCCCCCTCACCTCGCTGACCCATGCCGGCTCCCCCTGGGAGATCGGCCTCGCCGAAACGCAGCAGACGCTGGTGCGCAACGGGCTGCGCGGCCGCATCGCGGTGCAGGTCGATGGCGGCGTGCGCACCGGCCGCGACGTGGTGATCGGCGCGATGCTCGGCGCCGACGAGTTCGGCTTCGCCACCGCGCCGCTGGTCGCGGCCGGGTGCATCATGATGCGCAAGTGTCACCTAAACACCTGTCCGGTCGGCATCGCGACCCAGGACCCGGTGCTGCGCAAGAAGTTCACCGGCCAACCCGAGCACGTCATCAACTATTTCTTCTTTGTCGCCGAGGAAGTGCGCGAGCTGATGGCGCAGCTTGGCTTCCGCAGCTTCGACGAGATGGTCGGTCGCGTCGACCGGCTCGACATGGCACCGGCGATCAACCACTGGAAAGCGAAAGGCGTCGACCTGTCGCGGCTGCTGTATCAAGAGCCCGCGGCGCCAGGTATTGCGATCTATCATTGCGAGCGGCAGAACCACCACCTTGATCGGGCGCTCGACAACGAGCTGATCGCCGAGGCAAGGCCGGCGCTCGACGACAGAACGCCGGTGCGCAGCGACAAGCGGGTCCGGAATGTGCACCGCACCGTCGGCGCGATGCTGTCGGGCGAAGTGGCGCAGCGCTACGGTCATGGCGGGCTGCCGGAGGACACGATCTGGGCGCGCTTCACCGGCACTGCCGGCGGCAGTTTTGGCGCGTTTCTCGCGCATGGCGTGACGCTCGAGCTGTTCGGCGACGCCAACGACTATGTCGGCAAGGGTCTGTCAGGCGGGAAGCTGATCGTGCGGCAGCCGCCGGAAGCGAACCGCGAGCCGACCGAGAACATCATCATCGGCAACACCGTGCTATATGGCGCGATCGCCGGCGAAGCCTATTTCGAAGGGGTCGCCGGCGAGCGGTTCGCGGTGCGCAATTCCGGCGCGATCGCGGTCGTCGAGGGTACTGGCGATCACGGCTGCGAATACATGACCGGCGGCGTCGCAGTCGTGCTCGGTGACACCGGGCGTAATTTCGCCGCCGGCATGTCGGGCGGCATCGCCTATGTCTGGGACCCGAAGGGGCAGTTCGCGAGCCTTTGCAACAAGAGCGAGGTCGAGCTGTCGACGGTGACGGACGGCGATGACGCGGATGAGGACTCCGCGAATTCCGATGGGCGGCCGCGGCAGCGGGCACCGAGCGTCTATGACAACGGCATGGGCGACCCGCTGCGCTTCGACGCACAGCGGCTGCGCATCCTGATCGAGCGGCACCATTTGTTCA
Organism: Allostellaceae bacterium; assembly: GCA_036264235.1. Taxonomy (GTDB): domain Bacteria; phylum Pseudomonadota; class Alphaproteobacteria; order ATCC43930; family CGMCC-115725; genus DATARH01. Next base: position 8,664 of record DATARH010000132.1, read on the forward strand.
CCGGCAGCGCCCGCGCCCGCCGGCTGCTCGAAGACTGGGACAACACGCTCGCCGCCTTCGTCAAGGTGACGCCGAAGGACTATCGCCGCGCGCTGCTCGAACTGAAGGCCGAGCACGACGCCGAAGCCGCGCGGATGGCCGCCGCCGAGTGAGGTCGCAGCCGAAGCTTTCTTAGCGGCCTCGTCTCCCGATCGATCCTCGACCACACGCCTGACCCAAACGCCGGGCACAAAGCAGTGATTTGACTTCGTCGACCGAGCCGGCGGAATATTTCTTGGTCGATAGCGATCCTCGTCTCTAGGGAAACCAGGAGCAGATCATGAGAATTGGATTGATGCTTGCGGCGGCGATCGGTCTGATCGGGCCATTGCTAATCGCGCCCGGCGCAACCCGCGCCGACAGCGGCGGCGGCAATGACCAGACTCCGACCTGCCCGCCGGGCACGGTCTATGACGCGAGAACCGGCAAATGCGTCAAAATGCAGGCCGGCATTATCCCGGATAGCGGACTGACCGACTACGCCTATGCGCTGATCAAGGCCCGACGGTTCGCCGAGGTGATCGGCGTGCTAGACCTGCTGCAAGACCCGAACACGCCGGTCGCCCTCAATTACCGCGGCTACGCCACGCGCAAGCTGGGCCGGGTCGACGAGGGGATCGGGTATTATCTGAAGTCGGTCGCGCTCGATCCGCAATACGCGCAGGTCCGCGAGTATCTGGGCGAGGCGTATCTGGTCAAAGGCGACGCCGCGAGCGCCAAGGTCCAGCTGGCCGCGATCAAGCAAATCTGCGGGACCGTCTGTGACGAATATCAGCATCTCGCGGTCGCAATCGCCGACCCCAGCAGCCTCTGAACCTTTGTCCTGGCGTTGCACGGCGCGCGAGCCCGCGCCGTGATCGATAGACCCAGGCCGACCCGGCGCGGCCTGATCCGGGCCGCAACGGGGCTTGCCGCCGCGGCGGGAACGGGGCTCACGTCGCCCAAAATCGCCGAAGCGGCCTCCGGCGATTGCCCCGACGAAGCCAGCCAGATCGAGCCGTTCTGGGGCGCGCATCAGGCCGGGATCACGACCGTCCCGGTGCAGCGGCACAGCTATGCGGCGACCTTCGATGCGGTCGCGAAAAGCCGCGACGAGGTTGTCGCGATGTTGCGCCGGTGGGCCGCCGCTGCCGCGCGGATGGCGGGGGGCGAGCCGGCGCAGGCGCTGGGAAACGATGCGGCAATTCGGGCGGGGGATAGTGGCGAGGCTTTGGGCCTGGCGCCGGCCCGGCTGACGGTGACCTTCGGCTTCGGCACCGGATTGTTCTCCAAGGACGGGGTCGACCGCTACGGCCTCGCCGGTCGGCGGCCACCAGCCCTGGTCGATCTGCCGCGCTTCGACGGCGACGAGTTGATCGAGGCGTTGACCGGCGGTGATCTCTCGGTGCAGGCCTGCGCCGACGATCCGCAGATTGCCTTTCATGCGGTGCGGCAGCTCGGAGCGCTGGCGCGCGGCGCCGCCGAGCCGCGCTGGGCCCAGACCGGCTTTGTCTCCGTCGGCGCGGGCCCGCAGCAACGGCCGCGCAACCTGATGGGCTTTAGGGACGGCATCGGCAATCCGTCGGTGCATGATCCCGCTGCGATGGACCAGTTCGTCTGGGTCGGTGACGAGGGGCCGGATTGGATGCGCGGCGGCAGCTATGTCGTAATGCGCCGGATCCGCGTCGCGCTTGAACACTGGGACCGGATGCCGCTCGGGTTTCAGGAGCAAACTTTCGGGCGGCAGAAATATTCGGGTGCAGCGCTGGGTTCGAAGGACGAGCTCGACCCGCCCGACCTGAACGCGATCGGCGAGGACGGCGATCCGGTGATCCCGGAGAATGCCCATATCCGTCTCGCGAGGGCGGCGAGCAACGACGGCGCCAAAATCCTGCGGCGGCCCTACTCCTACAATGACGGCATCAACGAGGTGACCGAGCGCTGGGAGCCGTGGCGCCGGCGCAAGGAGTACGACGCGGGCCTATTTTTCGTCTGTTATCAGCGCGACCCGCGCAGCGGTTTCATCAAGATTTTCGAGCGG
>DATARH010000138.1:0-6370 GCA_036264235.1 Allostellaceae bacterium
CGTTCGGCGATTTTCTCGCTGGCTCGCTGCCAGCGGCATCCGGGCGGAAGATGCACTTCACCGGCACGACGGTCCTCCGTGTAAACAACGGCAAGATCGCCGAGGAAGTCGGCCTCGACGACGGGGTCACGGCGCTCACGCAGCTTGGTATCTTGAAAGCCGCCTGACCATAGTGGGACTGGATCGCGGTGGAACCACGATCCAGTCCCCGCTTCGGCGCGATGGAGCAATCGGATCGAGTCCGATCGATGTCGTCTAGGCCGGGCGGCGCTCGACGAAGAGCGTCGGCGCGAAGGTCTGTACCGTCTCGCCGTGCTGGTTCACCGTCGCGATCCGGACCTTGACGATGCCGTGACCGGGACGCGAGCGCGACTCGCGGGCCTCCACGATCTCCATCTCGGCGTGCAGCTCGTCGCCCGGCCGCACCGGCTTCAGCCAGGTCAATTCGCCGCCGATGCCGAGGATGCCGCCGGCCGGCCGGAAATCGCTGGTGACGCAGAGCTTCATGGTCAGCGCCGCGGTGTGCCAGCCGCTCGCGGCGAGGCCGCGGAACATCGAGGTGTCGGCCGCTGCTTCATCGAGGTGAAACGGCTGCGGATCGAACTCGGCGGCGAAACGCTTGATCGCTTCGGCGTCGACACGCAGCGCGGACGAGCGGAAGGTCTGGCCAGTCGCAAACTCTTCGAAGTAGCGCACCGTCATCGCATCGCCTTTCCGCCGCGGAACCAGCCGCCGGACGCGACCGCCGCTAGCAACATCACGCCGTATACCACCAAGCCCAGCGCGAGCGCCGCAAACACCCAGCCGAGCGAACCGGTGAACCGCCAGGCGAGCCAGCCGCCCCCGGCCGCGATCAGCATGCGCAGCAACCCGCCGAGCAGCGGCCACAGCAGCCGGCCGGCGCCCTGCGACGCGAAATACAGCGACAGGCCGAGCCCGAAAAAACCATAAACCGGCCCGACATGGGTCAGATAGGCCGCACCCGCCGCGAGCATCCGCGGGTCTTCGCCGAACAGGCCGAGCCAGCCGCGCGGCCACAGCGCGGCGGCGAGGCCGATCGCCTCGCATAGCGCGAAGGCGATGGCGCCGCCGGTCAGCGCGATGCGCAACGCGCGCGCCGGCTGTCCCGCGCCGATATTGGTGCCGACCAGCGCCACCAGCGGCGCGCCCAACCCGAACACCAGCGGCACCAGGAGGTATTCGAGGCGGTTGCCGGTGCCGTAGCCGGCGATTGCGTCGGGGCCGGCGGCGGCGCCGACCAGCGCCGTTATCAGCGTCACGGTGACCGTCGTCTGCAGGGTCGACACCGAGGCGACCCCGCCGACCCGCAGGATGTCGGCGAAGAGCGGCCGGCGCAGCCGGCTGCGGCGCAGCCGCGCGAGGTTGCGGCCGGAACCGACATACCAAAGGAGCACCGCAGCAGTCAGTGTCGTCGTCGAGATGACCGCGGCTCCCGCGCCGGCCATCCCCAGCGCCGGCACCGGCCCGAGGCCAAAGATTAACAGTGGCGACAACGGCACCAGCAGCACGACGCCGCCGCACACCGCCAGCGATGGCACCAGCATGTTGCCGGTGCCGCGCACCGTGTTGGCGAGCGCGTTCATCAACCAGACCAGCGGCACGCCGGCGAAAACGATGTTCGAATAGGCAAGCGCCGCCGCCAGTGAGCCGCCTTCGCCACCGAGGACGCGGTAAAAGGATGGGCCGAAGCCGAGCATGAGCACCGAGAACAGGAGCCCGAGCGCGACATTGATGACGACGCCGTGCAGCACCAGCGCGTCGGCATCGTCGCGCCGGCCGCCGCCGAGCGCGCGGGCGATCGCCGACGAGATGCCGCCACCCATCGCGCCGGCCGACAGCATCTGCATCATCATGAAGCCGGGGAACACCAGCGCCATGCCGGCGAGCGCGTCGGTGCCGAGCCGCGACACCCAGAAGGTCTCGATCAGCCCGGTCGCGGCCTGCGCCAGCATCACCAGGATATTCGGCGCCGCCAGCCTGAGCAGCGTGCTCACGATCGGCGCTTCGAGGAGCCGCCGGGTGCGCGCATCGAAACCGCGGCCCGCGGCCGGCTGCGGCGCCGCCGTCGAGCGGGCAACCGCGCTGTCCAGCGGCATGTTAGTCTCCCTCCCGGCGAGCCTGGCAGTCAGGCGTATATGCGCCTATATAGGGGCGCACACACCTTTGTCCAGAGCCCATCTCTCGGGTTCGGAGCGCAACGAAATGAGCAGCGGCGGCAAATCGGGATTTCAGGATTGCAACTGCCTGGCGATCCGCCAGGCGGCGCGACATGTGACACAATTCTACGACCAACTGTTTGCGCCGGTCGGGCTACGCGCGACGCAATTCGCGATTCTCGGCCAGTTGCGGCGTGGCGGCCCGATGACGATCAACGCGCTGGCCGCGGCGCTGGTGATGGACCGCACGACGTTGGGGCGCAACATCCTGCCGCTGCAACGCGACGGGCTGATCGAGGTCGCGGCGTCGCCGGCCGACCGCCGCCGCCGCGAGTTGCGCCTCACCGAGAAGGGCAGCGGCATTTACCGCCGCGCCGCCGAGCGCTGGAGCGTCGCGCAAGAGCGATTCGACGACGTGTTCGGCCGCGACCGCGCCGCCGAACTGCGCGGCCTCTTACGCGAGGTCGTCGCCAGCGATTTCGCCGCTACCTAGTGACAACTTGAACTACTTGCCCCAATTGGCGGCGTTGCGGGCGACGCCGGTCAGTTCGAGGATGTGCATGCCGTTGTTGGCGCGGTCGACGATGTAGATGTAGCCGCGATCGTCGACCTCGACATTGTTGGTCTGGATCACCGTCGCGCAATGCTCCCGGCCGCCTTCCGGCGTCACGCACCGCTTGTCGCCGCGCGGCGTCACCGCCGGAATGTAATAGGCGATCTCCTTCGGGTGGTACGGGTCGCGAATGTCGACGGCGCGCACCCCGGCATTGAAATGCGCGAAGAACATGACGCGCTTGTAATAGATCGGCGTCATGTTTTCGTTCGAGGAGTGGGTGCCGAAGCGACCGCCGCGACTGCAGAAATTGCCCGACGCCTCCGGCACCATCCAGGTGGCGACCGACACCGGGCGGTTCTCGACCGTCACATCGACGAACCAGACGAACTGCCGCGCCTCCTCGCACTCGTTCTTGATCTGCTCGTCGGTGACGACGACGAAGTTGCGCACCTTGCCGATCTTGTCCTTGGCAAATTCGGTGATCGGCATCTCGAGCACCGGGAATGTCGTGTGCGCCCCGTTGAGCGGCGACATCAAAAACCGGCCGACCTCCGGAGCGCGCAGATTGTCGTCGGTCGGCTCCTTCGGGCCGGTCAGCAGCTTCTCGCGGTCGACGATCTGCAGAATGCCGCCCTCGTTGGTGCCATAGCCGAAATAGATGCGGTTCTTCTGCGGCAAGGAGATCATGCCGTGCAGCATCGTCGGCGTCGCACCGGCGGCGCCGGGCTGCTGTCCCGGCAACCCGAAATCGCGGATCTTTTGCGGGTGCGCCGGGTCCGACAGATCGTAGACCTGCGTCATCCGCGGCACCCGCCAGCCGGGCTCGCCGGAAACGAGGTAAGCGATGCCGGTGTCGCATTCCCACCACGATTTGTGCGTGCCCTTGAGGCCCTCGACGATGCGGGTGACGAGCTTCGGGTGCGTCGGATCGGCAGTGTTCCAAATCTCGTGCGCCTGGTTGCCGAACGGCCGCAGCAAGTACACCGCGGCGGGGTCGCCCTGCTTCAGGTTCTTGCCGTCACACACCCGCACCATCTGCGCGCCGCCGGCCTCGTAATTGCCCTCCTCGCCGGGAATGTGGGCGAGGTATTTCGGCTGCTTCGGGTCGGTGACGTCGACGATCGAGGTGCCGTTGAACTCGGGTTGGCCGGTCAGCGGATTGACCGGCTTTTCGTTGCCCGGGATGCCGCCGTGATGGCCGATATAGGCGATCCAGCGGTCGCCCTGGTGATGGATCACCGGCTGGTAGGCGCTGCGCCCCTGCAGGTCGTTGTAGCCGACGAGACGCATGTCGCGCGCTTCGGGCTTCTGCTGCGCCAACGCCGGCAACGTGCCGAGGATCAGCGCGGCAGCGAGCCCGGCAATCCGGATCATGGCGCTTGCTTCACCGCGTCGGCGAAGCGGCGGATGCGGTTGGCGTTGACGCCGAAATCGCTGCGCCCAACCCGCGACGACGAGCGCAGATCGATGCGGCTGCCGATATCGGCCGGCACGATTCGGATTACGATGTCGTCGACAAAGCGGAACCAGCGGCTGGTCTCGGTCGCCTCGATATGCCCCGTCGCCGGATCGGTCTCGGTGATCGTCCAGCCGAGCCGCTGCGCTGTCGCCAGCGCCCGGTCAAAGGCTTCCTTCGGCGGCAGGTTCAGCGTGATCGGCACGAGGTCCGGATAGGCGTTGCGCTGCTGGGCCGGCAATTGCGGCTCGTAATCGGTGGTGTTGAGGTTCTGCGCCTTGCGCAGCGCCGCCGCACCGACAAACGCCGGCGGGTTGTCCGGGTCGGTGGTGACGTCGTGGATCGGCGGCACGATGCCGCGCAGCCGGTCGAATTGCCAGGGCACGTAGGCGATCCCCGCTCCAATGAGAAAGGCGACGATGCCGATCGCGAGCCGGCGGCCGACGCCGCGGCCGAATATCAGCGCCAGAACCGCGATCCCCATCGCCGCCAGGCCGCAATAGGCAGCCCCGGGCATAAGATAGAAGAAGGCGGTCCGGAAATGCCACCAGCCGGCGCGCCAGCCGAGCGGCCCAATCGCGAGCAACAGCACCGCCAGGATCGCAAGCAGCGCCGCCAGCTGTACCAGACGGTCCCGCCATCGGTCGCCAGCGCGCCTGCGGCGCGTGAGCGCGATTGTCATGCCTCCCCTCCCCGCCCCAGTTCCGGGCACCGCTTTGCGAGCGCAGCGGTTGACGAGCGGGATTCTAGCTTGTCTATGGCGCGAGCAACAGGCGTGACCGCCGTTCGCCGCGGCACCGGCGCGAAGGGGAGTTTTCGCGGGTCTAGGCCTAATAATGAAGGCACTTGGGCGGGTTGCACCGCCACCGCAAACGATGCAATTTCCAGATATGAGCAGCCGCGCTTTCATTCTCGGTTCGGTTCTGTTGCCGGTTCTGCTGTGTCCTGCCTGGGCGCAGGATGCCCCGATGGCGACCGCGCCGATCCCACCGGCCGTCAAGGCGACGCCGGAGCCGCCGACCCATATCGCGCCAAAGCCCTCCGCGCCGCCGGCTGCGCAGGAACAGACCGCTCCGAAACCACCGGCGCTCGCCAAGATGCCGCCGCCGCAGCCGCCGGCGAAAACGGCTGAGAAGCCGGCCGACCGCGTCAAGGCAGCGGAGCAGAAGAAGAAGGAAAAGAGCAAGCTGCCGCCCAAAACAGCGGCGACAGCGGAGAAAACCGAAAAAAAGGCGGAAAAGAAGATCGAACGGGATATCGCGGCGTCGGCGCGAGCCGCCGAGCGGCGCCGCTGGGCCGTGCGTCAGCAGCAGCGCTGGGTCCCGCCGCCGCCACCCTTCGACCCGCCCTGGTACGAGCGCTACGAGCGCGGCCCGATGGCCTACAGTCCCTATGGCGGCGGGATGCGCGGGCCGCCGCCGATGCCCTGGGAAGACTGAGACTAAAAAACTGGCCTCAGGCGGCGGCGCGCAGCCGTGCCGCCGGGATCGCCGCCGCGCGCTCGGCGAGGCGACGGATGCGGCCCCAATCGCCAGCGGCAACAGCGTCCTTGGGCGCCATCCATGAGCCGCCGACCATCGCGACGTTCGGCAGCGCCAGATAATCGGCCACCTTGTCCTCGCCGATGCCGCCGGTCGGGCAGAATGCGATGCCGGGGAAGACCGGCGCCAGCGCCTTCAGATAACCGGCGCCGCCGAGCGCCTCGGCCGGAAAGACCTTCATCACGCAGATTCCGAGCGCGCGTGCCGCCATCACTTCCGATGGCGTGGCGACGCCGGGCAAATACGGCAATTCAGTCGCCAGCGCGGCGGCGGCGAGCTCCGGCGTTGTACCCGGGCTGACCAGGAAGCGCGCGCCGGCATGCACCGCGGCGGCGACATCGGCGGCCCGCAGCAAGGTGCCGGCGCCGACGACAATCTGCGGCAGCTCACGGATGATTGCGGCGATTGCTTCCGGCGCTGCCGGGGTGCGCATCGCGACCTCGATCAATCGGAGGCCGCCTTCGTATAGCGCGCGGGCGAGCGGCACGGCGTCTTCCAGACGCTCGATCGTCAAGACCGGGACGATCGAGGTCGAGCGAAACAGGCGGTGCATGGCGGTGTCCTCCTCTGCCGGGGAGGCATTGGCGCATCCTAGCCCGTCAACGCCGGCGGTAAAGCGCCGTCGCGCGGTTCCGCTACA
>DATARH010000148.1:0-8645 GCA_036264235.1 Allostellaceae bacterium
CGCGCGCTTCGCTGCGATACCCGGCGGCGAGCAGCGCATATAGCGTCAGGGTCGCGTCGCGAATCCAGCAGATGCGATAGTCCCAATTGCGCACGCCGCCGATCAGCTCCGGCAAGGAGGTCGTCGCCGCCGCGACGATGCCCCCGGTCGGCGAATAGGTCAGCATCTTTAGCGTGATCAGCGAGCGCACGATGGGTTCGCGCCATCTGCCGCTGATCGCGCAATGGCTCGACCAGTCGTGCCAGCCATTCTCGACAGCCAGCAGCGCGTCGTGCGGATCGCGATATTTGAAATCTCTGTGGTGCGACGGGTACCAACTCATCGTGAACGGCACGCTCTCGCCCGGCTCGACGGTGAACTCGCCGACCGTCGTCAGTTGCTGCGTGCCATGCAGTCTGACCTGCGTGACCAGCTGGATCGCGTTCGGGCCGGCGATGGCGCCGGGGCCCCCGATATGCTGCCGCACCCAGGGAATGCCGCGGCCATAGTCGAAGCGGAAGATGATCTCGGTGCGCATCCGTACTCGGCCGGCGACACCGCAGACGATGCGGATCAGGTCGAGCTGGTCCTCGCCCTCCTGGATCGGCATGAAATCGATGATCTTGACCGCGCCCTCGGCGGTCTCGAAGCAGGTTTCGAGGATCCCGGTCTCGCCGCGATAGCCGCGCGAGATACCGGTAACCGGGTCGGCCGGCTCGATCAGCCAGCGTCCGTTCTTCGGCTCGCCCAGCAGGGCGGCAAAGACCGCTTCCGAGTCGAATCGCGGCAGGCACAACCAATCGATCGATCCGCCGCGGCTGACCAGCGCCGCGGTGTGGGTGTTGCCGATGATGCCGTAATCCTCGATCGGAACGCTCACCGTCCGCCGCTCCGCAAGAACGTCGGCAACCCGCCGTCCTTCTTCGGATCCCACTCCTTTTCGACCTGTTCCTCGACGATAAGGCCGGTATCGGTGACCGGCGGCTGCACCCCGGCATCGGGTTGCGCCGGTTCTGGCAGCGGCTCGTCGGCGATGTGGCGGGGCCGTGGACGCTGCCGCGCTTTCGCGGCTGTCCTCGCAGGTTTCTGGCGCGAATCCTGAGCCAAGCCGGGCTCCTTACAAAAGTTGGCCTTCTTCTGATAACGCCCGCATCGCCCAAGATTCGCCGCGGACCCGGCGGAACCGCCGCGCCGGCGCTGGCCTTTAGCCGATATGGCGGAAGCTCCCTCGCTCCGATTTGGGCCGCTCGGCGAGCGCACGGTGCATCTCTGCATCGATATGCAGGTCCTGTTCGCCGACGACACGCCCTGGCACACGCCTTGGATGAGGCGCGTGTTGCCGGTCATTGCGGCGATTGCCGAGTGCCATCCCGCGCGCACCGTCTTCACCCGTTTCGTGCCGCCCCGGTCCCCGGGTGAAATGGCCGGCAGCTGGCGCCGCTTCTACGAGCGCTGGGCCGAGTTGACGCTCGACCGCATCGATCCGTGCTGGCTCGAACTGGTGCCGCCGCTGCGCCGCCTGGTGCCGCCGGCGACGGTGATCGACAAGCGGCTCTATTCGCCATTCGGCGAGCCGGCGCTGCCGCAGCTCCTGCGGCAGCGCCAGACCAACGCGCTGGTGATCACCGGCGCCGAGACCGATGTCTGCGTGCTCGCGGCGGTGCTCGACGCCGTCGATCGCGGCTATCGCGTCGTGCTGGCGCGCGACGCGATATGCAGCTCGTCCGACGAAACCCACGACGCGCTAATGACGCTCTACGGCCGCCGCTTTTCCGAGCAGATCGAGGCCGTCGACAGCGACGCAATCCTCGCCGCTTGGCGATAGCTGCGGCCAAGCGTTCGGCCCGCCGCTTCGGCTGTGAACCGGTTCACAGGCGCGGCTCGTCCGGCGCGATAAAACCCCGGCATGTCCTGGCTCGGGGTCGCCATAACCGCCTTCTCGGTATTCTCGCTGGCCATCGGGGTCGGTCTGATCGCGCTTTTATGGGCGCATCGGCACTGAGTTCAGGGTCCGGCCAATTTGTCGATCAGTGCCGCAAGCCGGGGCGCGAGGCGGGTATAACCGGCGGTGCTCGGATGCAGATGGTCCGCCGCGATCTCCGCCGCCAGCCTTCCGTCGGCCTCGAGCAACGCTCCGCCGATCTCGCCATAGCGGATCGCGCGGTTGTCGGCGCAGCTCGCGATCAGCCGGTTGACCGTGGCAATCTGGGTCCGGAAGGGACTTTCCGGCGCCGCGCTCCGCGGCCACAGCCCGAGCAGCAGAATCCGGGCCTGCGGCAGCTTTTCCCGCAGTTTCAGCAGCACCGCGCGGATGCCGTCGGCGGTGTCCTCCGGCGAGCGGTGGTAGCTGAGGTCGTTGGTGCCGATCAGCAACACGATCGCGCGCGGCGGCGGCCCGTCGAGAGTGCCGTTGTCGAGCCGCCACAACAGGTGCTCGGTGCGGTCGCCGCTGACACCGGCGTCGAGCACGCCGCGCGGCGACAGGTATTCGCGCCACAAGCCCGCCCCCGCGCCGATCTCGAAGTGCTCGACCAGCGAGTCGCCGAGGAACAGCACGCGGTGCGGCTGCGCCCGAACCGCGGCATTGATTGTCGCGAGCCGCTGCAACGGCCAGTTGGCCGAGCGCGGCTCCGCCGCCGGCAGCGCATCCTCGCTGAACCGCCCACAGGTCAGCGCGGCCTCCGCCCGTGCGGGCCGGACAGAACCGCCGAGCAGGCAAAACAGCAGCGCGGTGCAGAAAAACAGCTTATTCACCGATACCCTTTGCAACGTGCCGCCGATGGCGTGGCCTTTGCCCATTGACGAAGCGGTGCGGCTCCCCACATTATGTTCATGATTTGTGCCTATGCCGGAAGGCGCCCATAAATCTCGACCAAAAACAGCTTTTACAGGTACGAGCCAACCCGAGGGATCGGGTTGAATGATTGCGGTGAAACGGCAAACGGCGGATTGCTGGGTTTGGCTGCTGATTCCCTGCAGAAGCAGCCAAACTGGCTGCTTTCGCGCTCCGGCGTCGCCTCCTATAATCGTGCCTTGCCCAACGGGAGCATCGAATGCTCGCTCGCGCCCTCCTCCTCCTCACCCTGATGAGCGCCGCCATGCCCGCTGCCGCCGCCGAAATTAAATGGCCGAACTACCGCGAGGACGATTTCGTTGTCCGGAACTACACCTTTGCCAGCGGCGAGAGCCTGCCCGAAGTTAAGATTCACTACCGCTCGCTCGGCACCCCGAAAAAAGATGCCTCCGGCGCGATCGTCAACGGCGTCTTGCTGTTGCAGGGCAACACCGGCACCAGCGCCAATTGGCTGCGCCCGAGCCTCGCCGACGAGTTGTACGGCCCCGGCCAGCCGCTCGACGCGTCGCGATATTTCATCATCATGCCCGACGCGCTCGGCCGCGGCGGGTCGAGCAAGCCGTCGAACGGCCTCAAGGCCAAATTCCCGCATTACCGCTACGCCGACATGACCGACTTGCAGCATCGGCTGGTCACCGACGGGCTCGGCATCAAGCATCTGCGGCTCGTCATCGGCAGCTCGCTGGGCGGCATGCATTGCTGGGTCTGGGCCGAGCGCTGGCCCGACATGATGGACGGTGTCATCAGCCTCTCCAGCCGGCCGGTCGAGATCAGCGGCCGCAATTGGATGATGCGCCGCGCCGCGGCCGAGGCGATCCGTCACGATCCCGACTACAAGGACGGCAATTACGACAAGCAGCCGATGCTGTACCGCTACAGCGCGGCCGGGCACTACACGACCGAGAGCCCGCAGCGCATCCAGGAGCTGGCGCCGACCCGCGCCGCCGCCGATGCGCTCTATGAAAAGCGGCTGCACGAGGCTGAGGGCGACGCCAACGACCAGCTCTGGGCGATCGAATCGATCCTCGACTACAACCCGGAGCCCGACCTCGACAAAATCAAGGCCAAGTTCCTCTTGATCAACGACGCCGAGGATGTCGCCAACCCGCCGACCCTCGGCATGGTCGAGCGCGCGATGAAGCGCGTCAAGAACGGCCGCTACGTGCTGATCCCGGCCAGCGACAAGAACCACGGCCATTTCAGCCATTACTACGCGGCATTGTGGAAGCCGTACCTGGTCGAGCTGCTGAACTCGCTGGTGCCGATCAAGGCGGCGGCGCAGTGACCGACACCGCGTTCTTCACTGCTGGTGACGGGCGCCGCCTGGCCTATTACACCGACGACTTCACCGATCCCTGGCGTGAGGCGCCGACGCTGTTGCTGCTGCATGCCGCGATGGGCAGCGCCCGGCGCTATTACGGCTGGGTCCCGCATCTGTGTCGCGACTGGCGCGTCGTGCGCCTGGATTTGCGCGGCCACGGTGCCTCCGACGTGCCGCCGGTGGACGAGGCGCTGACCCTCGAACGGCTGGTGACCGATGTCGCGGAGCTGCTCGACCACCTCGGCCTGGCGCAGGCGCATATCGTCGGCAATTCGGCCGGCGGCTATCTCGGGCAACAGCTGGCGATGACCCGACCGGAACGGGTCAAGAGCCTGATGTTGTTCGGCTCGACCCCGGGCCTCAGGAATAGCCAGGCGCCGAGTTGGATCCCGCAGATCCAAGCGAAGGGCTTGCGAGCATTTCTGGCCGAGACAATCCGCGACCGATTGCCGGCCGACGCCAATGCCGGCCATGTCGAATGGTTTCTCGACGAAGCCGGTAAGAACGACCCCGCCTATATCGCCAAATTCGTGCTGCTGATGGCGAGCTATGATTGGAGCGGCGAGGTCGGCCGCATCGGCTGCCCGACGCTGGTCGTTATTCCCGGCGCAGAGACGGTCGGGTCGACCGCCAATTACGAGCCGTTCCGGCAGCTCCAGGATGTCGAGTTCCGCGTCTATGACGGGCTGCCGCACAACATCTGCGATGCCGTCCCCGATCGCTGCGCCGCCGATGTCCGCGATTTCCTGCAGCGGAGGTTTGGCGCCGGTTAGGTCACCAGGCCAGGGCCCAGCCATCGCGGCGCGGGTCGGAGCCGGCGAGCAGCGTGCCGTCGGGCAGCCGGCGGATGATCTCGACGCTGCAGGGGCCGTCGAGGTCGCCGACCGTGTCGATCGGGTGGCCGCGCTCGGCGAGGTCACGGCGCACCGCCTCGGAGAAGCGCCGCTCCATGGTCAGCACGTCAGGGCCGTCATGCGGATAGTTCGCGTATTGTCCGGGCACGTTCGAGGTCCAGCGCGGCATCTCCGCCGCCTGCTGCGGGTCGAGGCCGAGATCGATCATCGCGGTCAGGATCTGCAAATTGATCTGCACCTGGTTGTCGGCCCCGGGGGTGCCGCAGACGCACCACAAGGCGCCATCCTTCAGCACCAGTGGCGGGTTCATCGTGTGGCGCACCCGCCGGCCGGGGCGCAGGAAATTCGGATGCGCCGGATCGAGATGCCAATAGGCCATGCGGTTATTCAGGAGGATGCCGGTGTCGCCGGCAGTCACGCCCGATCCCCAGGCGCTGTTGATGCTCTGGATGCCGGAGACCGCATTGCCGTCACCATCGACGACGCAGAAATACGTTGTGTCGCCCGACGCCGGCACTGGCGAGCGGGTCGGCGCGGCGCGGCGCATATCGATGCGCTCGGCGAGGCCGGCGCAGTATTGAGCCGACAAGATTTCAGCGAAGGGCGGCTCTACCGTGCGCGGGTCAGAACCCCAGCGCTCGCGGTCGGCGAAGGCGAGCTTCTTCGCCTCGACCAGCACATGCACCAGATCGGCCGAGGCGAGGCCCATCCGAGCGAGATCGAAGTTCTCGACGATCTTCAGCTCCTCGAGCACGACAAACCCGGTCGAGTTCGGCGGTGCTTCAAGCACGGTGAAGCCGCGGTAATCGACCGCGAGTGGCTGCTGCCGCTCGGCCTCGAATTCGGCGAGGTCGGCCTCGGTGACCAGCGCGCCGCACTCGGCGAGGCCTCTGGCGAAGCGGCGGGCCAGCGCGCCGCGGTAGAGACAGTCCGGCCCCTCGGCCGCGATCTCTCCGAGCGTGCGGGCGAGATCGGGCTGCACGATCGGCGCGCCGGCTTGCGGCGCGCCGCCATCGGCGAGAAACGTTGCGGCGCTGCGCCGGTCGGCGCGCAGCGTCGCGAGGTGCTCGCCGGCGAAATGCCGGTAATGCGGCGTCGCGCCATAGCCGTCGCTTGCATAGCGGATCGCCTCGGTGCACAGCTCGGCCCAGGGCACCCGACCGAATTGCCGGTGCATTGCGCCGAGCCCTGCCAGCATGCCGGGGACCGAGACCGGCATCGGGCCGGTGCGCGGGATGCCGCCGGCATAGCGCTCCGGTGTCGCCGCCTTCGGCGCCGGGCCGGTGCCGTTGAACACGAGGGCGCGGCCGCTGGCCTGTTCGAACAGATGGTAAAACGCGTCGCCGCCGAGACCCGACATCATCGGCTCTACCACGGACAAGGCGAGCGCCGTCGCCACGGCGGCATCGGCCGCGTTGCCGCCGGCGCGCAGCGCCATCAGCCCGGCCTGGGCGGCGAGCGGGTGGTTGGCGGCGACCGCGCCGCGGCGGCCGATGATCAGCGGGCGGTAACAGCGCAATTCATCCATTCCGCTCTTCCCAAAGGACGCTTCAACGCACTGGACGCGGAGGATACGCGAAGAACGCGGAGGGGAAACAATCCTCTGCGTCCTCGGCGTGTCCTTGGCGACCTCCGCGTTAAAGCGTTAACTTGATCGATGGGCAAGAAGCTGAGCGACGACCAGATCGCGCGCTATGAGCGCGACGGGTTCGTCTTCCCGGTCGAGGCGTTCTCGCGCGACGACGCGGCACGCTATCTCGAATGTCTCGAAAGCTTCGAGCGCCGCCACGGCCAGGAATTCGGCAAGGGGCACAACTTCAAGCCGCACCTCTTGTTCACCTGGGTCGACGAGATCGCCCACCACCCGGCGGTGCTCGACGCGGTCGAGGATCTGATCGGGCCCGCCATCCGCCTCTTTCATCTCTCGGTCTGGCCCAAGCGCGCGCATGACCCGGCCTTTGTCAGCTGGCACCAGGACGCGACTTATTTCGGGCTGGAGCCGCCGGTGCAGGTGACAGCCTGGGTGGCGCTGACCGATGCGCCTGTCGAAAGCGGCTGCATGGAGGTCCTGCCCGGTAGTCACCGGCTCGGACAATTGCATCACGGCCAGTTCGACTCGCCGCACAACCTGTTGTCTCGCGGCCAGACGGTGACGGTCGATTTCGACCGCGGCCGTACCGAATTCATGCCGGTGAGGGCCGGGCAAATGTCGCTACATCACACGCATCTGGTGCACCGCTCCGGGCCGAATTTGTCGGAGCACCGCCGCATCGGGCTCGGCATCAGCTACATCCCGGCCTGGGCACGCTGTCGTTGCGCGACGCGGCTCAGTGCGATGCTGGTGCGCGGCCGCGACCGCTGGGGCCATTTCGACGACGAGCCGCGGCCGGTGACAGATTACGGCCCGCCCGAGCGCGCCTTTCATGCCGAAGCGGTGGCGCGCTTTCGCGTAGCCAATCGCGAGGAGACGCTGCATTACGAGGCGGCCGAATGAAGGCCATCCTGGCATTGCTGCTGTTGTTTGCGCTCTCCGGCTGCGCCGGCGGCGGTGACAGATCGAGCGATAGTGACCGGCAGCCGGTGGTCTATGGCGGCGTATCCGGCGGCCTCAGTCATGCCGAGCGCTAAATCCGTCACTTGCGGCGTCATCGTCACCGACGGGCGCCGCATGCTGCTGGGCCACGCGACGCGTTCGCCGCGTTGGGACATCCCAAAGGGAATCGCCGATCCCGGCGAGGGCTTTGCCGCCGCGGCCTGCCGCGAATTGCAGGAGGAGACCGGCCTCGTCGCGCGTGAAGACGAGCTGGTGCCGCTCGGGGTGCGGCCTTACCGCAGCGGCAAGGATTTGGCCCTGTTCGTCTGGCGGCCGCCCGCGATGCCGGACCCGAAAAGCCTCGTCTGCGTCTCGTGCTTCACCTGGCGGGGCAGCGACCTCCCCGAATTCGACCGTTTCGGGCTGTTCGACAAGGACGAGGCGGTTGCCCGCGTGGGCAAGGCGATGGCGGCGATTCTCGCCGGGATTCCCCTCGACGAAAGATCGGGCGCTTCGGTTTCGCCCGGAGGTCGTGCTAAAGATAGGGAAAGCGCCAACTGACGGAGGGACACATGCCCAAGCTGCGCCATATCGCGATCGCCGCGGAAGACCCGGAGGCGATGGCCGAATTCTACAAAAAGGCATTCGATTTCAAGGAAGTCGGCCGGCCGAACGGCTACCTCGCCGATGGCGTGTTCCTCAGCGATGGCACGCTCAACATGGCGATCCTCAAATTCAAGACCGACCAACTCGGCAAGGGCATAGAGTTCCGCGGCATCCACCATTTCGGCGTGCTGGTCGAGGACGTCGAAGAATTCACCAAGAAGCTCGATAATCTCGGCGCGAAGCACTACATCGACCAGGGCCAGGACGGGCACCAGGCCGGCTATTTCGAGAAGAAGTTCTTCGGCCCCGAGGGCGTGCTCTTCGACATCGCCGAACATGGCTGGGCCGGCGCCGAGCCGCTGCCGGAACCGGTCAAAGAAGCGGCCGAATAGGAGACGCTCGCATGGCCAAGCTGCGCCACCTCGCCATTGCCTGCAAAGACCCCGATGCGATGGCCGATTTCTACATTAAGGCCTTCGACTTCAAGCTCGTGAGCAG
>DATARH010000154.1:0-16598 GCA_036264235.1 Allostellaceae bacterium
GCGTCCGTTGGCGCTGCGGCTGGCAGCGGCCTTTTCCTCGTCGGCCATGTATTGCAGCGACGCGGCGAGGTCGGTCTGGCGGAAGACGTCGCCGGCCTGCGGCGGCTTGCCGTTCGGCAGGTAGACCGCCGCGCTCGACGGCCACATCGCATGCCGCTCGGCGTGCTTTTCGAGGCTCGCCGCCATCAGCGGGTACATCGGAAAGCCATCGCGCGCGATACGGATCGCGGCGGCCGCGACATCGCCAAAGCTCATCGTGCCGTAGCGCCGCAGCGCCGTGATCCAGGCGTCGGGCGCCGCCGGCACGACCGTGCGCAGCACCCCGACCGGGATCTTGCCGCCGTGCTCGCGCATGAACAGTTCGGGGTCGAGCGCCTTTGGCCACCAGCCGAGCCCGGCGATCGTCACGACCTCGCGCTTCTCGGCGAGGTAAATCAGGATCGGCGCCACCCCGGCGCAATTGACGAGGTCGCTCTGGGTGACGCCGAGCGCGATGCCGGCGGCGACCCCGGCATCGACCGCGTTGCCGCCCGCCTGCAGGATGTCGAAGCCGGCGGTCGCGGCGAGGTAATGGCCGGCCGCGATCGCATGACGGGTGACGGCGATTGCCGGGCGGTGCGCGGTGTTGTGCGAGGTTGCGGTCATGGTGTTCCTCCACGAATCCCTTGCCGCAGCTTAGCGCCCGACAGGTGCCGGCCCGAAGCAGTATCTGCCTGCTTCAGCAGTGAATCAGCAGGCGAAAGCAGGCTCTCGCCCTGGCATTCTCCACTCGCTTTGCTGCGGTGCGGCGGAAACAGCGGTTTTGTTGCTTCTGCAGGGAATCTGCAGCGAACGCATCGCCTCTCCCGCGGCGGCCTGTTCTCCTGTTTCCGCCTGCTTTCGGCGCGAATTTACAGCCCGGACTGAGCCTCACATGTAGGTGCCCCAGAGAAGCGCGGATTACGAAGTTGCTATTTTGTTCTTACCGAGCCGCTTGTCAAGAGCAGCCGTTCTGCGACAGGCCCTAAAAGTTGCCGCGTGGGCCTTGTGCCGGGCCCTGGCGCGCGGCGGCTATTTCTCGTGCATCTCCCAGATGCCGCCCCAATCCTCCGGCGGCGGGTTTTCGATCAGCAGCCGGCAGCGGTCGATATAGGTGTGCGACAGCTTGTCCCCCGGGTGGCGGCGCAGCGCCTCCTCGAATTGCCGCACCGATTTCGCGAAATCGCGCTTGCGGTAATGCGCGATCCCCTCGTTGAAGTAGTTCACCACATCCATCAGGTTCGGGAAGGTCTCGGCGGTGTGGTAGTCGAGGACTTCGTAAACGCCGACCGGCTCGGTCTTGCCCTTGACGATGACTTGGTCGACCTCGCGCACCCGGTAGGTGCCGCGCAGCCGCTCATAGGTGTTGTCGCTGATCAGGATGCGCGCCGAATAGGCCTTGCAGGCGCTTTCCAGCCGCGACGCGACATTCACCCCATCGCCGATCAGCGTGTAATCCATCCGCCGCGCCGAGCCGATGTTCCCCGAAATTACGGTATCGGTGTTGATGCCGATCCCCATATCGACCGGCAGCAGGTTCGATTTGAGCCGCTCCTCGCTCCACCGCCGGCACTCGCGGATCATCCCGATCGCCGCCTGCACCGCGCGGTCCTCGTCGTCATCGTGCGGGATCGGCAAGCCGAACGCGGCCATGATCGCGTCGCCGATGAACTTGTCGAGCATGCCTTCCGAATTGGTGATCACCTCGACCATCAGGCCGAAATACTCGTTGAGGAACGCGACCGTGCCGCTGGCACCGAGATGCTCGGTCAGCGTGGTGAAACCGCGAATGTCGGAAAACAGAATCGTCGCCAGCCGGCTGGTGCCGCCGAGCACGTCGGTATCCGCGTTCTCGAACATCTGCGCCGCGATGACCGGGTCCATATACCGAGCCATCGTCGCCTTGACACGCTTTTCGGTGCTGATGTCGGAAAAGATCATCATCGTGCCGAGCGGCTGCTCGGTTTCGCTCTTGAGCGGCAGGATCGAGAGGTTCACCGCGGTCGGCTTGCCGGCGACCTCGATTTCGACGTCCATCTGCACGTCGTCGTTCTGCTCGCTTTCGACCTTTGCGAGGCGCTCGACGACCCAGGAATTCTTGCCGGTAAAAAATTCGCCGACCTTTTTTTCCAGGATGTCGGCGCTGCTGCATTGCAGGATTCTGAGCCCGGCGCTGTTGCAGGTGACAATGGTGCGCTCGTTGTCGAGCGTGATCACCCCGTCCGCCATGCTGAGCAGCATGGCGTCGTTGTAGTTCTTCATTTTCTGGACGTCGTTGAACAGCTTCGCGTTCTCGAGCGCGATCGCGACCTCGGCGGTGAACGCCTTCAGGCGCGACTCGTCCTCCTGGGTGAACGGGCCGTCGACCTTGTTGAGCACCTGGGTGACGCCGATCACCCGGCCGGATTTGTTGGTCAGCGGCGCCGCCAGGATCGAGCGGGTGAAGAAGCCGGTGACCTTGTCGAAATGCGGGTTGAACCGCAGATCGGCATAGGCATGCGGGATATTGACGGTGTTTCCGGTGGTGAAGACGGCCCCGGCAATGCCGACATTGTTGGGCAAGCGTATTTCGCTGACCTGCTCGCCCTGGGCAACCCGGGAGAACAGTTCGTTGGTTTTCGGCTCGTTGAGAAACAGCGTCGAGCGCTCGGCGCCCAGCATCCGCGTCACCTCGTCCATGATGCGCTTCAGCAGCACATCGAGGTCGATTTCCGATGTGATGTCCGTCACCACATCGAGGAAGTGCATTTCCTGCTCGCGGGCGACGGTCATCCGCTCGATAAACCGCGAGCTCCGCAAAGCCGGGACCGCCACCTGGCCGATATCGGAGAGCAGCGCCAGATCGGCGTCGGTGAAGTGGCCGCCCTTTTTGTTGAGGCATTCCGCGGCGCCGACGACGTCGCCGCCCACGGTCGTCAGCGGCACGCAGAGCAGGTTGCGGGTGATGTAGCCGGTCTGCTTGTCGACCAGCGAGTCGAAATGCGGGTCGTTGGCTGCGTCGGCGACGATGATCGGTTTGCCCGACTGGAAAACGGCACCGGCGATCCCCTCGGTCGGCGGGATCCGGATTTCCCGCGACCGCAGGCCTTGGGCGACCCGCGAGAACAGATCGTTGGTGTCGGGATCGTAGAGGAAGAACGTGCTGCGGTCGCAGCCGATCTCGGCCGAAGTCATCTCGACCAGCGCGTACAGCACCTGATCGAGCGAGTCGGTGCCGGAAATCCGGCGCGCGATATCGAGGATGGTCTCGAAGTGGCGCGGGTGTTTAGCGGCTTTTCGCCGGCGCCGTTTCGTCGCAGGTACCGGGCTCACCGCAGCGGCAACAGCATCACCGTCGGCCATGGGCAGCCTCCAATTCCGTTCTCAACGCCTGGATCGTCGCCTGGAGTTGCGTCGCCTCGGCCCGCCTGGCGTGTTCCAGCGCCGAGACCGCGTCGGCCTGCTTCGCCCGTTCCTCGTCGAGGCTGGCGCGCAGCTCGTGAACGGTGTTGTGCAGCTGGCGGACACCCGCGCGATGCGCGTCCAGCTGGTCCTCGAGCTCCTGGCGATGCGCGATGTCGCGCTCGTCGGCGGCCGCCCGCAGGGTCTGGATCGTCTCGCGCAGCTGCCCAATTTCGGCGAGGCGGAGCGAGCCTGCGCGGTCGA
Organism: Allostellaceae bacterium; assembly: GCA_036264235.1. Classification (GTDB taxonomy): domain Bacteria; phylum Pseudomonadota; class Alphaproteobacteria; order ATCC43930; family CGMCC-115725; genus DATARH01. Next base: position 3,664 of record DATARH010000154.1, read on the forward strand.
TCTCGTCCGCCGATTCCTGCCGCAGCGTCTCGAGCGCCTCGCGCAGCTGGTGGATCGTGTTATGCAGCTGGCGCACTTCGGCGGTGTGCGCGTCAAGCTGCACTTGCAGAGCCCGCTGCTGTGCCTGATCCTGCTCATCGGCGGCCGCCCGCATCGCCTGGACCGTTTCGCGCACGCGCGCCGCTTCGGCAAGCCGGACCGAGACGGCGCGGTCGAACTCGTCGCGCGACTGCTGCTGCAGCGCTTCGAGCGCCTCGCGGCCGGCCGCCACGGCGGCCCGCAATTGCTTGAGCTCGCCCTCGTACGCGTCGCGCAGCGCCTGCGCCTCGGTCTCCGCGGCGATCCGCGCCTGTTCGAGGGCGTCGCGGCCGGCGGCGACCGCCGCCCGCAATTGCCGGATTTCCGCTGCATACGCGTCGCGCACCGCCTGAACCGCGTGATCCGCCGCGAGCCGGGACTCGTCCTCGCGCCTGGTATCGCCCTGGGGCTCCGGCAATCGGTTGCGATCCGCCGAAACGGGGGGCCCGCCTTCCGCGGCGCCGGGCATGCGGCGGTCCTCCGCCTCCCGGTTTAACGTGCTCATCTGTTTCCTTACCGGAATGGGGGTGGATTGATTTTCGGTTCATTGCCCGGTCGCGGCAACAAATTTCCGAATCCTCGGGCGGCGCGCTACTTCATCCCTTATTGAGCCCCGCCACTTCGGCGACGATCTCAAACGAACGCTTGCGCCTGGCGTGGTCGTAGATGTTGGCCGTCACCATCAGCTCGTCGGCGCCGGTGCGCTCGACGAAACCTTCGAGCCCGCGGCGGACTGTTTCCGGGCCGCCGACGACAGCGCAGGCAAAGGCATCGCGCAGGATCGCGCGGGCGTACGGGTCGAGCTGGGCCTCGAAATCGGCGACCGGCGCCGGCACCCGGCCCGGATGTCCGGTCCGATTTCGCAGCGTCGATTGCTGCAGCGACGAGAACAGGAAGCGGGCCTCTTCGTCGGTGTCGGCCGCGACGGTGGTGACGCCGAGCATCAGATACGGCGAGGCCAGCTGCTCGGAGGGCCGAAACCGCTGCCGATAGATCTCGATCGCCTGCATCAGCATCGCCGGCGCGAAATGCGAAGCGAAGGAAAAGGGCAGCCCCAGCATCGCGGCAAGCTGCGCGCCATAGGTGCTGGAGCCGAGGATCCAGATCGGCACGTCAAGCCCGGCGCCGGGGACGGCCTGCACTCGCTGGCCAGGCTCGACCGGCCGGAAGTAGCCCATCAGCTCGAGGACTTCCTGCGGAAAACTCTCCTCGCTCTGCAGCAAGGCGCGGCGCACCGCGCGGGCGGTGATCTGGTCGGAGCCCGGGGCGCGGCCGAGACCCAGCTCGACCCGGCCCGGGTGCAGCGCGGCGAGGGTGCCGAACTGCTCGGCGATCAACAGCGGTGCGTGGTTCGGCAGCATGATACCGCCGGCGCCAATGCGGATCTTCTCGGTGCCGGCCCCAACATGGGCGAGCGCGACCGCGGTCGCGGCGCAGGCGATCCCCGGCAGATTGTGGTGCTCGGCCATCCAGTAGCGGCGGTAGCCGAGCGCCTCGACATGGCGCGCCAGATCGAGCGAATTGCGCAGCGCCTGGCCGGCGTCGGTCTCCTCGGTGATCGGCGACAGGTCGAGAACGGAGAGAGGCACCATTCGGGCAGTTTACCTTGCTGGCCGCGCTGGGCAGCCGCTAATAGCCGCGTTGCCAATCGATGACGTTCCGCAGCTTCTTGCCATCGAGATAGGCGCGCAGGTTCTCGCAAAACAGCTCGATCGCGGCGTGCCGCTCGTCGTCGCTGGCGCCCGAGACATGCGGCGTGATCAGCACCCGCGGATCGGACCACAGTCGGGCCGGCGGCGGGTGCTCGAACTCGCCGACATAAACGTCGAGCGCCACGCCGCGCAAATGACCCTGGTCGAGCGCATCGGCGAGCGCGTCCTCGTCGATAATCTCGCCGCGCGCAACATTGACCAGAATGCTGTCCGGCTTCATCAGGGCGAACCGGTCGTGGTTGAACAGCCGTGTCGTTTCCGGCGTCCACTGGCAGCAGATCACGACGAAATCGCTCTGCGGCAGCAGCCGGTCGAGCTCGGCCGCCGCGGCCAGTTCGCTGAAGCCCGTCGGCGGCGTTTCGTTCGGTTGCGGGCTGCGGCGGGTGCCGACGACGCGCATGCCGAGCGCGGCGCACAGCCGGCCGACCTCGCGGCCAATCCCGCCGACGCCGACGACGCAAGTCGTCTTGCCTTCGATTAGCAGCGGCCGGTAGGCGCGATGATCGAACCGGCCGGCCTCGCGGTCGGCGGCGGCGCGCGGGAAATTCTTGACGAAATGGAGGATGCCGGCGACCGCATATTCCGCCATCGCCAGCGTGTTGCCGGAGCCGCGCGACGTCGTCACGGCGACATCGCTGCCCCACAAATCGCCGATCAGCAGGTTGCTGGCGCCGGCGGGGCGCTGATGAAACCATTTCAGCCGCGGCGCCCGCGCCCGCAGATCAAGCGGGAACGGCCAGCCGCCGAGGATCACTTCGGCTTCGGCGAGCAGCCGGTCGCGTTCCTCGCGGGTGCCCTGACCTGTCGCGATCGGCGCCAGGTAGCGGGCGACGCTATAGGCTGGCCAGGTGTCGCGGTACTCGCCGTCAAACCAGCCGCCGGCATCGGTCAGCCGGACCGCCGGGTCGACCGCCTCGATCTTGGCGCGATCGGCGGCGCCGATGCGCTGGATCGACAAGACATTGACGCTTCTCACCGCAGCCCCTTTCGGCACTCACAAAACCACCGTCCGGCGCGAGCGGACGCCCGCGAACCGGCGCATCAATGACGCTGCGCCTCGGCGCCGGCCGGCAGCGCAACCGTAAATTGCGCGCCGAACGGAGTGGCGGGTGATGCGGATAGTCTACCGCCATGCGCCTCGACAATCGATTTGCTGATCGCGAGGCCGAGGCCGATACCGCCCGGCTTGGTGGTGTAGAAGCTCTCGAAAAGGCGATCGACGCACGCCGCATCGAGCCCATTGCCGTTGTCTTCGACGACAACCAAAACCGAACCAGGATCCTCGGCCTTCGAGCGGATCGTCAGGCGCCGCGGCCGATCGACGGTCTCCGCCATCGCTTCGATGCCGTTGGTAATCAGGTTCAGGAACAACTGCTGCAACTGGATCGCGTCCCCCAGAACCGGCGGCAGGTCGGCGGTCAGCGCCGTACGGAGCGAAACCTTCTGTCGCCGGCAGGCGCCGCGCGCCAGCGCGACGGTCTCCCGGATCAGTTGGTTGATATCGACCGGGCTCTGGACCGGCGCCTGTTTGCTGACGAGCGAGCGTACGCGCGTAATGACATCGCCGGCGCGCTGGCCATCGCTGACGATCGCTTCCGCCGCCGCCCGCGCATCCTCGATCGCGGCCGGCTGCTTGCGCAACAATCGAGCGCAGGCACCGGCGTTGACCACGATCGCGGCGAGCGGCTGGTTGATTTCGTGGGCGATCGAGGTCGCGAGCTCAGCCGCCGTCGCCAGACGCGAGGTGCGGGCGAGCTTTTCCTCGGTGTCGCGCAACTCGATCTCCGCCGCCTGGCGCTCGGCCATTTCCGCCTTCAAGGCGCTGTTGGTGCGAACCAGTTCCGCGGTCCTTTGCTGGACCATGTCCTCCAACTCGGCACGCGCCTCCTGCAAGGCGAGCTCGGTGCGGCGGCGCTGCGACGCCCAGGCGAGGCTCATCACGGCGCACACGATGAACGCCGCCATGAACGGCAAGTCCTGCGGCATCACCTCGAAGCCCCAACCGGGCGGCGTAAAGAAATACTGGACGACCACGACCGACAGACCGACCGCCAGAGCTCCGGGGCCGGTGCCGAGCCAGGCGCTGCCGACGACGGCAGCGAAAAAGGGAAACACGGTGACGCGGTCGTCCCACAGCTGCAGCAGCAAACCGATCGCCAGGGCCACTGCCACGGAGGCGCCGGCGATCGCATAGCGCGCGGCCATCTGCCTCTTGCCGGCGCTGGCAGTCGCTTGCAGGAAGAGGCGCCGCAACGCAGTCCAAGGTGCGCGGCCGGCCGACACGGGCCGGGTGAGGTCGGAAACGTCCGGGGTCATAACCGGGGTTGGCTCGCTTCTGTCGGGCTATCCCGTCGGCATTATGCGGCTACCCGGCAAGTATAACGAGTCTCGGGAGCGTCCGTCGATTGTGCCGCCTCAGTGAAACTGCGGCATGACCTCCTGGCACAACAGTTTCAGCGCGTTCAGCACCTGCGGCTGCGGGATTTTGCCGCCGCAATTGAGTTCGGCGAGGATGCCGTCGAGGCCGATCTCCTCCTGCACCTCACGCAGCCGCGCCGCGAAACCGTGCGGCTCGTCGATGATCACCTGCGTCGCCAGCGCCTCGTCGTAGGTCAGCGCCAGCAGCCGCTCGACCCGGTTCATCCGCTGTCGCGCCACCTCGGCGCCGCCGCGGCGCGCCGAGTCGAGGCCCAGCTCGGCCTGGTATTTGAAGAACCCCATCAGGCTCGCTTCCGCCTCGGCGCGGGCGCGCTGCCGAGTCTCGGCCAGATAGGCCGGCACCCGCAGGAACACCTTGCCGCGGCCGGGATGCCCGGCCTCGGCATACGCCTCGCGATAGGCTTTGATGTGCTCGGCCAATTGCGAGAACGGCCCCTGCCGCACCGCGACAAAGACCGGGAAACCCATCCGCCCGATCGCCGGGAACGTCTCCGGCGTTGCCGCCGCCATGCGCAATTCCGGATAGGGCTTCTGATACGGCTTTGGGGTCAGCGCGACGTTGTCGAACGAATAGTATTTCCCCTGATACGAGAACCGCGGCTCGGTCCAGGCGAGACGCAGGATCTCGAGCGCCTCGGCAAACCGGTCGCGGCTTTCGGCGTAGGAGATGCCGTAATCCTCATAGGTACGGACGACGCCGCTGCGGCCGATGCCGTAGATCAGCCGGCCCTGACTGACCTGATCGACCGTCGCCGCCTCCTCGGCCAGCCGCAGCGGGTGCGATAGCGGCAGCACCTGTACCGCGATGCCGATCTTGATGCGGCGGGTGCGCGCGGCGACCGCGCCGGCCACAGTCATCGGCGCCGAGATCACCGATCGCTCTGGCGCGCCATGCAACTCGGCAAGCCAAATCGCGTCGAGGCCCCATTCCTCGGCCGCGTCGACCTCGGCCAAAGCCTGGTCGAAGGCGGCCGCCTCGCCGGCGCCGCCGACCGGCGGAAATTCCTGGAAGATGCCGAATTCCATCGTGGACGTGCTCCGCATCGGTAAATCGGGCGCATCATCACGAGGGCGGCCCGAGGACGCAAGACGAGCGCGAAAGATTGCCTTCTCTTCCACCGTAGATTTATGCTGTTTGCCTCCCGGTGCGAGAGGCCCCGATGAACACGAAGCGCATCGCAACCGCGGCCCTGTTCGCCACCGCGCTCGCGTCCGTCGCGGTCACCCCGGCGTCGGCGCAGCCCTGCTATTACACGCGCGACTGGTTTCCGCTGGTTTTTCCGTTCAGCGTTGCCGCGGCGGCCGTCGAAACCGCGGCGGCGATCGTGTCTCTGCCTCTCGCCGCCCTCAGCTTCCCGCCCTACACACCGTCCTATCTGTATTCGGGAGCCTGCGGCGCGCCCTATTTGGGTTACCCACCGCCGCCGCCCTACAATCCGGCGCTCGCCAACCAATACGCGCCGCCCCCGGGTTATTACGGCTATTACGGCCCGCGCTGAGCGTGCGGGAAGTGGCGGAGTGGTGTGAGATTTCCTCTGAGTCGTTCTTGTTATGTTCATATGCCCTTCCCAGATGCTAGCGATGCCATTTCCATCACCACGACGCTTTCGGGCCGAAACCGTCGCAGGCGCTTGCCGCTCGCGAGCGGCGCTGTTCAACCATTTCGCGAAATCCGCCTGAAAATCGCCTGAATTATCAGGTGACGGCGAATGTTGTGGGAAACCAGTAGTTGCATACAGCAGCCCGACTTTGCCCCGATCCCGATTGCTGTATGATCGACGAAAGCGCCGAGAATTCCCTCGGCGTGCGAGGCTCCAGGGAAACGCTGAGGAGGTGAGCGATGGCGCGTGACGGCTATCTGATCATGGACAGCGACCTCCACATGATGGAGCCCGACGATCTCTGGGCCCGCTACCTGCAGGGGCCGCATCGCGCCAACCCGCCGGTGTTCTTCGGCGGGCAGCAGCAAAAGCTCAGCGAGAGCAAAGAAGACAAGGGCAACACCGACACGATCATGGGCATGCAGGTGCAGGGGCTCGCGATCCCGGCGCACGCCAATCAGGTCGGCGCGACGGTCTCGAGCCGCGAACTGCGCCGGCGCAGCCGTGCCCGGCACCCGCATTTCGCGGTGGCGCGGGCGCAGGGCTTCGATGCGCCCTCGACGCTGACCGCGATGGATATCGAGGGGATCGATGTCGCCGTGATGTACGGCACCCGCGGCCGTCAGATCCTGTCTCACGACGACCTCGCGCCCGATTACGCAGCGGCGCTGGCCCGCGCCTACAACGACTGGGCCTATGACTACTGCCGCGTCAACCCGCAGCGCCTGAAATTCGCCGCCCAGCTCGCGATGCACGACGTCAAAAGCGTGGTCGAGGAAGCGCGCCGCTGCGTCACCGAATTGGGTGCGGTCGCGGTGATCGGCACCCCTAACCCGGTCAACGGCCAGCATCTGCATGACGAGGCCTGCGAGCCCTTATGGCACGCGCTCGAAGAGCTCGACGTGCCGATCGGCTTTCATCCAACCGGCAACACCTCGCTGAAGGACGACGCCGGCCGCCGCTATGTCGGCCATGCCAACTTCCATCCGATCGCGCATGCGATCCGCAACCCGGTCGAGCTGATGGGTGCGATTGCCAGCATGACGACCGGCGGCATCATGGAGCGCCATCCGAAACTGCGCGCCGCCTTCCTCGAAGGTACCGCCGGCTGGCTCTACTGGTGGCTGTGGCGGCTCGACGACCAGTGGGAGAAGTTCGGCCCCGGCTGCGAGCATCAGCTGTCGATGCTGCCGAGCGAATATTTCCGGCGGCAGTGCTACATCGCGCTCGATGTCGACGAGGAGCCGGCGGTCGATGTCGTCGACAAGATGGGAGCGGATTACTTCGTCGTCTCCAGCGACTATCCGCATTCCGATGGCGCCTTCCCCGAGGCGATCTCGCAGTTCCTCGGCCTCAATCTCGGGGACGAGGCGCGACGCAAGATCCTTTGGGACAATTGCGCCCGGCTCTACAAGATCGAAACCCCGGCGGGCGCGCTGACCGAAGCGCCACAGGTTTCCGCCGCCGAATAACACGGGAGAACGCGACGATGCGGATTCACAACCTCTATGCCGATGCCCAGGGCCAGTCGCATTGGCGCGACGTCGAGGTGCAATGGGCCGAGGAGACCAATGCCGGCAAATTGTCGAAGCGCCTGCCGGCGACCGGCATCATTTTTCGACAGGTGCAGCCCGATTACGATCTCGACTGGCATCCGGCGCCGCGTCGGCAATACATCATCAACCTCGATGCCGGCGTGCAGATCACCGCGAGCGACGGTGAAGCCCGAACGATCGGCGCCGGCGAGGTGATCCTGGTCGAGGACACGACCGGCAAGGGGCATCTGTCGAAGGCGGTGGGGGGCAAGATCCGTCACTGCATCTTCGTGCCGGTGGAGTAGGAGCCGCACACTCGATCAACTGATGCGGGCACCGAATTACTACGCTGCACCGGGGTTCGACCGCGCCGGCCTGCGCCGCCGCGACAGTGAATGGCTGCGCAGCGCCGCGGCGCATTCGGCGTCGGTGTTCGTGCCGGTTTGGCGCAACCAGAACCTCGTCATCGAGGTCGATGACGGCGAGCCGCGCGCCGCGATCCTGACCGTCGCGGCCGCGACCGCGCTGTACGGCGATGTCGAGGAGCGGCTCGCGACCGGCGAGCTGGTGCTGCTCGGTGTCGTCGATCAGCGCGCGCATTTCGCGCTGGATGTCTCCGGCCTAGACGCGCCGCTCGAAATGCTGCGCTCGCCGGCGTTGGAGGCGGCCGGCATCGAAGCCGCCGAAGTACGGTTCGCGGATTTGCGCCAGTTGGCCGGCCGGCTGGAACGCCAGGAAGGCGCGCTGCTGGCGCTCGCCCGGGCGATGGCGTTCTGGCACTCGCGCCACCGCTTTTGCGGTGTCTGCGGCGCGCCGACTCGCAGCGAGGAAGCCGGCTATATGCGGCGCTGCACCGATCCCGCCTGCAAGACGATGCATTTCCCGCGCACCGACCCGGCGGTGATCATGCTGGTGACGGATGGCGACCGGGCGCTGCTCGGCCACAACAAGAACTTCCCGCTGCCGGGCATGTATTCGACGCTGGCCGGTTTTGTCGAGCCGGGCGAGGCGCTCGAAGACGCGGTCGCGCGCGAGGTGCGTGAAGAGACCGCAATCGGGGTCGGCGCGGTGCACTACCACTCGTCGCAGCCGTGGCCGTTCCCGGCAAACATCATGCTGGGCTTTTATGCCGAAGCGGCGACGACCGAGATCAGCCTCGACGACGGCGAATTGGCCGATGCCCGCTGGTTCGAGCGCGACTGGCTTTTGTCACATACCGATGACGATGAATTCCGGCTGCCGCGGCTCGACTCGATCGCCCGCCGGATGATCGAGGACTGGCTGCACGGCCGGACATAGAGTGAAGTGACTATAGGATAAACCGTGACAGATCGGCATTTTTGGCGAGCTCGCCGACGCGCTCGCGCACATAGTGTTCGTCGATCGTGACCGCCGTGCCGCTCGGCTGATCGGAGGCGGTGAAGCTGATCTCTTCCAGCAGCCGTTCGAGGATCGTGTGCAAGCGCCGCGCGCCGATATTCTCGACGGTACCGTTGATCTGCTCGGCCAACAGCGCGATCTCGTCGATCGCGGCCGGCAGGAACTCGAGCTCAATGCCTTCGGTCGCGAGCAGCGCCTTGTACTGCTTGATCAGGCTCGCCTCGGGCTCGGTCAAGATGCGGCGGAAATCGTCGCGGTCGAGCGCTTTCAGCTCGACCCGGATCGGCAGCCGGCCCTGCAGTTCCGGCAATAGATCGGAAGGCTTTGCCAGGTGAAATGCGCCGGATGCGATGAACAGAACGTGGTCGGTGCGCACCGCGCCGTGTTTGGTGGCGACTGTCGTCCCCTCGATCAGCGGCAGCAGGTCGCGCTGCACGCCCTCGCGGCTGACATCGGCGCCGCTCATGCCGCCACCGCGCTCGGTGCGGCCGCAGATCTTGTCGATCTCGTCGAGAAAGACGATGCCGTTCTGCTCGACCAAGGCGATGGCTTCGCGGACGACGCTTTCCTGATCGAGCAGCTTGTCGCTTTCCTCGGCCAGCAGCACGCGGTGACTCTGCTCGACGGAGAGCTTTTTCGGCTTGGCGCGGGAACCGAACGTCTTGCCGAAAATATCACCGAGATTGAGCATGCCCATTTGCGCGCCGGGCAAACCGGGGATTTCGAAGGTCGGCAGGTTCGCCGCCGCGCTTTCCTGCACCTGGACCTCGATCTCGCGGTCGTCGAGCATGCCTTCGCGTAGCATCTTGCGGAATTTCTGCCGCGTGTCGGTGCTGGCCGAGGCTCCGACCAAGGCGTCAAGAACCCGCTCCTCGGCCGCGAGCTCCGCCTTTGGCGCGACCTCCTTGGCGAGGCGCTCGCGGGTCATCGCGATCGCGATTTCGACGAGGTCGCGGGCGATCTGCTCGACATCGCGGCCGACATAACCGACCTCAGTGAATTTGGTCGCCTCGACCTTGAGGAACGGGGCCTGTGCCAACCGCGCCAGACGGCGGGCGATTTCGGTTTTGCCGCAGCCGGTCGGGCCGATCATCAGAATATTCTTCGGCAACACCTCTTCGCGCAGTTCGGGCGCGAGCTGCTGGCGACGCCAGCGGTTGCGCAGCGCGACCGCGACGGCGCGCTTCGCATCGTTTTGCCCGACGATGTAGCGGTCGAGCTCGGAGACGATCTCGCGCGGACTGAACGAACTCATTCGGAGGACAGCTTTTCGACGATGACCTTGTCGTTGGTATAGACGCAGATTTGCCCGGCTATCGCCATCGCCCGCCGCGCGATCGTTTCAGCATCGAGCCCGTCCATATCGATCAGCGCCCGCGCCGCGGCGAGCGCATAGCCGCCGCCGGAGCCGATACCGATGATGCCGTCCTCGGGCTCCAACACGTCACCGGTGCCGGAGAGGATCAGCGAGACCTCCTTGTCGGCGACCGCCATCATCGCTTCGAGGCGGCGCAGATAGCGGTCGGTGCGCCAGTCCTTGGCGAGCTCGACGCAGGCCCGGGTCAATTGCCCGGAATACTGTTCGAGCTTGCCTTCGAGGCGCTCGAACAGCGCGAACGCGTCGGCCGTCGAGCCGGCGAAACCGGCGATCACCGAGCCGGAAGCGAGCCGGCGCACCTTGCGGGCGTTGGATTTGACCACGGTCTGGCCCATCGAGACCTGGCCGTCGCCGGCGACGACGACCTCGCCGCCCTTGCGAAGGCAGAGGATCGTCGTCCCGTGCCACGCCAGGGCATCATCGGACCGCGCCATGGGCTGCATGTAAGAAGCAGCCCGGCGCGGTCAAGCGCGGGGCCAGCGCCGCCTTAGTTGCCGGGCGCGAGACGGGGCTGGCTCGGACGGGACTCCTCGGCGGCGACTTCCTCAATCGTGCGTCCATGCGTCTCCACACCGAGGAGCACGTAGGCGAGCGCGACCAGCAGCATCCCGGCCGCGAGGAAGAGAAAGGCGGGCGTCACCGCGGCGGAGGTCGCCTGCGGCGAGATGATGTTGTCGCTGCCGGCAATCAGCGCCAGGGCCAGCGGCCCGACGATCTTGCCGACGCCGTTCGCCGCCTGCCCGAGACCGGAGGAGCGCGCGCCCAAGCGGACGCCATATTGCTCGACTGTGTACGGCGCCAGGTTCGAGAACCCGCCCTCGCAGAAGAAGGCGGCAGCGGCGATCAGGATAATCATCAGCGGGAAGCCGCCGACCAGCGCGTCGTGATAGAAGGCCGCGAGCGCAAGACAGACCGCCGACAACACGCCGAACACCGTGCCGATCAGCCGACGGCCGGTGAGGGGTGCGATGATCGACAGCAGGATCTTGCCGGTTACCGCCGCGCCCGAGACATAGATGAAGTAGCGGGCGGCCTGGCCGACCGGCACGTTCAGCACCAATGCGGCGATGGTCGGGCCCCAGAGGTAATAGCCGTAAACCGCGGTCGACGATCCGCCCCACAAGATGACCGTCTGCCAGAACAGGCGCGGGCTGTCGTAGAGCTCCTTCAGGCTACCACGCGGCGGCGCGACCGGGGCGAGGGTCGGCAACGGGACCTGTTCGCGCGGCAAGCCGAGATGGGCCGCGACTCCGTCGCGCGCTTCGGCAAAGCGGCCCTTGGCCGTCAGCCAGCGCACCGATTCCGGCACCAGGACCCAGACCAGGAACCCCAGGATCGCGGGGGCTATGCCGAGCAGCGCCAAGCCACGCCATCCGATCGTGTCGAACAGCGCTCCGGATACGACCGAGGCCAGGAATGTGCCGGCGCTGGCAAAGACGATGTAAAAGCTCGTCATCAAGGTGCGCCAGCGCGTCGGCGTCAGTTCGACGACGATCGTCAGACACGGCGTCACCGCTGCGGCAAGACCGAACCCGACGAGAATGCGCAGGATCGCCAATAGCACCCAGGCACCGGTCGGCAGTACGCCGATCAGCGCCGCGCTGACGGCGCAGATGAAGGTGCCGGTGACGATCTGCAACTTGCGGCCCAGCACGTCGGACAAGCTGCCCCAGACCAGCGCGCCGAGGATCGCGCCGAGCCCGCCACCGTAGAGGATCAGACCCGACTCGCCGTAGGTCAGCTTCCACTCCGGCCCGATCTTCGACAGGATGAAGGCAATCAGAAAGAAGTCGAAGAAGTCGAGGATGGTGATCGCGGACAAGAGACTGAACGAGGTCCAATAGCGCCGGTTGAGCGGCGCGTTGTCGAACATCTCCAGCAGGCTTTCGGACGTCTGTGCAGTGGCCATCGGCGACTCCTACCCTGGGGCGCCGTTCCCCGCCTGGGCGGCGTCCTGTTCGGTCGAACCGCTGCCAAATAGCGGCAACGGCGCGCTTGATCGCCGCAAGTATCTTCTCGGGATTGCGGGGGCGTCAACGCCGCGCGCTCACGCTGCGGCCGCGGTCCCCCGCTTCAGATAAATGCAGCCATCGGCGACCAGAACCTGGTAACTCGGCACATCGGCCGAGACCGGACCGTCGACGAGCTTGCCGGTGCGCACGTCGAAGGTCGCGAAGTGCAGCGGACACTCGATCAGGTATCCGTCAAGCCGGCCGCGCGACAGCGGCGCGTTCTTGTGACCGCAGACGTCGCGCAGCGCATAGAACGCGCCATCGACATTGGCCAGAACGATGCGCTCCCGTTCGACCGCGACGAATTTCATCTGCCCCGGCGGGATGTCATCCGTCTTTGCTACGGCGACAAAGCCGTCCGGCGCTGTTGCATGCTCTGTCATTGCGAGCGCGGCGAAGCAATCTCGTTGGCTCTAGGCGCGCGGAGATTGCTTCGTCGCTTCGCTCTCGTCGCGATGACGCTGCGGTCAATTCAGGGTGAAGCCGAACATCTTTGCGGCGTTTTCCGAGGTGATCTTTTTCAGATCGGTCTCGGGCACGCCGACGAACATGCGGCTGAGGAATTGCTGCGAGCGTGGGAACGTCGCCTCGGCATGCGGGTAGTCGCTGCCCCACAGCATGTTCTCGACACCGATGCGGTCGCGCAATGCGACGCCGAGATCATCCTCCATGAACTCGACAAACATGTTGCGCTTCCAGTAGTCGCTCGGCATCAGGCCTTCGGCCGATTTCCAGCCCTTGGTGAAGACCGGACGCTCGACATAGGTGAAGTCCATCTGCTTCAGCCAATGCGGGATCCA
>DATARH010000261.1:0-3395 GCA_036264235.1 Allostellaceae bacterium
CCGGAGGGTCTTTGCGAGAGCCGCCTCACCGGCCTGTGCCAGCAGCGATCGCCGCCAAAGCTGAGCCGCGATGACCGGCACGACGATATAAAGGACGACCGAGAGAAACAGGGTCGACCACGGCACCGTTATTGCCGACAGGCCTAGCAGCACTCCCACGATCGGCGCAAAGGCGAAGACCATGATGGTGTCGTTGAGCGCGACCTGGGTGAGGGTGAAGTTCGGTTCGCCGTCCGTCAGGTTGGACCACACGAACACCATCGCAGTGCATGGCGCCGCGGCCAAAAGAATGAGCCCGGCGATGTAGCTGTCTATCTGATCGGCGGGCAGCAGCGGGCGGAACAACCAACCGATGAAGAGCCAGCCTAGCGCCGCCATGCTGAACGGCTTGACCAGCCAGTTGATGCCGACAGTCACAGCGATGCCGCGCCACTGTTCGGCCACCCGATGCAGCGCGCCGAAATCGACCTTCAGCAGCATCGGCACGATCATCAGCCAGATCAGCACCGCGACGGGGATATTGACCTCGGCCACGGTCATGCGGCCGAGCGCCTGGAAGGGCACAGGCAAGAGCCGGCCGAGGACAATGCCGGCGATAATGCAAAGCGCGACCCAGACCGTCAGATAGCGCTCAAACGTGCCGAGCGCCGGCGCCGCGCGGCGCCGGCCGACTTCAGTGACGGATGTCATGATAACTCCAACCGTGGAGCCGCCCCGTGGCGGCCGATTTTCACCGACTTCCTAAGCGGTGCAGCAGGAGGGATCGCAACGGGCGCCCGCCAGGGCAGGTTCAGCTGCAGGTTGTGCAAGTGCGGTGGGCTCGCGCCCTTCCCGCTCGGTCGCTTCCCTCAGCTGCGCCAGAGTATCACTTTCGCCGTAGATCGTGGATTCCCCATAGGTGAGGAACGTTTCCCATGGAACGCCTTGGGGGTCGGCGATCCACTGCTTATCGGATTTCGCATAGCAGCAGGCGGTGGCTTTCTGCTCGAGGATCGGCCGCTCGGCCTGGCTCAGTCGGTCGTAAATCTCGGCGAGTTCGCTCTCGTCCTCGGCCTGGATGCCGAGATGCGAAAAGCCCGCGGCAGCGCCGCCGGTTCTGCACCCGGTGCTGATCGCGAAGTTGACCCGGGGGTCATCGAGCATCCACTTCGCGTAGTCGCTCTTGAGCACGGTCGGCTCGGCCGCGAACAGTGTCGAATAGAACCGGATCGATTCAGCGATGTCGTCAACGGACACGTGCACGTGCAGGCGCTTCATCACTCTCTCCTTTGGCAAAGGTGTCGGCGGGATTGCAGAGCGGCGAACACGCGGCGATACCACGGCCACAGCAATTCTCGGTCAGATAGGCCATCAACTCGTTCATCGTGCCGTACTCGGCGGAATAGATGAGCTGCCGGCTCAACCTCCGCTGCGTAATCATGCCGGCGTGGACGAGCTGCTGGAGGTGAAAGGACAGCGAGGACGGCATCACGCCGAGCCTTTCGGCGATGATACCGGCAGGCAGCCCTTCGGGTCCGCAGGTCACGAGCAGCCGGAAAAGCACGAGCCGGGTTTCCTGCGCGAGAGCGCCGAGCGCCGCGATCGCATGTTTTTGATCCACTAGACACCCTTCTACATTTCGACGATCATCGAATTTAGTGTTGGGATAGCGGCGGGTCAACTGATCTTTTTGAAGCCCAGTTGATGGAGAGCAGGTCAAAGACGGTCGGATGCCGTGAATCTCGCTTCGTTTCCGGCCGCGCTCGCCAGAGACGAAGCGTTGCTCGGCGGTTGCTGTTCGAGGAGCGGTGAGGACGTCAAATGGACGCCTGGGCCGCGTCGTCGATCGCCAGCTGCACCGCATCGCCGCCGCGCCAGCTGTCGCGCCTGACATGGCCGGCAATGTGGATTGCAGTGCCGCGCGTCTCGGCGAGGAACTGACCGAGCGGCGTCCCCGCAGCGCGGAAAGCGATCCCCCGCAGCCGAGCATTGTCGAGCGGATCGGCGAGAGTGCAGCGCAGATGGCTGCTCCCCACCGCCTCGGCATGGAGGACGCGAACACAGGGAAAAACAAAGCGGGGTTCCGGGTTAGCGGCCCCGAACGGCGCCAGCCTCGCGATATGGTCGCTCAACTCGCTCTGCGCCCCAGCGATGGAGAGTATCCCGTCCACACGCAATTCGGGGACCAGCGGCTCGGTGCCGATGCCGTCGCCCAGCCGTTCGACCAGGAAGGACTCCAGCGCGTCTAGTTTTTCCGCCGCGACCGTGAAACCCGCGGCCATGGCATGGCCGCCGCCGTTGATCAACAGACCGGCCTGGCGTGCCGCGATCACCGCCGGGCCGAGCGGCAACCCGGCGACCGAGCGGCCCGACCCCCGGCCGACGCCATCGGCGAGCGCGACGACGCAAGCCGGACGCTCGTAACGTTCCTTGAGGCGTGCCGCGACGATCCCGATGACGCCGGGGTGCCAATTCTCCGCTGCGGCAAAGACGAGGACGGGCGATTGCGGCGATTCTTCCACCATCGCGATCGCCGCGGCCAAGGTGCAGGCCTCGATATCGCGGCGCTCGCGGTTGTGGGCGTCGAGACGCGCCGCGAGCTCGGCGGCGACCACCGGATCGTCGGTCGCGAGCAAGCGCGCGCCGAGATCGGCAGCTCCGACCCGGCCGCCGGCATTGACGCGCGGGCCGAGTACAAAGCCGAGATGATAAGTATCGATCGGCTCGCCGATGCCGGCCACAGCGGCCAGCGCGGCTAGCCCGGGATTGTCAAGGTGCCGTGCGACTTTGGTTCCCTGGGCGACCAAAGCGCGGTTCAGACCGCCGAGCGGCACCACATCGCACACCGTGCCGAGCGCCACCAGATCGAGCCATTGCAATAGGCCCGGCTCGGTTCGGCCGGCACCATACCAGCCGGCCCGGCGCAATTCGCGATTGACCGCAACAACCAACAGAAACGCGACCCCGACCGCCGCCAACGCGCCATGCGGGCTGTTCTCGTCGAGCCGGTTCGGGTTGACGACCGCGACGGCCCGCGGCAACAAAGGCTCGGCGACGTGGTGATCGATGACGATCACCTCGAGCCCGGCCTCCGCGGCGTCACTCAGAGGCAGATGGGCCGCAGTGCCGCAATCGACGGTCACGATGACCCGGATGCCCTCATCGCGCAGTCTCAGCAGAGCCTGGGTATTCGGGCCGTAGCCCTCGCGCAGCCGATCCGGCACATAGAGCCGAGTTCGCGTCCCGATCGCCGCAAAGAACCGCGTCAGCAGCGCAGCCGAGGTCGCACCGTCGACATCGTAATCGCCAAAGACGCCGATCGACTCGCCGTCATGCACCGCGCGGACAAGCCGCGCCACGGCAGCATCCATGTCGCGTAGATGCGAAGGATCGGGCAGCTGATCCCGCAGGCGCGG